>NZ_CP025612.1:300000-600000 GCF_002868735.1 Niveispirillum cyanobacteriorum | reverse complement strand
GGGCCTCGTTCGCAGAGGGGCTGGAGCCGGCGGCAGGCGAGCCGGTAATCACCAAGCAATATGCCAGCGCCTTTTTCGGCACCTCGCTGGCCTCCACCCTGGCGTCCAGCGGTATCGACACGTTGCTGATCTCCGGCCTGTCGACCTCTGGCTGTGTCCGCGCCTCGGCCCTGGATGCCTGCCAGCATGGGTTCGTGCCGCTCGTGGTACGCGACGCCGTTGGCGACCGCGATGCCCGCGTGCATGACGCCAACCTGTTCGACCTGAACGCCAAATATGCCGACGTGATCGGCCTTGAAGAGGCGATTGCGCAGTTGGCGAAGCACTGAAAGGCAAAGGGCCGGCGAAATATCGCCGGCCCCTGCCCTGTTTACGGCTTCATCACGCGTTTAGTAACCTTCGCGGTACCGATCAGGGCGGCCTTTTCCGCCGATGGCCCCACCGTCACCTCATAGGCCCCGCCCGCGATCCGCCATAGGCGCCCGGCCTCGTCAAAGCTGGCCAACAGCCGCGGATCGGCCTTCAGAGTCACGGTGCGCGTCTCCCCCGGCTTCAGATCGACCTTGTCAAAGCCGATCAGGCGCTGCAGCTTCACCCCACCGGCCCCGGTCAGATAGACTTGCGGCGCATCCTTGCCGGCGACAGCGCCGGTGTTGGTGACGCGGAAACTGACGGTCAGCGTGTCCCCGCCCTTCACTGACAGCTTGTCATAGGCAAAGCTGGTGTAGGACAGACCGTGGCCGAACGGAAACAGCGGCTTCATGCCCAGGGCAGCGAAGCGGCGATAGCCGACATCGGCCCCTTCCTCATAGACCACGTCGAACTGCTGCTTCTTGGGCAGGCCCCAGCCGGGCAGGTCGCGGCGCGGATACTGGTCCAGGCTGGCCGGGAAGGTCAGCGGCAGGCGGCCCGAAGGATTGACCTTACCGGTAAGCACATCAGCAATAGACTCACCCCCCTTCTGCCCGCTGTACCAGGCGGCGACCACGGCTCCCACCTTGTCCAGCCAGGGCATCAGCACCGGGCCACCGGTCTGGAGCACCACGATGCTGTTGGGATTGGCGGCAGCAACTGCCTGGATCATCTCGTCCTGGCCCTGCGGCAGAGACAGGTCATAGGCGTCCAGCGCCTCGGCCATCCACTGGTTGGCGAAGACGATGGCGATGTCGGCGGCCTTGGCAGCAGCAGCAGCCTCTGCGGGATAGCGACCATCCGCAAAGGTAATGGTGGCGTCTGGCAGCGCAGCGCGCAGAGCTTTCAGCGGGGAGGAAGCATGAAATACCTGGCGACCCCACATGGCCATCGGCCCGTCACCGCCCACCGGCACCACGCGGGCATTGCCGCCGACAGCCGTGACCTGCGACGACCCGGCACCCGACAGGACACCGGCGTCGGCGTGCCCGCCGATCAGCACGATCTTTTTCCCGGCCGCGCCGTTGAGCGGCAGGATGCCCTTGTTGGCCAGCAGCACGATGCCTTCGTCGGCCACCTTCTTGGCCACCGCCGCATGGGCCGCGGCGTCGATCTGGGGCTTCACCGGCTTGCCGTCGAACAGGCCGGCGGCAAACATGGAGCGCAGGATGCGGCGCGACATGTCGGACAGACGCGCCTCCGGCACCGTGCCGGCCAGGGCCGCCTGCTTCAGCGGTTCGCCGAACCAGACCTTCTGGTCCAGTTGCTCGCCCGACTGCTGATCCAGGCCCTTTATGGCATAGTCGGTGGCGTGAACCGCCCCCCAGTCCGACATGACCCAGCCCTTGTAGCCCCAATCCCCCTTCAACACGCCATTCAGCAGATGGTCGTTGCCGCAGGAATAGTCGCCATTCACAAGGTTATAGGCGCACATGACGGAGCCGGGCTGGCCCTTTTCGATGGCGATCTGGAAGGCCAGAAGGTCGCTTTCGCGATGCGCGGCCTCCTTGATGATGGAGTTAGCGTAGAAACGGCCCGTCTCCTGCCCGTTCAGGCTGAAATGCTTAACGGTGGAGATGATGTTCTGGTCCTGGATGGCTTTGATGCTTTCCCCGGCTAGGGTGCCAGCCAGCCATGGGTCCTCCCCCAGATACTCAAAATTGCGGCCATTGCGCGGGTCGCGGGCCAGGTTGACGCCACCGGCCAGCAGCACGTTGAAGCCTCGGGCCGCCGCTTCCTTGGCGATCATGGCCCCACCTTCATAGGCGAGCCTGGGATTGAAGCTGGCGGCCAGGGCCAAGCTGGCCGGAAGGGCGGTGGCCGTGTCGCCGGGCCGCACCTCACCGGGATTGCTAATGCCCAGGCTGGCGTCGGTTTCAGTCAGCGCTGGAATGCCCAGACGCGGCACGCCAGGGATGAAGCCGGCCCCGCCGACCGATCCCGCCGGAATGGGCGGGCCACCGGGAAAAGTCAGCGCCATCGGTCCATGCAGCAGGCCGATCCGCTCATCAAGCGTCAGTTCCGCATCCAGTAACCGGGCCCGTTCATCAGGCGACAGCGACGGATTGCGCCAGCCCTCCCCCGCCGCCAAGGCGACAGCGGAACAAGACAGGCTGACCAAACAGAGGCCAGCGACCAGAGACGGCATCATTACCCGGTTTTTCGACATGGACTTCCCTCTTGCAGGAATATCGGCAACGCCAATCATTCAGTGGTTGAAGTTTCCACGAAGCCTGCCATGGAAAGAAACCGACGTCAGAATGACGGGTCTCGCTGTCCGCCACGTGGTCAAATGACTAATGGACAATTGATGCACAAATTTGTCGCAGCCTTGCGACAGAACAGATCAAAATTACTTTTATCGCCACACAGCGGATAAAGGCGAGATATCGCCTGCCACACTCTGTTTCCTTGCCCACAATTACCTCCCAGAACAACAACGCCCGCCAAGGCAGCTCTGACGGAACCTGGGAGATACGGGATATGCAGATCGAGAACATTGCGCCGGCACAGGAAACTGTCCGCGAATGGCTGAAAAAGCCCCGCCATCAGTTACTGATCGGCGGGCAATGGGTGGACCCGGCGGTCGGCCGCACCCTTTCCACCATTAACCCCGCTACCGGTGAGGTGCTGGCCCAGATCGCCGCCGCCGATGCCGGCGATGTCGACCGCGCGGTTGCGGCGGCGCGCAAGGCGTTCGACGATGGCCAATGGCGGTCCATGACGCCCGCCATCCGCGCCCGCCTGCTGTGGCGCATCGCCGACCTGATCGACGCCCATATCGATGAATTGTCGGAACTGGAGACGCTGGACCAAGGCAAGGCGCTGTATGTCGGCCGCTGGGCCGAAATCCCCATGGCCGCCGAACAGTTCCGCTTTTTTGCCGGGCTGTGCACCAAGGTGACGGGCGATACGATCCCGTCCAGCATCAATTACCAACCGGCGGGCAAGCGGGTCGCGGCCTATACCACCAAGGAACCGGTGGGTGTGGTGGCTGCCATCACCCCTTGGAATTCCCCGCTGATCATGCATGCCATGAAGCTGGCCCCGGCCCTGGCCGCCGGTTGTACGGTCGTGTTGAAGCCGGCGGAGGAAACATCGCTGACCGCGCTGCGTCTGGCGGAACTGCTGGTGGAAGCCGGCGTGCCGGCGGGCGTGGTGAATGTGGTCACCGGCCTGGGGTCGGTGGTGGGTGCCGCCCTGGCCGCACATCCACAGGTGGACAAGGTGGCCTTCACCGGCTCCACCCAGACCGGCCGCGCCATCCTCGACGGGGCCAAGGGCAATCTGAAGAAGGTGACCCTGGAACTGGGAGGCAAGTCGCCCGTCGTCATCATGCCGGATGCCGATCTGGACGCCGCCATCGCCGGTGCCGCCAACGCCATCTTCTTCAATGGCGGACAGGTCTGTGTGGCCGGGTCGCGGCTGTATGTCCACCGGTCGATCTTCGACAAGGTGGTGGAAGGCGTGGCGGAGATTGCGCGCGGCATCCGCCTGGGCCATGGCCTTTCGCCCGATACGCAGATGGGCCCGCTGGTCAGCAAGCGGCAGGCCGACCGGGTGAAGGCCTATATCGATGCGGCCGTGGCCGATGGGGCCACCCTGGTCACGGGCGGTGGGCAGAAGGGGCCGGCGGGCACCTTCATAGAACCGACATTGATCACCAATGCCGATCCGAAATCCGCCATCGTCTGTGAGGAAGTGTTCGGCCCCGTGGTGGTCGCCGCTCCGTTTGATGATGTGGCAGAGGTTGTGGCCGCAGCCAACGACACGGAATTCGGCCTGGCGGCCAGCGTCTGGACCCAGGATCTGTCGGCAGCCCATCGCCTGTCGTCAGACATCCGCGCCGGCACGGTCTGGGTGAACTGCCATTCCTTCTGGGACGTGGCGCTGCCTATCGGTGGCTTCAAACAATCGGGCTGGGGCCGCGAAAGCGGCGCTGGTGCCATCGAGAATTATTTGGAAATCAAGACCGTGTGCATGGTCCTGTGACCGCCCGGTATTGTGACCCTTCGACCAAGGATAGACACCTGATGTTCCGCACCCGCAATACCGGCCGTTCGCTGCTGCTGGCAACCACCATCGCCGCCACTGCTCTACCCGCCCTCGCCCAGAGCGACAGCCTGATCCTGGACGAAATCATCGTCACGGCGCAGCGCCGCGAGACGTCGCTGCAGACTACGCCTGTCGCTGTCACCGCCCTGACCGCCGATGCCCTTGCCGAGCAGAATGTCAGCAGTGCCGAGGATCTGGCCGCTGTTGTGCCCAGCCTGATCATGATGCCCGTCACGGCCAGCCGTTCCACCCTGCAGGTCGGCCTGCGCGGCGGTACCGAACAGTCGGGCGGCCTCGTCACCTCGGAATCCGCTGTCGCCTTCTATGTCGATGATGTCTATCGCGGGCGTCTGGCCGGGTCGAACATGGAACTGGCCGATATTCAGCGGGTGGAGGTGCTGCGCGGGCCGCAGGGCACGCTTTATGGCCGCAACTCCTTCTCCGGCGCCATCAAGATCGTTACCCGTACGCCGGGCGAGGATGAATGGGCCGAGGTGCAGGGTGGCGTCGGCTCGCAGGATCTGGTCTATGGCTCCGCCTCCTGGGGCGGCGACGTGATCGACGATGCGCTGGGTGCGTCCCTGTCCGTGCTGTACCGCGACCAGGATGGTTATGTGTACAATCAGGCCCTGGACAAGGATGTGTTCGGGCAGGAGAACCTGGCCCTGCGCGGCAAGCTGCATTTCTATGGGCACGAAGGGTTGAAGGCCACCCTGTCGGTCACCCATACCAAGGACCGCAATGACGGCCCGGCCAATCTGGTCCCCGTCACCTTCGCCGGCACCTACCCCACCCTGGCCGCCAACGCCGTCTCCACGACGGACGCCATTCCGCGCGCCGGTTCGCGCTTTGTCAGCTTGTCGACCACCAATCCGGACGGCTATACCGACCAGACGGCGGTGTCGCTGGATATCAGTGCCGAATGGGGTGATGTGACGGTGCGATCCATCTCCGCCTTTGTCGGCACCCAAGATGGCTTCGTCTTCGACCTGTCGGGCGGCATCCGCAACCCTGACGGCACCTATCGTCCCAACGGTCTGGTGCGTGACGGGCGTGGCAGCACCGATCAGTACAGCCAGGAAATCCAGTTCCAGGGCGATGGGCTGGACGGCAAGCTGAACTGGATCACCGGGCTGTATTATTTCCGGGAGGAAAGCCATCAGGTGCTGAAGGACCAGCTGGTGCTGGGCCAGTTCTTCACCATGTCCGTCCTGCCGCAGACCATCGACACCACCACCGACAGCTATGCCGCCTTTGTCCAGGGCACCAATCAGGTGGATGACCGCCTGTCCGTCACCGGTGGCCTACGCTATACCAAAGACAAGAAGAAGCTGGATGGCACCATCCAGAACTATTTGCCCTTCGCGCCAGGTCCGGCCATCGCTCTGGTGCCGGTGAAGCGGGAGCCGGAATTCAGCTCCTGGTCGCCCAAGGTCGGGGCCGATTACAAGATCACCGACGATGTCTTCGCCTATGCCACGGTATCGCGCGGGTTCAAGGCTGGCGGCTTCAACGGGCTGGCCGTTGCCAATCCGGTGGTGTTCGGCACCGTCTATGATCCGCAGACCGTGTGGGCCTATGAAGGCGGGTTGAAGGTAACGGGTCTGGATGGCCGCCTGCGCGCCAACCTGTCCGTCTATCGCAACGATCTGTACGACCTGCAGCAGACCGAACAGGTGGCCGCCGGTTCCTATGCCATCAAGAATATTGGCAATGCCCGCGTCGATGGCGTGGAACTGGAACTGACCCTGAAAGCGGCGGAAGGCCTGGACCTGTTCGCCAATCTGGGTCTGATGGACGACAAGTACAAATCGAAGAACCCGCTGTCCGACAGTGCGACCTCGGGTGCCAAGCACCTGCCACTGGTGTCGCCCTGGAGCATCCAGACGGGCTTCACCTATGAAACTCCGGCCTTCTGGCAGGATCAGGCGCGGGTGCGGCTGTCGGCCAATTACCAGTATCAGGATGATTATTACTCCACCGTCGCCAACCTGATCCGGACGGAGACGGTGGGGCTGGTCAATGGCGCCGTCGCCCTGGTGTCGGAGAATGACAGCTGGAGCCTGACCCTGGCCGGCAAGAACCTGACCAACGAAAGCTACTTCACCACCGCGCCCAGCAATGCCGCCATCGCGGTGGCGGAGCCGCGCACCTGGACGCTGACGGCGGGGTACAAGTTCTGAGCCCGGTCAGCGGTTAAATTCGCAGGTAAAGACAAACCCGCTCCGGATCGGAGCGGGTTTTTTCATGAGGCGATCTTTATCAGGCCAGGGATCGCTGCACCTCCAGCAGAAATTCCTGCGCCAGACGGGATGGCGTCACCAGGGATGAGGTCACAAAGGCATAGTCGTGGCGCAGGTCGGGGCGAAAGGGCCGCACCACCAGCCGGTCGCCCAGATAGGATCGGGCCAGCATCTCATTCACGATGGAAATGCCGATACCGCGCGCGGCCAGGGCGCAGGCGGAACCGATGGTGTGTGTTTCCACCCGCACCTCCGGCCGCACACCTGCTCGCGCAAAGGCTGCATCAATGTGGGCGCGTGACAGGCGGCCCAGACCCAGCAAGACGAGCGGCACACCTTTCAGGGTTTTGGGGTCCAGCCAGGCGCGGGCCGCCAGCGGATGATCGGCGGGCAGCACACAGACGGTACCGCTACTGATCACCGGGACTGAGGTCAGGTCGGGCCGGTCCAGGGGCAGTTTCAGGAAGCCGCCATCAACGGCGCGGGTGGCGATCAGGGTTTTGGCCGTTTCCACAGTACGGCTGTCAATGGTCAGGTGGACCTTGGGAAAGCGAGTCAGGAACCGGTCGATAATGTCCGGCAGCACGCCTTCGGCAAAGCTGGGCGGGGCGACCAGCCGCAGCTGGCCCACCCGGAAATCCGCAATGTCGCGCACCAGGGCGCGTACCCGTTCCACATTGCCCAGCGCCAGATCCACCTCATCAAACAGCAAAAGCCCGTCCGGCGTCGGCACCAGCCGCCCCTTGTCACGGTAGAACAGGTCGAAGCCGATTGTCTGTTCGAACTGCGCCAGCAGGCGGCTGACGGCGGGCTGGGTCAGGCCCATATCGGTGGCCGCCGCCGTCACCGATCCCGTCTTCACAATGGCGTGAAAGGCGCGCAGGGCCCGCAGGCCGAAATCGGGTCCATCCGCACTCATGCCCACACCCCCGTATCAGGCATCGTCCGGCAGGATGGGAAGGACGATATGGGACGGGTGCAGCGGCCCCATATGCAGGCTGTTGCGGGCGATGACGGGAATGCCGGGATCCTGACCCGCCGGCGCACCGGTGCCGGGATTGACATCGAAATGCGGGAAATGGCTGCTGGCCACATCCAGCCGGATATGATGTCCGGCCTGGAACCGGTTGGCGGTGGGAAACATCTCAATCTCGAACGCATAGACCTGTCCCGGCAGCATCAGGCGCGGCTGTTCAAACCCGTCACGAAACCGCGCCCGGATGATGCCATGGCACAGGTTCATGGCAAAGCCGGGCGTGCCGTCCGCGCCAGCCGGATATTCATCGACGAGCTTGACCACGATGTCGGTATCAACCGCGCTGGATGACAAGTACAGCCGCGCCCTGATCGGGCCGGCGACCGTCACGTCCCTCTCCAGGGCCGGAGTGCGGAAAACCACGACATCGGGCCGGTCCGCCAGCGCACGTCCCGGCTGTGGACAGGCCATCCAGCCCTCACGCTCCCGCTGATCATAGGCACCTGCCGGGATGATGGCACCACCGCTGGCCACCGCCCCACCGATGCTGGGGACCGGATTGTGCGGGTCATGGTCCCAGGAGCGGGTGCCCGGTGTACCGGGCCTTTCCGACAAGGTGCCGTCGGGTAACAGGTTGAAGGCAGTTGAGCGCACCTGCGCCGGCGGCCAGGCGGCAAAGGACCGCCAGTGCCCACCATGGCGCCACCGGCCCTCTCCATTCCGCCCGCCGGGGCCACCGCCCATTATAAACAGGCTGACCGGTTGGGGCAGCGGGTCGGGCACATCGGCGCGGCGCAGCAGATGGTGATCCAGGAATGCCCGGCGCAGGGCCGTGTAATCGGGGGCCAGATTGCCGTCCAGGGTCGCCGCTGGGCCGAAATCCACCTCCCCCGCATGGGCGACGGACCGCTGTCCATGCGTCCAGGGACCCATGATCAGCCGACCCAGCGCCTGCCGTCCCCCGACCGTCAACCCCTGGAAATTCTGCGGCGTGGACAGGGCATAGGGGTCGTACCAGGAACAGACATGCAGAATCGGGACGTCGGGAAACACATCATAATAGCCACAAGCATAGAGGCCCGGTCGCTGCCAGCCGCTGTTGAAACATTCATCTGCCCATTGCCGGACGATATAATCCTCATATTCAGGGGCGGCACTGACCGGGGAATAGCCGGTGCGCCAGGGATTGACCGCCATCCAATGCCGGATGTCCTGTGACGCCAGCGCCGCCTTCCGTTCCGGGTCCGCCGCCGTGCGTGGGGAAAGGGCCGCATGCTTGACGGCCCAGGTCAGTTGTTTCAGTTCATAGGCGCCGCCCTGGCGGATGCCGCTGTGATAGGCACTGGCGAAACCACCGCTATCCATGATCATGGCGCCAACGCCCGGCGCGCCCAGGCTGGCCATCGCCGCCTGGGTATGGGCGCTGTAGGACAGGCCCAGCGTACCGATGCGGCCATCGCACCAGGACTGACACCGCAGCCAGTGCAGCATGTCGATGCCGTCTTCAGCCTCGTTCACATATTTCGTGAACTCCCCCTCTGACCCGAACCGTCCCCGACAATCCTGCAGGATAAAGGCATAGCCGGCAGCGACGAAGTCAGCCGCGATATCGGGTTTGGAACGGGGGACCGGCTCTACCAGACTGCGGTCGGCATGGTTGGTGCCGTGCTTGTTATAGGGGGTGCGTTCCAGGATGACGGGCCAGGCACCGGGTCCCGGCAGGTAGATGTCGGTCGCCAGCCGGACACCATCCCGCATCGCCACCATCACATCGCGCAGAATGATCATGGTCATGGCGACACCACGGGCAGATGGTAGGCCACGGCTGCACCCGGCCCGACCGGCAGTTCAAGGGCAACCCAGCCCATCACCAACAGACACCCCGCCCCCAGGAAGGCCAGACCATAGGGCAGCATCAGGGCCAGGACGGAGCCGACACCCGCCCCCTTGTTCCACCGCTGGCAGATGACTAGCACCAGGGGGAAGTTGGACATCAACGGGGTCAGGATGTTGGTAACGCTGTCCCCCATGCGATAGGCGGCGGTGGTCATTTCCGGCGAAATGCCCAGCAGCATCAGCATGGGCACGACGACGGGGGCCATTGCACTCCATTTCGCAGACGCAGACCCGATGAACAGGTCGAAGCCCGAGGACATCAGCAGCAGGCTGACCAGCAGCAGGGGCCGGGGAATGTCCAGCGTCCGCAGCGCCTCCGCCCCCTTGATAGCGATGACGGGACCCAGGTTCGACCAGTTGAACAGGGCCACGAAATGGGCCGCAAAGAACACGATCACCAGATAGGGGGCCATGGTCTTCATGCCGTGGCCCATCATAGAAACGATATCGCGATGTGATTTCACGGTCCCCACCGCCCGGCCATAGGCCCAACCGCAGGCCAGGAACAGCAGCATGAAGCCGCCGATCAGGGCGCGGTAGAAGGGGGTGGTCCGCTGCGGGCCCTCTGCCGCGCGGTCCAGCAGCGGGGTGAAGCCGGGCCAGAAGGTGAATGCGGCGAACAGGCCGATGACGGCCAGTGCCGCCATCCCGGCATGGGCCAGCCCACGCCGCTGCACCTTGGTCAGCCCCTCATGCGGCACGACCAGAGCCGCCGTTTCTGCGTCGGGCCGCCACGGCCCCAGGCGCGGTTCCACGATCCGGTCGGTGATGAACCAGGCGACGGGTGCGAAGGTCAGGCAGATGCCGATGCTGAACCACCAGTTGCCAAGCGGGTTCATAGTGAATTTCGGATCGATCAGCCGGGCCGCGGCCTCCGTAATGCCCAGCAGCAGCACATCCACCTGCCCCGGCACGACATTGCCGGCAAAGCCGCCGGAAATGGCGGCGAAGGCCGTGGCGATACCTGCCATGGGATGACGCCCCGCCTCTGCATAGACCAGGGCGGCCAGCGGGATGAACACGACATAGGCGGCGTCCGAGGCGTGATGCGACAACAGCCCGATGATGAACACCGATGGCGTCAATGCCCAGCGCGGAACCTTGCCGATGGAGCCGGACAGCAGGGCCGTGAACAGACCCGACCGTTCGGCCACCGCCGCCCCCAGCATCACGACCAGCACCAAACCCAGGGGCGGAAAACCGGTCAGTGTCGTCGGCATGCCGACCAGCAGCCGGCGCAGGTTCACCTCGGTCAGCAGGCTTTCAACCTGCAAAAGCTTACCGCTGACCGGGTTGACGGCACTCCATCCGACGCTGGCGGCCAGCACCGACAGGGCGATGACCAGCAGGATGAAGCCCAGGAAGATGAACACCGGGTCGGGCAAGGCGTTGCCCCAGCGTTCAACCCGGTCCAACCAGCCGGGACGGTCATCGTTACGCGTGGACTGCATGATGGAACCTTCAGACATCCGACGGACGGGCACCGCGACCCGTCCGTCCGGGCAGCATGTCAGAACTTGGTTGACAGGGTGGCATAGAAGTACCGACCCCGGATGTCATAGGTGTACATGTCGAAGTTGATGGGGTTGTTGGCAGCGGATAACGGCGGCTGCCGGTCCAGCACATTATCCACCCCCAACGCCACGCGCGTATCGCTGTCGGGGATCGTGTAGCCCAGTTGCAGATCCTGATAGGTGATGCTCTTGGTCCGTCCACCATTGATGGCATTGCCGGCAACATCGGTGGAAGAGCCGATATAGCGGGCCTTCCAGCCCAGATCGATGCTGTCCACCTTGTACCGGGCCGATGCCTGTCCCTTCCAGCGGGGGAAGGTGGAACGCGGCTGGTCGCCCTTGCCGGCCCGGTCATCCACGGCGATGCTGCCATCCGGCTGCGGCACGAAGGTGCGGTATTTCTCCAGGTAGGAGACATCGACCGCAACCTCGAAATCACCGACATCAGTGGTGAATTCATAACGGGCGGTGGCGTCGATGCCTTCCACCTCAATCCGGGAGAGGTTGACCACGGCCTGAGTCAGGCGGGTTACCTCACCGCTGGCGGCGCGGGTCACCAGTTCGCAGAAGACCCCGGTATTAGCGCAGGCGGTCAGGATTTGCGTGGCCGTCTGGGACGCGATGGCATCCTTCACCTTGATTTCGAACCAGTCGGCGGTCAGGGTCAGGCCCGGCAGGCCAGACGGTGTCACGGCCAGACCGGCGCTGTAGGTGTCCGCCGTTTCCGGCTTCAGGTTCTGGTTACCCGCCGTGATGCCGGCGATCAGGCCGCCATTGAACTGGTTCTGGTTATAGGCGGTGGGCACACCGGTGCAGCCGGTCCTGCCGGCCCCGCCGCCATTGCAGGGATCAACGCCCTGGAAATTCGTCTGACGCTGACCCTGATACAGTTCCAGGATGGACGGCGCGCGGAAGCCTTGGGAATAGGTAGAGCGGACCAGCAGATCCTCCACCGGGCGATAAGAGACCCCGAACTTCGTCGTCGCCTTGCCGCCCACGGTCGAATAATCGGAATAACGCACGGCGGCATCGACATCCAGGCGATAGGCGCCCGGAAGGTCGGCCAGCAGCGGCACATTCACTTCGCCATACACTTCATGCAGGTCATAGGAACCGCGCGTGGGGTCGCGCGACTGCGCCGTGGTCGGGGACTGGCGTGCACCCGACACAAGCGGCAGGACTGTCGACAGGCTGGCGGCAAAGGCGTCGGGCAGGTCGTAGGCCTTTTCCTTACGGTATTCATACCCGGCCGCAAAGCCCAGCGGGCCGGCCGGCAGTTCCCACAGCTCGCGGGAGACATTCACAGCCAGATCATACTGGCTGGCGCCGTTTTCATCATGGGCGTTGTAGCGGATATAGTCGGCCATCTGCGGCGTGATGGTACCGAAAATATTCAGTGGCACACAGCCCGCCGCCGCCGCGCAGATGGCGGGCGAGACCAGGGAGCGGTAGACGTTTTCCAGATTGATCTGGTTGACGGCATCGAACGATGCCTTGTTCTTGGAGTAGGATGCAAACGCATCCCAACGCCATGCACCGGCCAGATCGAACGTTCCTTCCAGGCTACCGGCCAGACGATAGGTATCCACTTCCTGGATATTGTCGCGGTTGCCCACCTCCACCGGTACGCGCTGAATGCGGAAGGTGGAGCCGGAAAAGGCCAGGGCATTGGCGGCGGGAACACCATTGGCCGTGCCGAACGGATTGAAGGCCTGATCGCGGGAGATGCTGAAACCGTTGGAACCGCGGATATCCAGGGGGAAGGGCGAGAAACGCTGGCTGGACTTGCGGTTATTGTACAGGGCCTCCACCTTGCCCGTGACGCTGTCGGACAGGTCATAGGTCAGGCGCCCGAACAGGCCCGCACGTTCCGCCGGACCCGTCGCATAGATGCCCTGGGTCATGGTGTTATAATCATCCGCCACCAGCGTGGCGACGCGGAAGCTGCTATCGGCTGCCGCGCCTGTCCCGATGCTGCTGGTGCCGGGGATCAGGGTTATCGCGTTGGCGGCATTATTGGCGAAGGCGGCGGGGGTGCCAAAATAGCTGTTATTGGCCAAACCCGGCAGCACAAACAGACCGCGCGGGCTGGTCGGCGGTACCGTAAGCGGCGCCAGCGCGCGTCGGGTGACCTTGCGGTCGCTGGTCAGGATCGGTTCGGATTTCGTGTAGCTGGCGGACAGCAGCACATGCCCGCGATCAAACCCGTGACCGGCATTCACATAAGCGCTGACATTCTCGTTATCCCCGCGTTCGGTGATGCCGGCGCGCATATTAGCCTCGATCCCCTCCACCTTGCGCTTGGTGTGGATGTTGACGACACCGGCGATGGCATCCGCGCCATAGATGGCCGAGGCACCGTCCTTCAACACCTCGATCCGGTCGATGATGCCCAGCGGGATGGTATTCAGATCCACGAAGTCGCGGAAACCGCGCCCGCCGACGGCATTGACCCAGCGATGCCCATCCACCAGCACCAGGGTGCGGTTGCCGCTGCCTTCCGCACTGCCCAGATAGCGCAGATTGATGGAACTGACACCGAAGGATGTCCCCTGTGTGCCGTTGGAATTCAGCGAGACACCGACACTGGGCAGGCTTTGCAGCAAGTCACCAACGGATGTGGGGGCGGCATAGATCATGTCTTCCGCCGTCATGGTGGTGATGGGCCCAACCGCCGTTGCGTCGCGGCGGGCGATGCGCGAACCGGTGACGACGATCTCTTCCAGGATGCCGGCTTCATCGGTGCTACCCTGCGCCATGGCCTGGGGTGCCGCACTGGTCAGCAGCAGGGCCGCCAGGGTCAGTTTCGCAATCTTCGCACGGTCAAGGCTCATCACCGGTCCCCTTCTGTCCACGGGCGGTGCCATTCGCGCAGCACCGCCATTTCGTTGTTTCGAAGGGCAGGTTATCGGCCAAGTCGAAATGCATGCAATGTGATGGTCATTTTTTATCAGGCCATAAAAATTTGATATGGCTTCGGCTCTACATGGAGAGCGCAAGGAAGGCATCTGGCAACCATCCCTGACGGTCATCATCGGTACGGCACCAGATGAAGCCGCTTTCGCTGTAAAGCGGCAGCACCCTGTCGCCGGTAGCGACGGTCAATTCAATGGCGTTGAAATCCCGTACCAGGGTACGCCGGTCCCCCGCCCCTTCCAGCCACGCATCCGGCGTCCAGCCTTCCCGCCCGTCGGGCGCCCGGCACCAGACCCAACCGAACAGGTCGGTCTGCGCGCTCTTGCCGAGGTCAATCTCAACCGATTCACCCGCCCGCACATTGATCGGATCATCATAGGGTCGAGTGTAGGCCTTTGTGACGCGTGCCTGGAGGCCGGGGGGAAAATGGTACAGCATGACAAAGCACCTCAGCCCGAAACGAATGCCCCATCGAACGGTTCCACACCCCAGCTTATCAATCACCGGCCCCGAAACGCACCACCATCAATTCGGTAGCTTTTTTCCGAGCGAATTGGAATGTCTCATAACAAAATAAACGCCGGGGGTGGCAGACACGAAATCCGTGCGCGCCTTCGCAAAAAGGGGAGGTTGACCAAGATGAAGTCGAAGCTGCTCGCGACCGTTGCCGTCGCGGCCTGTACAGCCCTGCCGACCATTGCCGGGGCGCAGGCCCCTGCCGAACCCGCATCCTTCGACGGGTTGGAAGAGATCGTGGTGACGGCACAGCGCCGGTCGGAAAACCTGCAATCCGTGCCCATCGCCGCGACCGCCCTGTCGGGTGACGCGCTGGAGGATAAGGGTGTGGAACGGCTGGCCGACCTGCAATTCGCGGCCCCTTCCCTGTCCATCACCGATCAGGGACTGACCCAGTCGGTAAATATCCGCGGCATCGGCATCGCCAGCGGATCACCCGCCGTCGCGAACGGTGTCGCCACCTATATCGATGGCGTGTTCCAGCCCCCGATCCTGACCACCAGCAGTTTCTATGACATCCAGAATGTGGAAGTGCTGCGCGGTCCGCAAGGTACGCTGGTCGGCTCCAACTCCACCGGTGGGGCCATCTTCATCAATACGCAAAGCCCATCGACCGACCGTGTGAAAGGCTATGCCCAGGCCAGCTATGGAACCTATGATGAGGTGACGGGCCAGGGGGCCGTGAATGTGCCGGTGTCAGACACGCTGGCGGTGCGTGTGGCCGGCAATTACCGCAAGCGCGACAGCTATTACGACGATGTCGGCAGCTTCAACAATAAGCCAGACAGCCTCAACGAAAAGGCGGGTCGCGTGGGTGTGAAATGGGAGCCGGGAAGCTTCCAGGCCCTGGGTAAGATCGAACTGATCGACAAGGAAACGGGCGGCTACGCCTATCGCCCCATCGCCAGCACGACCTTTGCCAGCAACCGCCGTGCCGATTTCCGCGAACTGACCTATAACGCGCCCACGAAGAACCATGAGCGGGCGTTCCTGGCCAGCTTGGAACTGCGCCAGGAGTTCGACAATGGCCTGACGCTGCGGTCGGTCAGCGGTTTCACCAACAAGCGGATCAATAATCTCTATGATACAGATGCGGCCATCACGGCCCCGGCGGGCGAAAGCGCCACGCAGACCCAGGACCAGTATGTCCGCGAACGGCAATGGAGCCAGGAATTCAACCTGATCTCTCCCACTGACGGTGTTTTCGACTGGATCCTGGGTGGGTATTACCAGCGTAACAAGATCGATGTGGATATTCAGACCCGCAGCGGGTCACCCGTCGATCCCACCGATATCAACCAGTACCCGGACAAGGTGACCACCGGCGTCTTCGCCCAGGGCAATTATGAGCTGGCGTCGTCGCTGGAGCTTCAGGCGGGCCTTCGCTATTCGCATTTCAAGGCGGAACAGGAAGGTAGCGTCGTGATCGGCGCTGGTTCCGCCATTTTCGGACCGGCGGGTTTGCAGGTCGCGGACCTGAAAGGGAGCCACCAGGATGGCCGCGTCACGGGCAAGCTGGGTCTGAACTGGCAAGCCGATGACGAGACCATGGTCTATGCCTTCGCCGCGCGCGGCTACAAGCCGGGGGGTTCGAATTCCGCCGTATCGGAATTCGGGCCGGAAACCGTGTGGGACTATGAGGCGGGCGTGAAATCGACCCTGCTGGACGGGCATCTGCGGACCCAGGCCGGCATCTTCTATATGAATTACAAGGGCTTCCAGTTCGATGCCCGCGATACCTCCACCGGTCAGTCGGGCGTGTTCAACATTGCCAACGCCACCATCAAGGGGGCAGAGCTGCAGGTGCAGGCGCGGTCGGGCGGCTTCTCCGTCGATGGCGGCCTTGCCTATGTCGACAGCAAGCTGGACAAGTTAACGCTGGTCAATACCCGCACCCTGCCTTCGCTCTCGCAATATGGGCCGCAATGCCCCGCCGGCACCGCGTCCAACCCGCCCGTCTGCTTTGACTTCCGGCCCTACCTGACGACGGCGGGCGGCGGGGACAACCTGTTTTCCCCGAAATGGAGCTACAATCTGGGTGTGCAGTACGAGCTGGATGTGGGACCGGACATGGTCCTGACCCCGCGCCTGAACTATGCCTATGTCGGGCCGCGTTGGACCAACCTGCTCTATACCCCGACGCTGGATTATCTGAAGGCGCGCGGGCTGCTGTCGGCGCAACTGACCCTGGCCATGGGGGATTGGACGCTGGAGGCCTATGGCAGCAACCTGGCCGACAAGGACTATGTCAGCGGCCAAAGCGGCAATAACGAGCTTTACGGCGCACCCCGCGAATATGGGGTCCGCGCCTCTGTACGGTTTTAAGGGAAGGGATACAACATGCAACGCTTGTTTATGATGGGGGTGGCAACCGTTGCCCTCGTGACCACACCGGCGGCCTGGGCGCAGTCGGCGTCCCTGACACCTCCCGATCCTGCGGGCCGCTGTGCTGCCCTGGCGGGATGGAAGGGTGCCAACGGTGCACGCATCCTGTCCGCCACCTATAATGAGGCAGGACCTGCGAAACTGCCACCGCCGAACCCCATGGCCCCACCGCCGGGGCCGCCACCACAATTGCCCGCCCATTGCGAAATTGTGGGCATCATTAAGGAACGGACAGGCATTGATGGGCAGCCCTATGCTATCCGTTTCCACCTGCGCCTGCCCGCCGCCTGGAACCAGCGTTTCCTGATGCAGGGTGGTGGTGGCACCAACGGGGAACTGGGTGATGCGCTGGGCCGCACGGGACCGGGGGCGCCGGCCCTGGCCCAGGGTTATGCGGTCCTGTCGCAGGATTCCGGGCATGACAACGCCATCAATGCCGCACCCGAACGCGGTGGTGCGCCGGCTTTTGGTTTCGATCCAGAGTCGCGGGCAGATTATGGCGGCACCTCCCTGCCCCTGTCGGTTGGGGCGGCGAAGACACTGATCGGTGCGTTCTATGCCGCCAACCCGCGCTACAGCTATTTCGCAGGCTGTTCCAAGGGCGGGCAGGAGGGGATGATGGCCGCACAGCGCTATCCCGACCTGTTCGACGGCATCGTGGCCGCCGCCCCCGGCATGTCCCTGCCCCGTGCCGCCGTGGCGGAGGCCTGGGACACGCAAAGCCTGGCCGCAGTCGCCGCCAAGCCCGTCACCACGGCCAGCCTGGCTGCCAGTTTCAGCGATGGCGACCTGAAGCTTGTCACCCGTGCCGTCCTGGATGCCTGCGACGCCGATGATGGCTTGGCGGATGGGCTGATCGGAAACTATCCCGCGTGCACCCCGCAGAAGGTGGTGCCGGTTCTGCGCAAGGCTGTTTGTACCGGTGACAAACAGGCTGGGTGTCTGAGCAATGCCCAGGTTAATGCCTTGATCCGCGTGCAGGAAGGGGCCCGCAACAGCAAGGGGGAACACCTCTATGCGTCCTTCCCCTGGGACGCCGGCTGGGCCGATATGGGGTGGCGGGTCTGGAAGCTGGGTTCCGGTGACGGGCGCATCCCCGCCATCAATGTGATGATGGGCGCCCCGTCATTGGCCATGGTCTTCACTACACCGCCCACCCTTCCGCCGCCCGGCCTGCAAGGCCTGATGGACTATGCACTGGCATTCGATTTCGACCGGCATGCCGCAAAGATCAATGCCACAGGTGGGGCCTTTGTGCGCTCCGCCTGGACCGATATCGGCGCGCGTTCACCCGATATCGATGCATTTGCGCGGCGGGGCGGACGGATGATCGTGCCCCATGGAGTTTCCGATCCAGTCTTTTCCGTCAATGACACTACCGCCTGGTGGCAGGAGGTCAATCAGCGCACAGGCGGGAAGGCGGCACAAGCGGTCCGCGTCTTCCCCGTGCCCGGTATGGGTCATTGCGCTGGCGGCCCGGCAACAGATGGGATCGATGCCTTTACCTCCCTCGTTGCATGGGTTGAACAGGGCAAGGCCCCGGACAGTTTGACCGGCATCGCCAACCCGATGTCACCCTGGCCGGGCCGCACGCGGCCCATCTGCGCCTATCCCACCACGGTCCGTTACAAGGGAACCGGGGATGCGGAGAAGGCGGAGAACTTTACCTGTCAGGCCCCATGATGGCCAGCAGCGGGGCGGTCACAATGGACCGCCCCGTCGCTCCGCCATCAGCAATTTCCCTGCTCCCGGCTAACGACGCCATGGATAGCACGGGCGACCTCGCCGCACTCCGCCATGGCGAAACGGGCGTCATCTGGTTTGCCGGCCAGGATTCCGGCCACGATCCGCTGCGTGACGGCAATCATCTCTCCCGCCAGCGCCGTGCTCAGGATCACCGGCGGAGAGGCGTTGCGCATGACCTTGTGGTGCCAGTAGTACCACAGGCAGCGGACCAGCATATGCAACACCTCATTCCCCGCACTGGTCGCGACATGCCGAAGCAGCGCAACATGCGAGGCGACGTTTCCGCGCCGTAATTCCTCCACCTGCAGCCGACCGGCTAGCACGCGCAGCCG
Organism: Niveispirillum cyanobacteriorum; assembly: GCF_002868735.1. Lineage (GTDB taxonomy): Bacteria > Pseudomonadota > Alphaproteobacteria > Azospirillales > Azospirillaceae > Niveispirillum > Niveispirillum cyanobacteriorum. The sequence continues at coordinate 581,009 of NZ_CP025612.1, read as the reverse complement.
CTCCGGGTCCCGCTCCCGTTCCGCCGCCTGGCCTGCATTGATCTCGTTCACGATGCCGATCAACTGGTTACAGACCGCGATATCCATGGCGTGGGCCACGAAATGCGGCAATGTCGACCGGACCAGCGATCCCGGCGTGGGATCAATCCGCCTGAACCCGCCTGTACGGCCACGGACAGCGATGGCCACACCCAAATTCTCCAAAATCCGCAGGGATTGGATGATGATGGCGCGGCAGGCGGAATGGGCCTCCATCAGATCATCGATGGTCCCCAATTCAACGCCGCCGCCCCAGCCGTCGCGCAGGATGCGGTGCGCGATGCGAGGGGCGCGGTTGTGGGACGGCTGGGCCGCCTGCACATCCTGCCAGGCGCTTTCGATATGTCCAAAGAGCTCCACCACGAAGCTCCGCGCCGGCGCCAGATCAATCCGCCCGATGGGAAGGTGCAGGAGTAAGGTTGTGCGGGCGGCACGCACAGCGTCGACCGGAACACCGCGCGCCATCAGATGCAGCGCCATCAGCCGGCGCCCCGTGACGGCCAGTGACGGCGTTTGGATAAGAAGCCCGCCTGCTGCGCCCCTTCGCATCTGGCCCAGACCGCGCCATTCTAGAACGCGCAGAGCCTGACGCATGGCCGGTGGTGTGGCGCCATGTTCCCGGGCAAGGTCAAACTCCGACCCCAGGACGTGACCGACAGGCCAGCCCCGATCCATCAGCGACATTTCAAGGCGATCCGCCAGCAGTAAGGCGCGACTGGTCGGGACATAATGATGGATGCCTGTCGCTTCCTGCAATTCGGGCGTCATCATGACCGCATCTCCCCCGGCATTCGCAACTTGGCTGACCACCTCACTTCACTATCATGCATAACAATTAACAGGGGCAATCAGAATTCTGCAATCGATTGCCTTCCTCGCCGTCGCGGCATCGGCAGGCGGGGGTTGCCGAGAGGGCATGCGCCCTGCGCCCGCAATCAATCATCACCCTCCACAAAGACGCGACAAATGCCTGCGGTTGACAGGTAAGAACCTCATCCCATCGCCGGAGTGTGGATTTTTTCGTTTATTGTGGGATCAATTAAGCGTTTATGGACCAAACCAACAGCCGCTTGCTCCATTTTATGCATACGATAGCACCTAGTAACTATACTTTAGATTATTAATTATTAACCATTATTAATGTGTATATACCAGAAAAATGGCAATTTTGTAAGAATATTATTCACACTGGCAAGAAAAAATGCTCACTCAGTGTAAATTTTGACTCTGATTCACATATACCAAAGATAACATTATCGGCTCGCGAAAAAGGAAAAATGGAGTCAATAATCTCACCGTAATCCCAAACCGGGGCGGGGATTGATCATGACCCATGTTCCTTCAGTCAAGGCACGGAACAACACCGTCGCAATGAAAATAGATCCATATATACTTTTGTCTAGCATCACCATAAATCTGCTTGCATTAGCAATGCCTGTTGCTCTCTTGCAGGTTTATGATCGGGTAATTCCCAATCACGCACTTGATACAATGTCTGCACTGACAATCGGCGTAATCCTGGCATTGGCGCTAGACTTCGCCCTAAGGCTGTTGCGGCAGCGTATATTCGGTGTGCGTGGTGCCAATTTCGAAACACGCGAGAATATCCGCGCGGTGTCCCACATGATGACCGCCGATCTTCGGAGCTTTCAGTCCCACTCGTCAGGCGCGCATATGGAATTTCTTGGCTCCATTTCGACGCTACGTGAATTTGCCTCCGGGCAGATTATGATCAGCCTGTACGACGTGCCCTTCATCGCCATCTACCTGGCCCTGATTTTCTATATCGGTGGGCCACTGGTGGCGATCCCGGTGGTGGGTATGCTGTTCCTGTGCATCACCGCCTTACCCGCGCTGCGCCGAGCCCGTTCCGCCCTGACCCGTATCACCCAGGTCGAAGACCGGCGGCTTAGCTTTGTCATCAGCCTGCTGACCGGCATTCAATCTGTTAAGGCCATGGCCCTGGAACAGCCGCTTCTGCGCCGTTACGAGCGGTTGCAGGAAGATCGGCTGACCGAACATCAGGCGGCGGAACTGTCCGGCCAGCATCTGGCCGAACAGGGGCAGTTTGCAGTGCAGATCGCAGGTCTGGCGACGGTCGGTTTCGGCAGCCTGATGGTTCTTGATGGCAGTCTGTCCGTCGGCGGATTGTCGGCCTGCATGTTACTTGTTGGGCGCGCCCTGGCACCGATGCAAAGCATCATGCAGTTCTGGTCGCGCCTGCAGTCCGCCTCCATCGCCCGCCAGCAGTTGGCACAGATCCATGACATGCCCCTTGCCGCCCGTAGCACCGGCACAGCAGACGCAATGGAAACCGAACCCCGCCTGCGCCTGTCGAACATTCACTACGGTTTCGATAATGGAAACAACCTGCTGGATGGAATTGACCTTGAGGTCGGTCGGGGGGAGATTGTGGCCCTGGTCGGCGCGAATGGCAGTGGCAAAAGCACGCTTCTGTCGCTAATCGCTGGCTTTTACACGCCGTCAAAGGGAAATGTTCTTCTCGATGGGCGAGAATTGACTGAGTATGATCAGGAAAGCCTTCGTCACGCGATTGCCTTGCTCCCTCAACACGAAATACTGTTTCGTGGTACAATCACTGAGAATATTACCATGTTCCGCCCCGAGCTGGAGGAGGCGGCCATGGCCGCTGCCGAACGGGCGGGCCTTCTGGACCTCATCCATGCTCTGCCGTACGGCTTTTCAACCTATATAGGAGATGGCGCGACCGAGCCGCTGCCCCGCGGCCTAGCCCAGCGGATCGCCGTGGCCCGTGCCCTGATGAACCGCCCCCGCATCATCCTGTTCGATGATGCCAATTCAGCAGTCGATGATGATGGCGACCGCAGCCTGTTCGCCCTGCTGAACGAAGTCCGCTCCGAATGCCTGGTCATCCTGATCAGCCACCGCCCAGCAGTCCTGAAACTTGCCGACCGCATCTACAGCCTTGCTGACGGCAAGCTCGACCTCACACAGGAGTTCCAGGCATGACCCTGTCACTGGAGGCTACCAACACCCGCCCCCCTGATTTCATCTGGGGCGCCGATGCCGCAACCGCCACGGCTGCCGCATCCCCCGATATGACCCCGTGTTTTGAAGGTCTTTCACTGCTGCTGAAGCACCTGGGCTGGCCGGTGACGGCCCGGCAGGTGGCAGAAGCGATGCCGGTTGCACCCGGCTTAGACCCGGCGGACGACCTGCGTGACGTGCTGGGCCGGTTGGGTTTCAGTGCCATGGTGCAGGCGGGCGGGCATTTCAGCCCGAAGACACTGGCCCGGCTGCACGGTACGCGGCGCGACCGGCGTCTGCCCCTGCTCTACCTACCGGTCAGCGGCGCCCCGCTGCTGGTGGAATCGCACGGTCATCAGCTGACCATTCTGCAGCCGCAGGAAGGCGGTGGCGCGTTCCGGACGGAACGGAAGGAAGGTCTGGACGCCGGCATGGTTGTCGTCTTGGCGCCCCCATCCGGCGCGGCAAGTGGCGACAAGCAGCCATGGCTGCGCGCGCGCATATCCGAAGGCATGCCGCTGGTGGTGGTCTCGCTGTTGCTGACATTGCTGGCCAATGCGCTTGCTCTGGCGAACCCCCTGTTCGTGATGTCTGTCTATGACAAAGTCATTGCCGCCAATCAGCCGGATCTGTTGGTCATGCTGGGCGTTGGGGCTATCGGGGCATGCCTGCTTGAACTGATAATCCGCCGGACCCGCAGCCGGACCATGGCCCATGCTGGCGCACGGCTAGGCTATCTGGTGGGCAATGCTGTGCTGGGGCGGCTTCTGGCCCTGCCCAGTGCCATGACCGAACGTGTTTCCATCGCGGCACAGTTGGCCCGCGTGCGTGATATCGACCGGGTACGCGACCTGCTCACCGGTCCACTGGCACAGGCCTGCATGGATCTGCCTTTCATGTTCCTGTTCATCGGGGCTATTTTCGCCATGGGCGGCTGGCTGGGCCTTGTCCCGCTGGTGGCGGTGGGCGTCTATGCCATTGTGGCCGCCATCGCCAATGCTATCATCCAGCAGCGTGTCACCCGTTCGGCCATCGCCAATGCACGCCGTCAGGAACTGGCACTGGAAATCATCGAGCGCATGAAGGCCATCCGCATCCTGGGTGACCTGGATATCTGGCGTCAGCGCTATGCCAATGTGGTGCGGGAAGCAGCGGCAGCCAACCTGAACCATTCCCAGGCGGCGGCAACGGTGGCCACCATCAGTGTTATGATGGGTACGCTGACCGCCCTGGCCACGCTGCTAACCGGCATTCATCAGGTGATGGCCGGAAGCCTGTCCACCGGTGGATTGATTGCCTGCATGATGCTGGTCTGGCGCATGCTGGGTCCCTTACAGGCCGCCTTTACGGCCAGCGCCCGCGTCACCCAGATCCGCTCCTCCATGAAGCAGATCGAAACGCTGATGGCCACTTCGCCGGAAAGGTCAGAGGCTGCGCGCCCCAACCGGGGTGGACAAATCGAAGGCCGTGTCACCTTCAATCGTGTCACCTTCCGCTATGGCCGGGAGTCCGAACCGGTGCTGGGGAATCTGTCCTTCGACGTGGCCCCGCGGGAAGTAGTGGCCGTGGTCGGCCGCTGCGGTGGTGGCAAATCCACCCTGCTGAAGCTGGTCAGCGGCCTTTACACACCGCAGGGCGGCTCCATCCGGATCGATGGACGCGACATCCGGCAGTTCGATCCGGTGCAACTACGCCGCTCCATCGCCTTTGTCACGCAGGTCCCACAGTTCTTCCAGGGTACGCTGGCCGATAATCTGCGCCTAGCTGCCCCCACCGCTAGCGATAATGAACTGATGGACGCGCTGGACAGGGCGGGTGCGCTGGAGGCGGTTCGCCGGTTGAAGGATGGGCTTCATACCCGCTTCGACCTGCATGAAAAGCCGCTGCCGACGGCTGTCCAGGCCCGCCTGTCGCTGGCCCGCGCCTATCTGCGCCATGCCCCGCTGGTCTTGCTGGACGAGCCGATCAGTGGCTTCGATTTCGAGGGCGAGTTCGCCTTCATGTCAGCTATCGAGACGCTGCGCCAGCAGGCAACCGTCTTCTTCGCCACCCACCGCCGCAGCCATCTGGGGATCGCCGACAAGGTGCTGATCCTGGAACACGGCACCACTCGCTATTTCGGCACCGCGGACAAGGTCCGGGACCGTATTCCGAAGGGGATGATCTGATGCGCACCGCCCACACCCTGTCCATGCCCGCACCCGCCATGCGGGCCCCCTTCGCCACGGACGAGATGGTTGAAGATCCCGGCGTTCGCCCCCTGACCCGCGCCGCCATCCTGTTGTCCGGCGTCAGCGTCGCCGCCTTCGTCGCCTGGGCCTCCCTGACCCCCGTTCAGGAAGTCGCCGTCTCCTTCGGAGAGATCGTGCCTGCGGGTGCCGTGCAGACTGTGCAGCATCTGGAGGGCGGTATCGTCGCCGAGATGCTGGTCCGTCAGGGCGAACTGGTGGAGCCCGGCCAGCCGCTGCTGCGCTTCCAAGGGGCCGCCACCCAGTCCAGCCGCGACCAGATGCTGGTCCGGCAGCGGGCGCTGCGGGCCCAGGCCGAACGTCTGAGCGCCTTTGCCGACGGGCGAGAACCCGACTTCTCCGCCTTCAGCGATAATCCCGACCTGATGGCCGAGAATGCCCGCCTGTTGGCAAGTCAGATCGAGGCACGGGACAACCAGCGCAAAATCCTGGCCGATCAGGCACAAGAGTTGCGCTCCCTGCTGCAATCCAGCCAGGCGCAACTGGCCAGCGTCAATACCAACCTTGGTTTTGCCGAAAGCAAGGTAGCGCTGCGCGCCGATCTGGTTGAGAAGGGGCTGAACTCCAAACTGCTGCTGATCGAGGCGGAACGGGAACGTGCCGCCGCCATGTCGGAGCGGCAGCGGCTCGAAGGCATCATCGCCGGCACGCGCAGCAACCTGAACGGCAATGCCTCCCGACTGGCAGAGCTGGACGGCCGGCTTCGCCAGGAAGCGCTGGACAAGCTGGGCGCGGTCAATACCGAGCTGGCGGAACTTGAAAAGATGCTGGACGGTCAGGAGGATCGGGTCGAACGCCTTGTCTCCACCGCGCCGGCCCGCGGCATCGTGCAAGAACTGCCGGTGAAGACCGTTGGTGGTGTCATTTCCCCTGGTGGTGTTGTGGCGCGGCTGGTGCCCGTGGATGACGAACTGGTCGCCGATGTGCGCGTATCCCCGCGCGATATTGGCTTCGTCAAGGTCGGACAGCCGGTGAAGGTGAAGATCCAGGCCTTCGACTACACGCGGTTCGGGCGCGTGGAAGGCAAACTGGAAAGCGTCTCGCCTACCACCTTCCTGGATGAACAGAAGCAGCCTTATTATCAGGCCCGTGTGCGGCTGGGCACAAACCATGTCGGCAATGCCGACCTCCACCATGTGCTGGTCCCCGGCATGACGGTACAGGCCGACATCACCACGGGTGAGAAGTCGCTGATCCAGTACCTGCTGAAGCCGGTTTACACGACGATCGACGGCGCATTCCGCGAACGCTGATTCAATCCTTGCCCCCACGCGCAACGCCCTTCCGGCTCCCCCGCCCCACCTCTTCTCGGCTGGAGATACCCCCATGGCCCTGTCCAACGGCGACAAGCCCACCCCCGCCCCCAAGGCCACCTTCGTGCGGGAAAGCGTCGCCGATGCGCCCGACCGCCCCCTGAAGGCCCTAGAGCGCCCCGTCGCCGAAACCGTGCGCCAGACGCAGCAGGGTCAGGCCTATCTGGGGACCGTGCATCATGGAAGCCAGCAGGAAGGCGGGATCGGTGAAAGCTTCACCGGCGGTATCGCTTCCCTGGCACCCGTGACACCAGGGGGCAGCGGCTCCGCGCCGACCGGAACCGCCGCCATCGGCGATTTCAGTCAGCCCGTCGCCACTGGCACGGACGTGATCGCAGATCAGGGTGGTATCGGAATGGTGGATGTCGGCGGCGGCGCTGCCTTCGCCCAGGTCACCGACGCGACCCCCCCCTCGCTTGCCGACAACGGCCAGGTGGTCACACCATCCCAATCTTTCGTTGCACAGTCTGGCGCCACCGACGCACAAACCAGCTCTACCGCCATCCGTAGCGCCGCTGCCCCCGCCGAATCCACCAACTTCGCCACCCCTGGCACCGTGACAGCACAAACGACCGCGGGTGAGACAGGTACAGGCACCGGGACGGGTACAGGCTCTACCGGCACTGTGACGGGCACTGGCTCCAATACTGGCGACACGGGTTCCACCGGTTCCGGGACGAGCACCGGCTCCAACACTGGCAGCACTGGCTCCACCGGTTCCGGGACGAGCACCGGCTCCAACACTGGCAGCACTGGCTCCACCGGTTCCGGGACGGGCACCGGCTCCAACACTGGCAGCACCGGCTCGACCGGCACTGAGGCGGGTACAGGTTCCAACACTGGTGGCACTGGTTCCACCGGTACCGAGACGGGCTCCGGCTCCAACACTGGCAGCACAGGCTCTACCGGCACCGACACGGGCACCGGCACCAACACCGGCAGCACTGGCTCGACCGGTACCGAGACAGGCACTGGCTCCAACACCGGAAGCACTGGCTCAACCGGCACCGAGACGGGCACTGAAACCAACACCGGCGGCACCGGCTCGACCGGTACCGGGACGGGCCCTGGCTCCAACACCGGCAGCACAGGCTCGACCGGTACCGAGACGGGCCCTGGCTCCAACACCGGAAGCACCGGCTCCACCGGTACCGAGACGGGCACCGGTGCCAACACCGGCGGCACCGGCTCGACCGGCACCGAGACAGGCACTGGCTCCAACACCGGCAGCACAGGCTCTACCGGCACCGAGACGGGCACTGGCTCCAACACTGGTGGCACGGGTTCCACCGGCACCGACACGGGTACCGGCTCCAACACTGGTGGCACGGGTTCCACCGGCACCGACACGGGAACTGGCTCCAACACTGGCAGCACGGGTTCCACCGGTTCCGAGACGGGAACTGGCTCCAACACTGGCAGCACCGGCGCAACCGGTACCGAGACGGGCACCGGCTCCAACACTGGCGGCACCGGCTCGACCGGTACCGAGACGGGTACAGGTTCCAACACTGGTGGCACGGGTTCCACCGGTACCGAGACGGGCACTGGCTCCAACACCGGCAGCACTGGCTCTACCGGCACCGAGACGGGTACAGGCTCCAACACCGGCGGCACCGGCTCGACCGGTACCGAGACGGGTACAGGCTCCAACACCGGCAGCACTGGCTCGACCGGCTCCGAGACAGGCACCGGTGCCAACACCGGCGGCACCGGCTCGACCGGTACCGAGACGGGTACTGGAACCAACACCGGCAGCACTGGCTCGACCGGTACCGAGACGGGCCCTGGCTCCAACACCGGAAGCACCGGCTCCACCGGTACCGAGACGGGCACCGGTGCCAACACCGGCGGCACCGGCTCGACCGGCACCGAGACAGGCACTGGCTCCAACACCGGCAGCACAGGCTCTACCGGCACCGAGACGGGCACTGGCTCCAACACTGGTGGCACGGGTTCCACCGGCACCGACACGGGTACCGGCTCCAACACTGGTGGCACGGGTTCCACCGGCACCGACACGGGAACTGGCTCCAACACTGGCAGCACGGGTTCCACCGGTTCCGAGACGGGAACTGGCTCCAACACTGGCAGCACCGGCGCAACCGGTACCGAGACGGGCACCGGCTCCAACACTGGCGGCACCGGCTCGACCGGTACCGAGACGGGTACAGGTTCCAACACTGGTGGCACGGGTTCCACCGGTACCGAGACGGGCACTGGCTCCAACACCGGCAGCACTGGCTCTACCGGCACCGAGACGGGTACAGGCTCCAACACCGGCGGCACCGGCTCGACCGGTACCGAGACGGGTACTGGAACCAACACCGGCAGCACTGGCTCGACCGGCTCCGAGACAGGCACCGGTGCCAACACCGGCGGCACCGGCTCGACCGGTACCGAGACGGGTACTGGAACCAACACCGGCAGCACTGGCTCGACCGGTACCGAGACAGGCACTGGCTCCAACACCGGCAGCACTGGCTCGACCGGTACCGAGACAGGCACTGGCTCCAACACCGGCAGCACAGGCTCTACCGGCACCGAGACGGGTACAGGCTCCAACACTGGCAGCACTGGCTCGACCGGCTCCGAGACGGGCACTGGCTCCAACACTGGCAGCACGGGCTCGACCGGCACCGAGACGGGCACTGGCTCCAACACTGGCAGCACGGGTTCCACCGGTACCGAGACGGGTGCCGGCTCCAATACCGGCAGCACGGGTTCCACCGGTACCGAGACGAGCACCGGCTCCAATACCGGCAGCACGGGTTCCACCGGTACCGAGACGAGCACCGGCTCCAATACCGGCAGCACGGGTTCCACCGGTACCGAGACGAGCACCGGCTCCAATACCGGCAGCACGGGTTCCACCGGTACCGAGACGGGCTCCGGCTCCAACACTGGCAGCACCGGCTCCACCGGTACCGAGACGAGCACCGGCTCCAACACTGGTGGCACGGGTTCCACCGGTACCGAGACGAGCACCGGCTCCAATACCGGCAGCACGGGTTCCACCGGTACCGAGACGGGCACTGGCTCCAATACCGGCAGCACGGGTTCCACCGGTACCGAGACGAGCACCGGCTCCAATACCGGCAGCACGGGTTCCACCGGTACCGAGACGGGCACTGGCTCTAACACCGGCGGCAAAGGCTCAACCGGCACTGAGACGGGTACAGGTTCCAACACTGGTGGCACGGGTTCCACCGGTACCGAGACGGGCTCCGGCTCCAACACTGGCGGCACCGGCTCAACCGGTTCCGGGACGGGTACAGGTTCCAACACTGGCAGCACCGGCCCCACCGGTACCGGGACGGGTACCGGCTCCAACACTGGCAGCACTGGCTCCACCGGTTCCGGGACGGGCACCGGCTCCAACACTGGCAGCACCGGCTCGACCGGCACTGAGGCGGGTACAGGTTCCAACACTGGTGGCACGGGTTCCACCGGTTTCGGGACGGGCACCGGCTCCAACACTGGCAGCACCGGCTCAACCGGCACCGAGACGGGCACTGGCTCCAACACTGGCGGCACCGGCTCAACCGGTTCCGGGACGGGTACAGGTTCCAACACTGGCAGCACCGGCGCAACCGGTACCGAGACGAGCACCGGCTCCAACACTGGCAACACCGGCTCAACCGGTTCCGGGACGGGCTCCGGCTCCAACACTGGCAGCACCGGCTCAACCGGTACCGAGACGAGCACCGGCTCCAACACTGGCAGCACCGGCTCGACCGGCACCGAGACGGGCACTGGCTCCAACACCGGCAGCACCGGCGCAACCGGTACCGAGACGAGCACTGGCTCCAACACTGGCAACACCGGCCCCACCGGTACCGAAACGGGCACAGGTTCCAACACTGGCGGCACTGGCTCCACCGGTTCCGGGACGGGTACAGGTTCCAACACTGGCAGCACCGGCTCAACCGGCACCGAGACGGGCACTGGTTCCAATACAGGCAGCACCGGCTCAACCGGCACCGAGACGGGTACAGGTTCCAACACCGGCAGCACGGGTTCCACCGGTACCGAGACGGGCACTGGCTCCAACACTGGCGGCACTGGCTCTACTGGCACTGAGACGGGTACAGGTTCCAACACTGGTGGCACGGGTTCCACCGGTACCGAGACGGGCTCCGGCTCCAACACTGGCGGCACCGGCTCAACCGGTTCCGGGACGGGTACTGGCTCTAACAGTGGCGGCACCGGCCCCACCGGTACCGGGACGGGTACAGGTTCCAACACTGGTGGCACGGGTTCCACCGGTTCCGGGACGGGCACCGGCTCCAACACTGGCAGCACCGGCCCCACCGGTACCGAAACGGGCTCCGGCTCCAACACTGGCAGCACCGGCTCAACCGGTACCGAGACGAGCACCGGCTCCAACACTGGCAACACCGGCTCAACCGGTTCCGGGACGGGTACAGGTTCCAACACTGGCAGCACCGGCTCAACCGGTACCGAGACGGGCACTGGCTCTAACACTGGTGGCTCCGGCTCTACCGGCATCGAGACGGGCACTGGCTCCAACACTGGCGGCACCGGCTCAACCGGTTCCGGGACGGGTACAGGTTCCAACACTGGCAGCACCGGCGCAACCGGTACCGAGACGGGTACAGGTTCCAATACCGGCAGCACTGGCTCGACCGGCACCGAGACGGGTACAGGCTCCAACACTGGTGGCACGGGTTCCACCGGTACCGAGACGGGCTCCGGCTCCAACACTGGCGGCACCGGCTCAACCGGTTCCGGGACGGGTACAGGTTCCAACACCGGCAGCACGGGTTCCACCGGTACCGAGACGGGCACTGGCTCCAACACTGGCGACACTGGCTCTACTGGCACTGAGACGGGTACAGGTTCCAACACTGGTGGCACGGGTTCCACCGGTACCGAGACGAGCACTGGCTCCAACACTGGCGGCACCGGCTCAACCGGTTCCGGGACGGGTACTGGCTCTAACAGTGGCGGCACCGGCCCCACCGGTACCGGGACGGGTACAGGTTCCAACACTGGTGGCACGGGTTCCACCGGTTCCGGGACGGGCACCGGCTCCAACACTGGCAGCACTGGCTCCACCGGTTCCGGGACGGGCACCGGCTCCAACACTGGCAGCACCGGCTCGACCGGCACTGAGGCGGGTACAGGTTCCAACACTGGTGGCACGGGTTCCACCGGTTTCGGGACGGGCACCGGCTCCAACACTGGCAGCACCGGCTCAACCGGCACCGAGACGGGCACTGGCTCCAACACTGGCGGCACCGGCTCAACCGGTTCCGGGACGGGTACAGGTTCCAACACTGGCAGCACCGGCTCCAACACTGGCAACACCGGCTCAACCGGTTCCGGGACGGGCTCCGGCTCCAACACTGGCAGCACCGGCTCAACCGGTACCGAGACGAGCACCGGCTCCAACACTGGCAGCACCGGCTCGACCGGCACCGAGACGGGCACTGGCTCCAACACCGGCAGCACCGGCGCAACCGGTACCGAGACGAGCACTGGCTCCAACACTGGCAACACCGGCCCCACCGGTACCGAAACGGGCACAGGTTCCAACACTGGCGGCACTGGCTCGACCGGCACCGAGACGGGTACAGGCTCCAATACCGGCAGCACCGGCCCCACCGGTACCGAAACGGGCACAGGTTCCAACACTGGCGGCACTGGCTCCACCGGTTCCGGGACGGGTACAGGTTCCAACACTGGCAGCACCGGCTCAACCGGCACCGAGACGGGCACTGGTTCCAATACAGGCAGCACCGGCTCAACCGGCACCGAGACGGGTACAGGTTCCAACACCGGCAGCACGGGTTCCACCGGTACCGAGACGGGCACTGGCTCCAACACTGGCGGCACTGGCTCTACTGGCACTGAGACGGGTACAGGTTCCAACACTGGTGGCACGGGTTCCACCGGTACCGAGACGGGCACTGGCTCCAATACCGGCGGCACCGGCCCCACCGGTACCGAGACGGGCACTGGCTCTAACAGTGGCGGCACCGGCCCCACCGGTACCGGGACGGGTACAGGTTCCAACACTGGTGGCACGGGTTCCACCGGTTCCGGGACGGGCACCGGCTCCAACACTGGCAGCACTGGCTCCACCGGTTCCGAGACGGGCTCCGGCTCCAACACTGGCAGCACCGGCTCAACCGGCACTGAGGCGGGTACAGGTTCCAACACTGGTGGCACTGGTTCCACCGGTACCGAGACGAGCACCGGCTCCAACACCGGCAGCACCGGCGCAACCGGTACCGAGACGAGCACTGGCTCCAACACTGGCAACACCGGCCCCACCGGTACCGAGACGAGCACTGGCTCCAACACTGGCAACACCGGCCCCACCGGTACCGAAACGGGCACTGGCTCCAACACTGGCGGCACCGGCTCAACCGGTTCCGGGACGGGTACAGGTTCCAACACTGGCAGCACCGGCGCAACCGGTACCGAGACGGGTACAGGTTCCAACACTGGTGGCACGGGTTCCACCGGTACCGAGACGGGCACTGGCTCCAATACCGGCGGCACCGGCCCCACCGGTACCGAGACGGGCACTGGCTCTAACAGTGGCGGCACCGGCCCCACCGGTACCGGGACGGGTACAGGTTCCAACACTGGTGGCACGGGTTCCACCGGTACCGAAACGGGCACAGGTTCCAACACTGGCGGCACTGGCTCCACCGGTTCCGGGACGGGTACAGGTTCCAATACTGGCAGCACCGGCTCAACTGGCACTGAGGCGGGTACAGGTTCCAACGTAAGCGTGGCGTGATCGCACTGGATCAGGTGTTGACGGTTGGCTTCCAGTTCCACGGGAGCAGGTCTTGGAGACGGTTGGCGGCATATCCGTTGACCATGCGCTCCAGGATGTCGCGGAGGTAGGCATAGGGCTCGACGCCGTTGAGTTTGCAGGTCTCGACGAGAGAGGCGATTACCGCCCATCGGTTGCCCCCGCCCTCGGAGCCCGAGAACAGGCTGTTCTTTCTGCCGATTGTCACCGGGCGGATCGTCCGTTCCACAGTGTTGGTGTCCATCTCCACCCGGCCGTCGCCCAGATAGACGCGCAGCCCGTCCCAGCGGGCGAGCGCGTATCGGATCGCCTCGGCCAGCTTGGCGCGTTGCGGCAGGCGGCGGAGTTCCTGCTCGAACCAAGCCTTGAGATCGTCGACCAGCGGCACGGCATGGGCCTGTCGGGCCTCTCGGCGTTCTGCCGCCGTCCGCCCCCGGATGCGCTCCTCAATGGCATAGAGCTGGGCGATGCGGTGCAGGGCTTCAGCCGCGATCGGCGATCCGTCCTGCGCCAGGTCGTAAAAACGGCGGCGTGCGTGGCTCCAGCAGGCCGCGAGCACGACCTGCCCACCGGTGGTCAGCCGCTCGAACCCGGCATAGCCGTCGACCTGGAGCACGCCCCGGAACCCCCGCAGATGGTCGGCAGGGCGCTCGCCTTTGCGGTCGGGGGTGTAGAAGTAGACCACGGCCGGCGGGTCCGGCCCCTGCCAGGGGCGGTCATCCCGGGCATAGGCCCAAAACCGGCCGATCTTCACCCGCCCGGCCCCGGGGTTCAGGGTCGGCATCGGCGTGTCGTCCGCGAACAGCTTAGGGGAGGCGAACACCGCCTTCGCCAACTCGGCATGCACCGCCTCCAACCACCAGCAACCCTGGCCGGCCCAGCCGGCCAGCACCGAGCGGTCGACCGGGAACCCATTGCGGGCCAGGATCTGGGCCTGCCGGTAGAACGGCAGGTGGTCGCAGTAGCGGCTGGTGAGGATATGGGCCAGCATCGCCGGTGTGGCCATGCCCTTGGCGATCGCCTTCTCCGGAGGGGGCGCTTGGTGCAGCGATCCGCAACCGCGACAGCCGTATTTCGGCCGGCGGATGCGCAGGACCCGGACCTGGGCGGGCACGTAGTCGATCATCTTGGAGATGGTCTCCCCGGCCGGATGCAGGGCGCCACCGCAACAGGGACAGACGGCCTCCGCGTCGATGTCCGCCGGCTCCAGGGTGATGTCGTGATGGGGCAGATGATCGGGCAGGTCCCGGCCGCGGCGCACCGGTTCGGCCTCCACCGGCTCCGGCGTGCGTGCGGCGATCTTGGTCTCGAGCTGGGCGATATCGGCCTCGAGCTCCTCCAGTCCCAACTCCAACTGGTCGCTATCGAGCCGTTCGGAGCGGCGGCCATAGAGTGTGCGCTGCATCTGCTGGAGCCGCAGGCGCAGCCGCTCCATCTCCACCAGATCGGCCTTCTGGCGCTCGACAATATCGGCGAGATCGCGCACCAGCTGCTGGAGCAGGACGGGATCGCCGGGCAGATTGTCGAGGTCGAGGCGCATGGTCGATTCTACCCCGGACATCGTCCATATTCCAGCCAAACCCCTGGCTTCCCTCATTTTTTCGGCCCGTTACCCGGCAACCGACGGGCCCCGCGCAGGCAAGGTCTGCCGCCATTCCAGCCCTTCGAGCAGCAGCGACAATTCCGCCGGCGTCAGCACCACACTGCCGCCCGGCGTGCGGGTCATTGGCCAAACGAACCGCCCCCGCTCCAGCCGCTTGGCAAACAGGCACATGCCGTTCTGGTCAGCGTAGAGGATTTTCAATCTTCCAGCACCTTTGCCTCGGAATATGTAGAGATGCCCGGCGAACGGGTCCTTGCCCAGGCTCTGCTGCACCATCAGCGCCAGCCCGTCGAACCCCCGGCGCATGTCGCAGGGCTCCAAGGCGAGATAGATCCGCACTCCGGCCGGAAGGGAGATCATCGCGGCCCCTCCAGAACCCCCAGCACCCCCAGCACCCCCAGCACCCGGCGCAGCGCGTCGGCGTCGACGTGCTGGTCAACCCGGAGCCGGAGCCCGCCGGCCAACTCGATCTCGATCAGCCCACCCCCTGTTGGCACCGGAGTCACCGCCGGGGGCGGGGTCGGCTCCCCGCGGGCCACCTCCACCGGTGCAAAGACGGGCAGCGGATCGGCCGGGCCGACCAGGCGGCGGCGCCAGCGGAACAGCAGACTGGGATCGACACCGCGCCGTCGGGCCACCAGCGATACGCTCATGCCCGGCTCGAAGGTCTCGGCGACGAGCCGCTGTTTCTCGGGTTCCGACCAGCGGCGCCGGTGGGGCGACGCCGTCAGCACCTCCATCACCATCGGAGCGCTCGCCGTCATAGGGACAGCACCAGGACCATCCCTATGACCCGGAGCGCTCTCCCCATCCGAAGCCGCCAGCCGGCGCGACCAGCGCCCCAGCGCCCACCGGCCGATCCCGTGCGCCGCGGCATAGTCAGCCAACGACGTTCCGCTTTGCCGCCACGCCGCGACGTGCGGCCGCCAAAAAGCCTCGCGATCCGATCTCGCCACCGCAAACCTCCGCTGATCATTGACCAGCGGAATATTTCATGAACCCGCGACCAGCAGTACGTGTCGTCAGAACCCGCTTACGTTCCAACACTGGTGGCACTGGTTCCACCGGTACTGAGACGAGCACCGGCTCCAACACCGGCAGCACCGGCGCAACCGGTACCGAGACGAGCACTGGCTCCAACACTGGCAACACCGGCCCCACCGGTACCGAGACGGGCACTGGCTCTAACACTGGTGGCTCCGGCTCTACCGGCATCGAGACGGGTACAGGCTCCAATACCGGCGGCACCGGCCCCACCGGCACCGAGACGGGTACAGGCTCCAATACCGGCGGCACCGGCCCCACCGGTACCGAGACGGGCACTGGCTCTAACAGTGGCGGCACCGGCCCCACCGGTACCGAGACGGGTACAGGTTCCAATACTGGTGGCACGGGTTCCACCGGTTCCGGGACGGGCTCCGGCTCCAACACCGGCAGCACCGGCTCGACCGGTACCGAGACGGGTACCGGCTCCAACACCGGCGGCACCGGCTCGACCGGTACCGAGACGGGCACCGGCACTAACACCGGAAGCACCGGCTCGACCGGCACCGACACGGGCACTGGCTCTAACACCGGCGGCACAGGCTCAACCGGCTCCGAGACGGGCACTGGAACCAACAACGGCAGCACCGGGGCAGGTCTGTCTGCCCCCTCATTGACAATCTCTTCGGCGATCGGGCTGGAGGATCAGCCCGTCTCCCTCTCCATCGCCGCAGGGCTGGTGGGGGCCGCCACGGGTGAGGTTCTCTCCGTCACCATCACCGGCCTGCCCGCGGGTGCCAGCCTGTCCGCCGGCACCAAGAATGCCGATGGCAGCTGGTCGCTGACCGCCGCACAGCTCACCGGCCTCAAGCTCACACCGCCCGCCGATTATAGCGGGTCCATCGACCTCACCGTCACGGCAACCGCCAGCGTCGGTGGCGCCTCGGTCAGCACGTCCGGCCATCTGGCCGTCACGGTCACCCCCGTCGCCGACGCCCCCACCCTGGCCCTGGCACCCGCCATCGGGCTGGAGGATCAGCCCGTCTCCCTCTCCATCGCCGCAGGGCTGGTGGGGGCCGCCACGGGTGAGGTTCTCTCCGTCACCATCACCGGCCTGCCCGCGGGTGCCAGCCTGTCCGCCGGCACCAAGAATGCCGATGGCAGCTGGTCGCTGACCGCCGCACAGCTCACCGGCCTCAAGCTCACACCGCCCGCCGATTATAGCGGTTCCATCGACCTCACCGTCACCGCAACCGCCAGCGTCGGCGGCGCCTCGGTCAGCACGTCCGGCCATCTGGCCGTCACGGTCACCCCCGTCGCCGACGCCCCCACCCTGGCCCTGGCACCCGCGATCGGGCTGGAGGATCAGCCGGTGTCGCTCTCCATCGCCGCAGGGCTGGCGGGGGCCGCCACGGGTGAGGTTCTCTCCGTCACCATCACCGGCCTGCCCGCGGGCGCCAGCCTGTCCGCCGGCACCAAGAATGCCGATGGCAGCTGGTCGCTGACCGCCGCGCAGCTCACCGGCCTCAAGCTCACACCGCCCGCAGACTATAGCGGTTCCATCGACCTCACCGTCACCGCAACCGCCAGCGTCGGTGGCGCCTCGGTCAGCACGTCCGGCCATCTGGCCGTCACGGTCACCCCCGTCGCCGACGCCCCCACCCTGGCCCTGGCACCCGCGATCGGGCTGGAGGATCAGCCGGTGTCGCTCTCCATCGCCGCAGGGCTGGCGGGGGCCGCCACGGGTGAGGTTCTCTCCGTCACCATCACCGGCCTGCCCGCGGGCGCCAGCCTGTCCGCCGGCACCAAGAATGCCGATGGCAGCTGGTCGCTGACCGCCGCGCAGCTCACCGGCCTCAAGCTCACACCGCCCGCAGACTATAGCGGTTCCATCGACCTCACCGTCACCGCAACCGCCAGCGTCGGTGGCGCCTCGGTCAGCACGTCCGGCCATCTGGCCGTCACGGTCACCCCCGTCGCCGACGCCCCCACCCTGGCCCTGGCACCCGCCATCGGGCTGGAGGATCAGCCCGTCTCCCTCTCCATCGCCGCAGGGCTGGTGGGGGCCGCCACGGGTGAGGTTCTCTCCGTCACCATCACCGGCCTGCCTGCGGGCGCCAGCCTGTCCGCCGGCACCAAGAATGCCGATGGCAGCTGGTCGCTGACCGCCGCGCAGCTCACCGGCCTCAAGCTCACACCGCCCGCAGACTATAGCGGGTCCATCGACCTCACCGTTACCGCAACCGCCAGCGTCGGTGGCGCCTCGGTCAGCACGTCCGGCCATCTGGCCGTCACGGTCACCCCCGTCGCCGACGCCCCCACCCTGGCCCTGGCACCCGCCATCGGGCTGGAGGATCAGCCCGTCTCCCTCTCCATCGCCGCAGGGCTGGTGGGGGCCGCCACGGGTGAGGTTCTCTCCGTCACCATCACCGGCCTGCCTGCGGGCGCCAGCCTGTCCGCCGGCACCAAGAATGCCGATGGCAGCTGGTCGCTGACCGCCGCGCAGCTCACCGGCCTCAAGCTCACACCGCCCGCAGACTATAGCGGTTCCATCGACCTCACCGTCACCGCAACCGCCAGCGTCGGTGGCGCCTCGGTCAGCACGTCCGGCCATCTGGCCGTCACGGTCACCCCCGTCGCCGACGCCCCCACCCTGGCCCTGGCACCCGCCATCGGGCTGGAGGATCAGCCCGTCTCCCTCTCCATCGCCGCAGGGCTGGTGGGGGCCGCCACGGGTGAGGTTCTCTCCGTCACCATCACCGGCCTGCCTGCGGGCGCCAGCCTGTCCGCCGGCACCAAGAATGCCGATGGCAGCTGGTCGCTGACCGCCGCGCAGCTCACCGGCCTCAAGCTCACACCGCCCGCAGACTATAGCGGGTCCATCGACCTCACCGTTACCGCAACCGCCAGCGTCGGTGGCGCCTCGGTCAGCACGTCCGGCCATCTGGCCGTCACGGTCACCCCCGTCGCCGACGCCCCCACCCTGGCCCTGGCACCCGCCATCGGGCTGGAGGATCAGCCCGTCTCCCTCTCCATCGCCGCAGGGCTGGTGGGGGCCGCCACGGGTGAGGTTCTCTCCGTCACCATCACCGGCCTGCCTGCGGGCGCCAGCCTGTCCGCCGGCACCAAGAATGCCGATGGCAGCTGGTCGCTGACCGCCGCGCAGCTCACCGGCCTCAAGCTCACACCGCCCGCAGACTATAGCGGTTCCATCGACCTCACCGTCACCGCAACCGCCAGCGTCGGTGGCGCCTCGGTCAGCACGTCCGGCCATCTGGCCGTCACGGTCACCCCCGTCGCCGACGCCCCCACCCTGGCCCTGGCACCCGCCATCGGGCTGGAGGATCAGCCCGTCTCCCTCTCCATCGCCGCAGGGCTGGTGGGGGCCGCCACGGGTGAGGTTCTCTCCGTCACCATCACCGGCCTGCCTGCGGGCGCCAGCCTGTCCGCCGGCACCAAGAATGCCGATGGCAGCTGGTCGCTGACCGCCGCGCAGCTCACCGGCCTCAAGCTCACACCGCCCGCAGACTATAGCGGTTCCATCGACCTCACCGTCACCGCAACCGCCAGCGTCGGTGGCGCCTCGGTCAGCACGTCCGGCCATCTGGCCGTCACGGTCACCCCCGTCGCCGACGCCCCCACCCTGGCCCTGGCACCCGCCATCGGGCTGGAGGATCAGCCCGTCTCCCTCTCCATCGCCGCAGGGCTGGTGGGGGCCGCCACGGGTGAGGTTCTCTCCGTCACCATCACCGGCCTGCCTGCGGGCGCCAGCCTGTCCGCCGGCACCAAGAATGCCGATGGCAGCTGGTCGCTGACCGCCGCACAGCTCACCGGCCTCAAGCTCACACCGCCCGCCGATTATAGCGGGTCCATCGACCTCACCGTTACCGCAACCGCCAGCGTCGGTGGCGCCTCGGTCAGCACGTCCGGCCATCTGGCCGTCACGGTCACCCCCGTCGCCGACGCCCCCACCCTGGCCCTGGCACCCGCCATCGGGCTGGAGGATCAGCCCGTCTCCCTCTCCATCGCCGCAGGGCTGGTGGGGGCCGCCACGGGTGAGGTTCTCTCCGTCACCATCACCGGCCTGCCCGCGGGCGCCAGCCTGTCCGCCGGCACCAAGAATGCCGATGGCAGCTGGTCGCTCACCGCCGCGCAGCTCACCGGCCTCAAGCTCACACCGCCCGCAGACTATAGCGGTTCCATCGACCTCACCGTCACCGCAACCGCCAGCGTCGGTGGCGCCTCGGTCAGCACGTCCGGCCATCTGGCCGTCACGGTCACCCCCGTCGCCGACGCCCCCACCCTGGCCCTGGCACCCGCGATCGGGCTGGAGGATCAGCCGGTGTCGCTCTCCATCGCCGCAGGGCTGGTGGGGGCCGCCACGGGTGAGGTTCTCTCCGTCACCATCACCGGCCTGCCTGCGGGCGCCAGCCTGTCCGCCGGCACCAAGAATGCCGATGGCAGCTGGTCGCTGACCGCCGCGCAGCTCACCGGCCTCAAGCTCACACCGCCCGCAGACTATAGCGGCACGCTGAACCTGACGGTGACGGCGTCAGCCTCTGTTGACAGCACCACAACGCGGATCAGTGGCAATCTGTCGGTGACTATCGCCCCGCTGGCGGATGCACCCACCCTGGCTGTACTGCCGGCCCTGGGCATGGAAGACCAGCCCATCGCCCTGAACATCCTGGGTCAGGTGCGCGATCTGGATGGGTCGGAGACCCTGGCCTACACCGTGTCAGGGCTACCGGCGGGGGCCACCCTGTCCGCCGGGACCCTGGTGCCCGGTGTCGGGTATGTGCTGCAGGCCGGGCAGCTGGCGGGCCTGACCGTCACACCGCCCGCCAATTTCAGTGGCAGTTTCAACCTGAGCATCACGGCCACAGCAACGGAAAATGTCGGCGGTTCCCTGGCCACGACGACCGTATCCTTGCCCGTCAGCGTGACCGGCGTGGCCGATACCCCGACGCTGGTGCTGACGCCGGCGGCGGGGCTGGCCAACGCCGCCATTCCGCTGGTAATTGCCCCTGTGCTGACCGATCTGGACGGATCGGAGCGGCTGTCTGTCACTATCAGCGGCGTGCCGTCCGGCGCTGTGCTGAACCATGGCATGGTTGCCGCCGTGGCAGCCGATGGCAGCACCACCTGGTCCTTGTCGCAGGGTGATCTCACGGGGCTGACCCTCACACCGGCCCAGAGTTACAGCGGTACGCTCAACCTGGCGGTTAAGGCTATTGCAACGGAAAGCCTCAGCGGCAGTCAGGCCAACGTCAGCGGTTTCCTGGCTGTCACCGTGGCACCCGCCCTGGGTGCGCCGAACCTGGGACATGCCGACCTGTCGGTCAGCCTGGGAACCACGCTGGGGGTGGAGGATCAGCCGATATCCCTGAACCTTCTGCCCGGCCTGTCGACGGTGGCGCTGGCCGGTGATGTCAACACGGTGCTGGTGACGGGTCTGCCGGTGGGGGCCACGCTGAACCATGGGACCGTGCAGGCCAACGGGTCCTATCTGCTGAGCCTAGCCGATCTGACAGGGCTGCAGCTGATTCCGCCCGCCAATTACAGCCAGAACTTCAACCTGTCCGTCTCCTTCGGCGTCGGGGCCGGTGCTAATGCGCTGACCGTGAATGGTAGTCTGGCCGTGCAGATGAGCGCGGCGGCGGATCTGCCGACGCTGGCCGTTGCCAATGTGGCGGGCGCCTATCACGCAGCCATCCCGCTGACCATCTCAGGTGCCCTTTCGGATCTGGGAGGTTCGGAGAGCCTGACCTACCTGCTGTCCGGCATCCCCAACGGGGCACGTCTATCAGCGGGGGTGAATAATGGCGACGGTTCCTGGACTGTCCTGCCCGGTCAGCTGACCGGCCTGACCATCACGCCGCCCCTGAATTTCAATGGCAACCTGCCCATCACTGTGACGGCACAGTCCAGCACAGCGGGCGGATCAACCAATTCGGTGTCGCAGACGCTGAATGTCAGCGTGGCGGCACAGGTGGCGCAGGTGCTAACCGGTCTGCTGCTTCCGGCCATTAACGGGCTGGAGGATACGTCGATCACCATCGGCACCAGTCTAGTCAGCCTCAACCTGCTGGGCGCGTTGAGCGTCACTATCGGCGGCGTGCCGGCGGGGGCGACGCTTTCAGCGGGCACCAAGAATGCCGATGGCACCTGGACCGTGGGGCAAAGCCTGCTGTCCACGCTGAAGATCACGCCGCCAACCAACGACAGCAGTGATTTCCAGTTGGGCATATCAGTGAAGGTCCTGGGCATCACCACGCAGATCGGCCTGCTGAACGTCAATGTCGAGGGCGTGGCCGATCTGCCGACCGTCACCTTTTCTGCCGCTGCCGGAACGGAAGATCAGGCCGTGGCCCTGTCGCTGAGTGGTGTGCTGGGCGATCTGGACGGATCGGAAGCCCTGTCCTTCGTGGTGAAGGGGTTGCCGGCGGGGACCACTCTGTCGGCGGGCCGCTACAATGCCGGCACGGGCACCTGGTCGGTGACGGCGGCAGAGGCGGTGGGGCTAAAACTGAACCCACCCGCCAATTTCAGCGGCACCATCAATTTCCAGGTTGGGGCCGTCGCCTCTGAGTTAGAGGGAAATTACAACCTGAACCTCAAGAGCGTTTCGGCCACCATTGCGCCCATGACCGATACGCCCATCCTCACCTTGGCCAAGGCCAGCGGCAGCGAAGGCAGCGCCATCGCCCTGAATGTCGGGGTGGCGTTGGGCGACACGGACGGATCGGAAAGCATCAGCGGCATTCAGATCACCGGTGTGCCGGCGGGCGCTACGCTGAACCATGGCGCCTCCCTGGGTGGGGGTGTCTGGTCGCTGACGGCGGCGGATCTGTCGGGACTGACCATCACCCCGCCGGCGGATTATTCGGGCACTCTGACCCTGGGTGTCTCCGCCACGGCGAAGGATGGCACGGCCAACGCGGTCAGCGTCAGTGGCAACCTGTCCGTCGCGGTGGCAGGTGTGGCCGACACGCCCACCCTGACCGTGCCGACATCAACCCTGTCGGTGCAGCAGGGGGCGACGGTGGCCTTGAACCTGAACAGTGCGCTGGTCGATACCGACGGGTCAGAGACGTTGACCGTCACCATCGGCAATCTTCCGGCGGGGGCCACTCTGTCAGCGGGCACCAACAACGGCAACGGCACCTGGACCGTCACGGCGGCACAGCTGTCGGGCCTGTCCCTGAAGCTGCCGGATACTGTTTCAGGCAACCTGACCCTGTCGGTCACGGCCCGCGCGGAAGAGGCTGGCAGCGGCTCCATCGCCCAGGTCAGCTCTTCCGTGAACCTACAGGTACAGGGAGCAACGCCTGCCATCCATCTGGCAGCACTGGATGTCACCACCCGGGAGGATGTGGCCGTACCCCTGGATCTGCGCATCGCCACCGATGCGTTGGGCGTGGGTGGGGTCGTATCCGTCACGGTCACGGGTGTGCCGACCGGTGCCAGCCTGTCGGCGGGCACAAACAATGGCAATGGCACCTGGACCTTGACGGCGGCACAGCTGACCGGGTTGAAGCTGACGCCGCCGGCCAACAGCGACGCCGATTTCAACCTGGGTGTCACGGCCAAGGTGACCGGTCTGGCCGGCATCGACAGCAGCGTCACCGCGCAACTGCATGTCACCGTGCTACCAGTAGCGGATATGCCCAGCCTGAATGTTGCCGCCGCAGTAGGCGTTTCCGGCCATGGCATCCCGCTGAACATCCAGTCAGCGCTGACCGATCTGGATGGGTCGGAGGCGCTGCATGTCACCATCGCCGGCGTGCCGGTGGGGGGCCTGCTGTCCGCTGGGACGGACAATCATGACGGCACCTGGACGCTGGCGCCGGGCGACCTGACCAACCTATCGCTGCTGGCCCCCGATGGCAGCAGCGGCACCGTCAACCTGACTGTCACCGCCAAGGCGGTGGAAGGGTCAGATAACAGCCGGACATCGCTATCGGCGAACCTGTCCGTCGCCATGACTGCCGATACGGGCGCCCTGTCCGACGATATTCTGATCGCAGCTGGCATGGACCTGTCCCTGCTGGGTGGGCAAAGCGTGTCACGAGCCATCATCAGCCTGGATCCGCTGGACTTCCATCAGGGCGACAGCCTGTCGCTGGCAGGTCTGCATCTGGAGACGACGGCCACGGGCAAGGTAATGATCGCCAGCACCAATATCGAACTGCTGGACGGCGGCTTCAACGGCACCAGCCATACGCTGATCCTGTCAGGTACGGCGGATGCGTCGGTCTATCAGTCCGTGCTGCGCAGCCTGTCGCTGGAACCCGGATCGGAGGGCGGAATACGGGATATCACCATTGATCTTTATGATCAGGCGGGTGCGGTGATCCCGGCGGGCCACCATGATCTGCATCATGACATGGGCAATGGCGGATCGGCCATGGCCGCCATGATGGCCGCACCGATGCCAGACATCGGCGGTTCCGATACGGGTGGCCTTGATGGGGCACTGCTTTCGGATGGGCTACACGTGACCGATCCATTCGGGCATGATGGAGGAAGTTCCACTATCGACCCGTCCAACGATCCACTTCATCGCCTGGACCCTACTGGAACCTGATCTATGGAACGACCTATCCATGTTCTGGTTGTCGATGACGACCCACTGATGCGCAAACTGCTGACGGCCCTGATCCGTCAGCACGAATTCCAGGTGACCCATGCAGGCGACGGCATCGCCGCCCTGGGCATCATCCAGGCCGGCCAGGAGGTCGATCTGATCATCAGTGACTGGGAAATGCCGGGTATCACCGGAGTTGAACTGTGCCGGGCGGTACGGCAGATGCATCTGCCGAACTATATCCACTTCGTCCTGCTGACCGCCCGCCAGCAGCAGGATGATTTCATCGCGGCCATGGAGGCGGGTGCCGACGACTTCCTGCTGAAACCGATCAGTCCGCCGATCCTGAAGGCACGGCTGGAGGTGGTGAAACGACTTCTGGGTCTGCATTACCGCCTACAGCGCAAGAACAAGCTTCTGACGGAGGCGAACGAGCAGTTGCGCGTGACCTATGCGAAGCTGAAGGAGGATATGGAGGCGGCAGCTGTGGCCCAGCGCTGCCTGCTGCCGGAGCCTTATAGGGAAATCGGGCGGCTGCGCTTTGCCTCCTGCCTGCTGCCATCGGCGCTGGTGTCGGGTGACATGTATAATTACCTGAAACTGCCGGACGGATCGGTCGCCTTCTATATGGTCGACGTTGCCGGACATGGGGCGCGGGCCGCCCTGATGTCGGTGACACTGAACCATCTGCTGGACGAGGCGGCCTTTCTGTCGGGCGTGGATGGCGGACCACCCCGCCCGGATCTGGTGGTAGCGGACCTGAACCGGCGTTTCACCCGGGGGGATGGCGAGATGCTGGATTATTTCACCATGGTCTGTGGCGTGGTGAACCCGGCGGGCGACAGTATGACCTTCTGCCAGGCGGGACACCCCAGCCCCATCCTGATCCAGGCCGGTCAGCCGGCTGAACTGATCGGTGATGGCGGCTTTCCCGTGGGCCTGATGGCGCATGAGGATTACACGGCGGTCACGGTCCCGTTGCCGCGCGGATCACGCATCATTCTGCATTCCGACGGTATGACCGAATGCGCCCACCCGGACGGCACGCATTTCGGTCAAGATCGATTGCACGCCCTTTTGGAGAAGGCGAAGGACCTGCCCCTGAACGCTCTGGAACCCCTGCTCTATGAAACCCTGACGGCGTGGCAGGGTGGAGAGAGGTTTGAGGATGATGTCAGCGTGCTGGCCTTTGAAGTCGCGACAATAGATTGAGGTAATGATGATTGAGATCAGACATATTGGTTCCGTCCCCGTCGCCACCGTTGCATTGCCGCGCATCGATGCTGCCGTGGCGGTACGCTTCCGGCAGCAATTCCTGGAACAGCTGCCCGCCGCCGAGAATGGGATCGTCATCGATCTGGCCCCCGTCTCCTTCATCGATTCCAGCGGTCTCGGCGCCCTGATCTCCATCATTAAGGCCCTGGGCCTGAAGCAGCGGCCCACCATCTGCGGCCTGCAGAAATCGGTTCAGACCATGTTCTCCCTGACGCGCATGGATAAGGTTTTCGCCATCCATCCTGACGTCGAAAGCGCTGCCGCCTCGCTCGGCTGAAAGCCCCCTTGCCATGCGCAAAGAGCCTGTGTTGAGCATGTCCTTGCCAGCCCGTCTCGATGAAGTCGAACGGCTCACAGGCTGGCTGCGGACCATCACGGCCTCCGTACTCCAGGAGGAGGATTTCATCCTGCTGGAAATCGGGGTCGTTGAACTGGTCAACAACATCATCGAGCACGCATTCGAAAATCTCAGCGGCTCGATTGAGGTTGGCTGCGTACTGGATGGCAAGCGCGTCACCCTGCATTTCAGCGATGCCGGCCTTGCCATGCCGGACGGCATCCAGGAACGCTACGACAATGCGACGGATGATGTCGCACTGGATGCCACTTCTGGCCGTGGGCTCGGCATCATCAAGCGATGCTTCGAACAGGTCCAGTTCTACCGGGCAGACGGCCTGAACCGGATCAGCGCCACCTATGTTCCGGGATGACCGGACCGGCAAAAGCCGTTTCCAGGCCACCCCAGTCCGCCATCATTCCGCATCCCGGAGGATCAGTTCCGCGGCACGCCAGCCGATGACCATGGCGGGACCATTGGTGTTGCCGGCGGGTGGCACAGGCATCACGGAACAATCCACCACCCGCAGCCCTTGTATCCCATGCACCCGCAGGCAACCATCCACTACACTGTCCGCCAGATTGCCGATGCGGCAGGTGCCGGTGGCGTGAACGCCCGGACTGGTCAGCCATTCCAGCACATCGGCAATCTGCTCATCACTTTCAATACGCGGACCGGGTACGATCTCCTCCCCCACAAACGGCTTCAAGGCGGGCTGGCGCATGTATTTGCGGACCAGCCGCACCATCTCCACCATAAAGGCCTTGTCTGCCGGGTCGCCCCACCAGTTGGCATCGACCTCGATCTGGTCGGCGATATCGGCGCTGCGGATCGCGACGCTGCCCCGGCTTTTGGGGCGTAAGGCGATGGCATTGACGGTGATGCCGGGCTTGTCCTCCAGCGCGCCGCGCCCCGGATCTGCCTTGATCTCCTC
This sequence comes from Niveispirillum cyanobacteriorum, assembly GCF_002868735.1. GTDB lineage: Bacteria > Pseudomonadota > Alphaproteobacteria > Azospirillales > Azospirillaceae > Niveispirillum > Niveispirillum cyanobacteriorum. Next base: position 553,880 of record NZ_CP025612.1, on the reverse strand, counting down.
TGACGAGCGCATGGAGAAGGGGCCGATACCGAACTGCACATCGGGCCAGTCGGGCCGACCATGAAGGGACAACAGCGCCGTCACCTCCGGTGAGGTATAGGCCATCAGACCCTTGCGCGTCAGGTAATAGCGCAAAACGTGGATCATCAGACGCCAGCCTGAGAATTCCCTGTTAAAGCCAGGATCATTATGCAGCCGGTACGACATGGAAAACATCGCATGATCGGCCAGATTGCGCCCCACGGCAGCCAGATCATGCCGCACCGCCACACCGGCCCGCGTCAGCAGATCGGCGGGACCAATGCCCGACAGCTGCAACAGCTTCGGGCTTTGCAGGGCACCGGCGGACAGGATCACCTCCCGCCCGGCCTTGATGAAGCGGGTCCCCTCGGCGGTACGGATCGTGATGCCGGTCGCGCGCGTACCCTCCAACTCCACCCGTTCCACCAGCGTATCGGTCAGCACGGTGAGGTTGGAGCGCGACAGCGCCGGTTTCAGGAAGGCACGGTAGCTGGAGGCACGTCGCCCCCGTCGATCCACACTCGCCTGGGTATAGCCGATGCCCAGCGAGCCCGGCGTGTTAATATCGGCCAGCCGCGGCAGGCCCATTTCCACCCCCGCCTCGATGGAGGCGGCAATGGAAGGGGAACGGTAGGGAAGCTGCGTCACCTGCAACGGCCCATCACGACCGCGCGTGGGATGCGCCCCCTGCCCGCGATAGCTTTCCATAGCCTGGAAACAGCGCGAAATCTCCGTCCAAGACCATTCCGGTCCCCAGCCTTCATAATCAGCCGGCATGCCCCGCAGATACCAGGTACCATTGGTGGAGCTGGACCCGCCCAGCCCCCGTCCATAGGGCCAGACCTCTCCCGCCGGGCGGCCTGGCTGCGGCTTGATGGGAAAATGCCAGAAATGGGTGGGGTTGCCGAACATCTTCATGAAGGCACGCGGCATGTTGACCAGTTCGGTCTCGTTCCGGCCCCCGGCCTCCACCAGCAAGACCTTGTGCCTGGCACTGGCGCTCAACCGGTCGGCCAGGACGCAGCCGGATGAACCCGCTCCCACAATGATGTAGTCGTAAACGGTCTCGGTCATGATCAGCTATTCACGGTTCGGGTAGGGCGGGTGCCCGCCGGGATCAGGCGGGCCAGCAGGGCGAAGACCAGGGTGACAACACCCAGCGCCGTCATGGCCGGGGTCAGGCCGCCGGTCAGGCTGGTGGCCAGGGCGACGACGGCGCCGCAGGCGAAGGTGCCGCTGAAGAAGGCGGTGGCCCAGATGCCCATGCCGCGGCCACGCTGTTCCAGCGGCAGGATCGCCTGCCCCCAGGCCAGCAGGGCCGGGATCACCATGCCCCCGCCAAGCTGCTGAATGGCAGCACCCATTGAAACAATCTGCCAGGTCGGCCCCAGACCGATGACCAGTTGTCCGGCACCAATCAGCAGTGCAGCCAGCCCCAGCAGACCGCCAATGCGCCAGTGATGCAGGCGGCGATACAGGAAGGCGCCGGCGATATAGGTGAGGCTGGTCGCCGCCTGGATCAGGCCGATCTCCGTCGATGACCCGGCCCCCTTGGCATCCAGCACGCGGGCAATGTTCAGCGGTTCGACATAGTAGAGAACGGAGCTGATCAGGGTGACGGTGCCGATCAACAGCGCTTCCTTCCACGGGAACGCCAGTTGGCGGCGGGTGGTGCCCTGTGCGCTGGCTGTGGGGCGTGGTTCATCGATGAACAGCAGCGCCATGATCAGGCCGGGAATGGCCGCCAGATAGATGCAGAACGGGCCACGCCAACTGATATCGGCCAGCGCACCGCCAGCCGCAATCAACCCCGTTCCCACCACAGAGGTTGCGACGCCGACCCAGGCGGTCCAGCGGTGCCGCTGGTCGCCAAAATAGTCGCCGATCAGGGCGCTGGAAATGGTGATGGCAAATGCCTCCGCGATGCCCAGCACAGCGCGGCTGGCAATGATCAGACCCAGATCGGCCACGAACAGAGGCACCAGCCCAGCCAGCACATAGAGCGCCATGCCACCGATGAAACTGCGCCGCCGGCCATATCGGTCGGCGATGATCCCCGCCAGCGGGGCGAACAGCGCAGCACAGAGCGATGGCGCCGTGACGATGGCGGGGATCAGGAAACCGGCATTGGGATTGGACCCGAATTCGGCAAACAGCTTGGGAATGGCGGGAAACAGCGAAACAATCGCCATCACGGGCAGAATCTGGGCATAGATCAGGGTGAGGCCTTTGGCCACCGTGCCCTGCCCGGCCTTTGTCGCGTCGGTCATGATCACATTCCCGTTTTCGCCGGCCCTGGGCACCATCGGTCCCGCCGGCGGTAAATTCATCAGCAGGCGTTGGCGCGCGCGATGGCACCCAGGATGGTGGTGCTGGGCTTGGGCGTACGGGCGAAAGTCTGGCGGTCCAGACTGTGCAGACCAAACTGCGGCTTATACCCAAAGCCCCATTCGAAATTGTCGATCAGCGACCAATGGAAATAGCCCCTCACCGGCACGCCATCGGCCATCACCTTGTGCAGTTCGGCCAGGGCCGCGGGGATCAGACGTTGGCGTACAGCGTCATCAGGGGTGTTCACACCATGCTCGGTCACGATCACCGGCACCTTGGCAACGGAATGGGCATAGCGCACCACACCGGCCAAGGAAGCCGGATAAACCTCCGCCCCGCCCATGTTGCGATCACCACCAGCCGGCGGTTCCACCCGGCCCTTGGCATCCCACAGCGCGCGTTCGTAATTCTGCACGCCGATATAATCATCCTGCCGTGCCGCGCGCAGCCAGGGGTTATAGAGCCGCTCCCGCACGCTGTCGCGCATGCTGGTGTCGTTGCCCACCGCCTGATCATCGACCATGGCCAAGGTAACACCGACGGGCAGATTGCTACGTTCCGCCTTGATGGCCTGCCGGCCCAGGGCGTGGCCCTTCAGCAGGTGGGTCTGCACGGCGGCGGGATCGGGATACCAGATATTATTGCCGGTCAGGAACAGCGGCACGCCAAAGCGCTTGGCCACCGCCTCGCACGCGGCCTTGTCCGCCGGCACCAGCCAGTTGACCACCTTTGGCGGCAGCACGCTGGCCAGATTGCCGGCCAGATTGGGTTCATTCAAGGTGGCGGCAGAGGCGATGCCATCGCCCAGATGGGCTGCCGCCTTGGCGCAGAAGCGGGCGAACAGGTCGGGCGCTTCCGGATTGTGCCAGCCGCCGGCCAGCGCGAACCAGAGCGGGTTGGTGAAATGGTTGAAGGTCACCAATGGCGTCAGACCACGGGTGTGGCAGCCCTCAATGATGCGCTTGTAATGGTCCAGCATGGCGATGGAGAATTCGCCCTGACGCGGTTCGATCCGCGCCCATTCCAAGCTGAAGCGATAGGCGCCCAGCCCCATATTCTTGACCAGATCCAGATCGACCGGCCACAGCATGAAGCTGTTGGCGGCATCGCCCGCCACATCGGCATAGGGCGATCCCGGCGCACGTTCCGCCGTCCAGACGTCGGAATTGATGTTATTGCCTTCCACCTGATAGGCCGAGGTGGAGGCACCCCACAGGAAACCCTGGGGAAACTGACGCTGGCCCGTTGCCCCCAGACCGGGCAGCGGGCGGGCCGCAGCAGCCACCCCAAGTCCAGCCAGACCCAAACCGATTTGCCGCCTCGTGAGCATGTTTCCAACTCCCTCTTTCATTTTATTTCGTTCAACAGTTTCAGGTGAGCCGTCAGGGTCCCGTGCTTTCCACCAGATCCAGGCGGGCACGGTACGGGTCATCGATGAAACGGGGGCCGTGCAGGGTGAAATCCAGAATCTTGTCCGCTACGGGGTCGTAGGGTCGCCAATCCGGTCCCCCCTTTGCCGTGGGCACGCCAGAGCGGGCGAAGGATACAAAGTAGTCGTGGATTGCCTGCGATGCCGCTTCGTCCGCCGGAGTCACCTGTCCCGGAAACCGAACATTGATGGTACGGAAGACAAAGGGAATTTCGCTGGCATGCATGGCACCCAGGGCTGTGGCCTGCTGTGATTGCGCAATATAGGAGAAGCGATAACCGAAACTGGTGGCGTTTCGCGCTGCCGCCGCGCGCACCACATACCGTGCCGGCTCGATGAACCCCCGGTCGCCGGCAATCTTCCAAACCATGATCAGATCATTCGGGCTGGCATAAAGGCGTCTGGCTTCATCGGCCCTGGGTCCGAAGCCGGCAAGCGCTCTCTCCGGGTCACGGTCCAGGGGAAACCCATCCATGCCGGTGGCACCGACCATGACCGGAATGCGGGGCGAGCCATGCCCCGCTGTAAGCAGGCGTTCCGGCTCATCCGTCACAAACCGCCCGTCAATATGAGGGTTGATCATCAACTGATCGCCGGATTTCAGCAGGCTCGCCATACTTGCATCGCCCAGCGTCGATGCCGGTAGCGCCCGCAGCGCCGCGAGGCCAGCCGGTCCGGTATCGGTGATACCGACGGAACGGGCATAGGCCACGCCTTTTTCTTCCGCCGTCTTGCGATCCGTCATGCTCATGACACTGCCAGGACGCCCAGCGCCCGACATCATGATGGCCCGGCTGAAAAGCCCCCTTCCGGTGTTCAGCGACTGCAACATATGCACCGACCGGCCGCCGGCGGATTCACCAAAGATCGTGACATTCGCAGGATCACCGCCGAACGCGGCGATGTTGCGCTGAACCCAGTTCAGGGCCGCAAGCTGGTCCATGAAACCGAAATTGCCGGTCGGGCCATCGCCTGCTTCGGCTGTGAGAGCAGGGTGGGCAAAGAAACCCAATCGGCCGATACGGTAATTGGCGCTGACCAGAATGACGCCGCTGCGGGCAAAAGCGCTGCCGTCATAGACGCCCGGCGACGTGCCGCCATTGACGAAGCCACCGCCATAAATCCAGAACATGACCGGATATTTGACTCCCGGGCTCGCGTCCGCCGGCGCCCAGACATTCAGGTAAAGACAATCCTCCCCCAAGGGACCACCCAGGGGGGCCGCATCACCTGCAAACGGCAATTGCTGGCAATCATTGCCAAAGGATTTCGCCTGCCGTACGCCCGTCCAGGACGTAGGCGGTGCCGGCGCGCGCCAGCGCAAGTTCCCCACTGGTGGTGCCGCGAACGGAATGCCCTTGAAGGCGAGGACACCATCGTGCTCCGCCCCCTCCAGCGCGCCCGTGTCCACCCGCACCGTCACATCGGCGGCCTGCGCGGCGACAGTAAAGGGGGCGAGAGCGACAAAAGAAGCAACGACGAGGATACGCATTTGGCCCTCCCAACTATATCCGCCATCAAGGCAGAATGATCGTCGCGTGCCGTGCGTCGCGTACGAAGACCGGCTGGAATTCCGGCGGGAAATAGGGGTGGCGGAAACGGATGGAACTGGCGACATGGTGGACACCGGGTGCCAGACCACCCACCTTGGGCACGATCACCGTGAAGAAGGTGCCGACATAGAGGCGGACCACCGTCTCTTCAGCCATTTCGGCATGGCTGTATTCCCGCTCGCCGACGCGGATACGGCTCTGTTCGGCCGGATACTCTACCCCGTCGATCACCAGATCGACCCCTTCGATCAGGCTGAGGCGGGAGCTGCGGTAATTGGGCTGACGAATGCGGACCTCAAAGCCGGTGCGTGCACCGACGGGGCCGATATTGTGGAAACCTGTGCTCTGGATATGGCTGCGCTCAAGCATGGATGTTCCCCCCGTGCGCGGCATCGTATTCGGCTTCAAGTTTGCGGATCAGCGCATGCTGGCGGCGCACCTGCTCAATCGACACCCAGGGATCGCGGGCTCCTTCATATTCGCTGGACAGGTAACCCGCATAACCCAGCTTCTTCAGCATGGGCACGATCCGGTCCCACGGGATGTGGTGGTCGTGCAGCGTCTCGTCGATATGGTGGAACTTGGCCTGAATGAACGGCACATATTTGATCACGTCGACCAGATGCTCCACCGGCACCTTGATGCCGTTCAAGAAGCTCAGCGCCGCTTTACGGATTTCGTCCGTCTCCCCACCGCCCCATTTGTTCAAGGGGCGGTCCTGGAAGATGCCTGTATCGATCATCAGGCCGAAATTCTTTGTGCCCGTCCGTTCGATGAAGGCGATATAGGCATCGGTCACCGGATGGCGGATCGGCGTCGGCGAATGGATTTCCGGCAGGATCACGATGCCCAGCTGATGCGCCAGATCGAGATTGCGCTCCACCGCCGGCTGCCAGATCGGATCGGGCGTCAGGTCGCCATCAATCACCCCGAACTTGGGACGTAGGAACTTGAAGCCCAGTCGGTGGGCCAGCCGCAGGTCCTGTGCAATCTGCGCCGCCCCCTCCTCCGCACTCATGTTACGGCCGATGGTGATGCGGGTATCCACCCAGGCCGCCATGTTGGTCGGCTCCAACTGGTACCGGTCCAGCAGCGCGAACCAATTGTCCAGCCAGGCCGATGTCGGCTCCGGATAAGTGGGAATGCTGGTTTCGCCCAGGATTTCGATGCCCGTGGAGCCGGTGCCCGCGACATGATCGAAGGCATCCTCCAGGCTCATCACGGTACCGAGATCTTCGGTGTAGCTATAGAGCGACACCCCGTATTTGAACGCGCTCAAGGCGTTGCACTCCCTCTTGGTCAGGATTTCCGTCATCGCCCGAGGGGGAAACAGTGGCTTCCCCCTCGGGTTGTGAGGGTCAGAAGTTCACGCCCATGCGCACACCGAGGGTGCGGACGGAGTCGTAGTTGAACCGCTGTGTCAGAGACAGGGTCTTGGCATTGACGGCATCGCCAGCGTCATTGCCGATAGCGTAGGGCCTGATCTGGTTGAAGCAGTTCTTGCAGAACAAGCTGACCGACCAGCTTTCGGCCTTGATCCCCAGATTGGCGTCAAAGCGATCGGTGGTGGGAACGGTCATCCCCGGCGCAAAGCCGGAATTCAGCGGCGAACGGTGGTAATAGGTGACGCCCGTGACACCATCCAGGCTATCGGTCACCGGCACCGTGTAGTCCGCCGTCAACGTACTGGTGAACTTGGCCGACAGCGGAACCCGCAATCCGCCGGCATCGAACGTGTTGTTCACGGCACAGCTGGGATTGGATTGCAGCACATAGCACTGCGCCCCAGGGTAGGAATTGAACTTCGCATCCGTGTAGGATAGCGATGCCCCCAGGGTCAGGCCCCGCATCGGACGGGCCTGCAGGGTCAGGTCCGCACCCTTGGTGGTCGCCGTGGCGGCATTGGTCAGGGTGTTGGCCTGCAGCACCTCGTCAAATGACTGCACCTGAAGATCGGTGAAGCGGGTGTGGAAGACCGATGCGGAGATGATCAGCTTGCGGTCCAGCAGTGACGACTTGACGCCAACCTCACCCCCCTTCGAGATTTCAGGACGCACACTGATATCAGCGCCCGCCTTCGGCGATGCGTTGGAGAAACCCGGCCCCTTATAGCCACGGCCATAGAAGCCATAGACAAGGGTGTTCGGGTCAAGGTCATAGTCCAGGCCGATTTTCCAGCTGAAGTTGGTGTTATCGACATCGCCCTTGCTGACATTATTAGGAACGCCAAGCGTAACGAAATACTTCTTGGTGTTCTCCACCAGATCGATGGACGCCTTGTCATAGGTCAAGCGACCGCCGGTGGTCAGCTTCAGTTGGTCGGTCAGGGCGTAATTGAACTGGCCAAAAGCGGCATAGCTGCGCACCTGGCTTTCCAGCCGTGAATCCTGCCCCAGGAAATAAAGGTTGCTGACACCGCAAGCCGGCGGCGGCCCGGCCGTGACGGTGGCGTTCACGCAGAAAGGAAAACGCGGCAGGGCAGCTGCCGGAAGATTGTTGAAGCCGCCGCGCTGCACAGCATTGTCGGTATTGCTTTGGAAGTAATAGAGCCCCGCCTGTCCACCAAAGGGACCATCATCGGGGAGCGCCAGACGCACTTCCTGTGAGAGCTGCTCATACTGCGTGCTGTTGGTATTGACGTTCAGGAAATTGACCGGGGTCTGATCGGAATCATTCGCGTAGGAATGATCCATCTTCTTCCAGGCCGAGATGCTGGACAATTCCAGACCATCATCGAAGACATAGGCGAGCTTCGCCTGAACACCACCCATCTCGATATCACGCCAGGACTGGCCATCCTGGGCGATTTCCAGATTGTCAGCGCCGGGAACGATGCCAGCATTGCCTAGGATCGTCCGATACTGCGTATTGGCGCCCAGCGTCCGGTAGGTGGTATCCCAGAAACCTGATATGCCGGTGCGCTTGAAGTAGTCACCGCCGAGATTGACGGTAAAGCCATTGCCGGGATCGCTCAGGAACTTGATGCGGGCGCCCTTTTCCTCAACATCATCCTCATACCGGCCCACAGGCTTGATGACGTTGCGGACCAGTGAATCCTGGGAACTATAGGTGCCCGCGACACGAAGGGCGCTGGTTTCCGTGACCGGAACATTCAGGGCCGCACGATTGCGGATGCCAAGGCCGTTCGATCCAGGCCGGAAACGGCTGGTTCCCTCGGCATCAATGAAGCCGCTTGTCTCCCCCAGAACCGGATTGGCGGTCGTGATGTTGACCAGACCTGCAGAGGCGTTCTTGCCGAACAGCAGACCCTGCGGACCGTTCAGAACCTCAACCCGTGCAACATCATAGAAGGCATTGGCAGCAAAGGCGGGAATGCCCAGCACAACATCGTCGACAACCTGCGACACGGTGGACTCAACGGTCGGCGCATAGGTGTTGGTGCCAATGCCGCGAATGGAGAAAGTGTCATCGATGCCGGTCTGCAGGCTGGGCGTCAGTTTGGTGATCGAGGCCAGATCATTGACCCCATTGGACTCAAGCAGGTCCGCCGACACCACCGCCACGCTGGTCGGCACCTTCAGCACACTTTCGCTGCGGCGCTGCGCCGTCACGATGATTTCAGCAAGCACATCATCCTGGGCGGCTGGAGCCTGCGCCAGAGCAAAGCCGGGTACCATGGCGGCACACGAGGCCAGCAGCAGCATCTTGATCGACTGACACGTTCTCATTCTTGGATCTCCCTAAGCTTTATCTTGATTTTGTGAACCCCAGTTCGGGCGTGACGGCGCAAAGCCCCGGAAGCACGCCGGGGCCCAACCTCACCTCCATCAAGAGACTGGCCGACTTTTGGCCACCGCTATTCTCTTGCGCCAAATCCGAATTGGAATATAATTTTAGTATGGCTGTTGAAGGACGATGTCAAGTGCCCTTGTTTGCCCCCCGAATGAATCCTTACCCCGAAAGTCCGTCAGACCGCTAAGGGGGTGGACGTTACAGCGTAAGTCATTGATCTAAAATAATTCGCCTACCCATCCCTAAATGCACTCCACGGGTTGGAAGCGGCGACGACGGAACAGTCGGCGGGTCAAGGAACAGAAATTCTCTCGCAACGGACGTTGCGAAATGTGCCGTCTTCGGAGTAAGCAATGCTTATGGTCAAACAGCTGAAATCGCCTGAAAACGGACAATCCCCGGCGCGATCCCGCCGGGCTTCCGTGCCATCGGGCGATCCGGTTCTGCTCAACCTGGACCGGGAACCAGTCCAGGGGCGCAGTCAGGCGTCATTGAAGCGCATGCTGACCGCCGCCCGCGACCTGATGCTGGAACGCGACGGCGAGGAATTCACCTTGAACGAGGTGAGTAACACCGGCAGCGTCTCCATCGGCTCCATCTACCATCGGTTCAGCAGCAAGGACGAACTGGTCCGCGCGGTTCTTGAAGCCGAAATGCATGAGATTGAGGCAGCAGAAACCCTGGTCCAGCAGCAATCACTTGACCGCTCCTCCTCGCTGGATCAGTTCATCAAGCTCTATGTTCTTGATTTTTTTGAGGTACTGAAGCGCAACTCGCTTTTCATCCGCCTCAATATCCGCCGCGCCGCCACGGACCCTGCCGCCGCCACGCTGGGTGACCTGCATGAACAGCGGGCCGCGAAGCGGTTGCGTGAGGCGCTGAAAACGTTCGCGAATGACATTCCGGGCGATCTGGACCTGAAGGCATCCTATGCACTGCATATGATCTTCTTCGCCCTGGCCTGGCAGCTGACACCGGAAACCCAGCGCCCAACCAAGCCACAGCAGCATCCGGACTGGGTGGTCCAGGAACTGTGCAAGATGATCAGTTCCTACCTGAAGAACTGACCGGCGCCTGCGCCACACTGCGCGACCGCAAAACCATCCCCGGCTTTGGAAAGTGAACATCATGATCACGCCGAAGGGCCTTTCCGCCATTCGTCTGGCCGCAACTCTGCTGCTAGTATCCCCGGTGCTTGCCGGAGAGCCGGATAGCATATTGGACCAGCAGTTCCGCAACCCACCGGCAGAGGCACGCCCGCATGTCTGGTGGCACTGGATGAATGGGAATGTCAGCGCCGACGGGGCAAAGCTTGATCTGGAATGGATGAAGCGGGCCGGGATCGGCGGCGTCCAGCTTTTCGAAGGCAATCTGGAAACGCCGCAACTGGTTCCTGAACGGCTGATCTATATGTCGCCGGCCTGGAAGGATGCCCTGCGCAGGACTGTCGCAAAGGCGCAGGAACTGGGGCTGGACGTCGCCATCGCCTCCTCCCCCGGATGGAGTGCGACGGGCGGTCCCTGGGTCACGCCCGAAGCCGCGATGAAGAAGCTGGTATGGAGTGGCACCACCGTTACGGGGGGGCGAAAGCAGCGCATTTCATTATCACCGCCGCCGGATGTGGCCGGACCCTATCAGGACGTTCCGCGAAACCTGATCAAGCCGGGCAGCGGTGATGGACCGGCCTTCTACCGGGATATCGCTGTTCTGGCCTGGCGGACACAGAACGATCCCATGCCCCCGGCGCAATTCACGGCCAGCAGCGGCACGGTTCCCGGCCACTTGATGAACGACGAGCACTATGGCGAGACAATCGACCTACCCTTCAGTGGCCCGTCATCAACCGCCTGGGTCATGCAAAGTTTCGAAAAGCCGGTCACCATCCGCTCCGTCGTGGTCGGGCAGCCGGGTGCGCGCGGGTTTGGTTCCCCCACCCCACCGCTGATCCGCTTGGAGGCCAGTGACGACGGCGTCGCCTTCCGCGAAATCTCCGCCCTGCCCGCCACACGCTCGCCTGTTCGCTCCGCCTCCTTCGCGCCGGTGACGGCACGGCATTTCCGTCTAACCCTGTCGGTGGAGGCCTCGTCCGCTGTTGGTCCGCCCCCGGTGGCATCCGGTGTGGCCATGCCCCGCTTTCCGGCACCCCCGGCAAGCTACCGCCTTTCCGAATTCCGCCTGGACAGCGCCCCGCGCGTCCATAGGGCAGAGGAAAAGGCCGGGTTTGCCACCGTTCCCGACTATTACGCCATCGCCACACCCGCCGAAGCCGTTGGTGGCGCACCGGCACCGGGGGATGTTATCGACGTGACCCGTCACCTGCGGTCCGACGGCACGCTGGATTGGACCCCGCCCACCGGGCAATGGCGTGTGGTCCGGTTGGGCTACTCCCTGACCGGGCATCAGAACGCGCCGGCGCCGAAGGAAGCGACGGGGCTGGAGGTCGACAAGCTGAACGCCCGCCATGTGGGGGACTATGCCACCCAGTATTTCGGCATGTACCGCGACGCGGTGGGGCCGGAACTGATGGGGGACAAGGGGATCCGCGCCCTGCTTTCCGACAGCATCGAGTCCGGGCCGCAGAACTGGACCGACACTATGCTGGCCGAATTCCGGTCCCGGCGCGGCTACGACGCCCTACCCTGGCTGCCAACCCTGACCGGTGCAGTGATCGGCGGGGCGGAGGCGAGCGACCGCTTCCTCTGGGATTTCCGCCGCACCATCGCGGAACTGCTGGCCGAGAACCATTATGGCGTACTGGCCAGGGCGGCGCAGGAACAGGGACTGACCTATTACGCCGAAGCGCTGGAGGATCAGCGCCCGCAGCTTGGCGACGATATGGAGATGCGGCGCCATGCCGATATTCCGATGGGCGCCATGTGGACCCTGCCCAAGGGGGGACAGCCCGAGCCCACCTATATCGCCGACCTTCAGGGTGCGGCATCGGTGGCCCACCTTTATGGTCAGAAACTGGTGGCCGCCGAATCCTTCACGGCTTTTGGACAGCCCTGGGCCTTCTCCCCCCGCGACCTGAAACCGACCGCAGATACCTTGTTCGCCCTGGGGGTCAACCGGCCGATCATCCACACCTCGCCGCATCAGCCCTTCACAGACGGGCGGGTCCCTGGCCTGGCGCTGGCTACCGTACTGGGCCAGTATTTTAGCCGGGGTGAAACCTGGGCCGAACAGGCGCGGGGCTGGACCGACTATCTGGCCCGCTCCTCCTACCTGCTGCAACAGGGGCAATCGCAGCGGGACATCGCCTATTTCCATGGGGAAGAAGCACCGATCACCGGGCTTTATGGTGAGCGCCCGCTGAACGAAGTCCCCGCCGGATACGCGTTCGACTTTGTCGGGGCGGACGCGCTGCTGAACCAGCTTTCCATGGAAAACGGGGACCTGGTGGGCAAAAGCGGCGTGCGCTATCCCATTTTGATGCTGGGCGGTTCCAGCCGGATGATGACACTACCTGTCCTGCGCCGGATCGCGGCCTTCGCGGCGGCGGGCGCCACCATCGTGGGGCAGAAACCTTTGAGCACGCCGAGCCTTGCCGATGATGCAGGTACGTTCCGGATACTGGCCGATCAGCTCTGGGCGTCAGGCCGCATTCACCCCGATCTGGACGCAGCCCTAAAGACCCGCAACCTGACACCGGACTGGGATGCCGGTGCCTTGGCGGGGGATATCCAGGTGCTGCACCGCCGTCTGCCAGATGGCGACTTGTATTTCGTCAGCAACCGCAGTGCAGCGCCTCTCAACGGTGAGATCAGCTTCCGGATCAGCGGCAAGGCACCGGAACTGGCGCGGGCCGAAGCCGGTCGCATTGATCCGGTATCTTACCGGATTTCGGATGGGCGCACCCATCTGCCGCTGACAATGGACGGGCACGAGGCATTTTTCGTGCTGTTCCGCAAAGCCGCCCTGACGAACAAGCTGGACCTGCAAACCCCACACCTGGGGCCTATGCTTGAACTGACGGGGCCATGGGAGGTGCAGTTCCAAGCGCAACGCGGTGCCCCCACCCAAAGCCGCTTCGACCGGCTTATGTCATGGACGGATCGGACAGAACCAGGCATCCGTTACTTCTCCGGCACAGCCACATACAGCCGGACATTCGATCTGCCAAAGGGCCGAGCCGAACAAAGCCAGCCGGTAATGCTGGACCTTGGCGTGGTGCGGGACATTGCCGAGATCAGCATCAACGGCCAACCCGTGGGCATGCTATGGCATCCGCCTTACCTGATGGAGATCACATCCCATCTGAAGCCGGGCCGGAACCGGATTGACGTAAAGGTGACCAATCTTTGGGTCAATCGCCTGATCGGCGATGCCCAGCCAGGGAGGGAAAAGGTCACCTACACCCAGGCCCCCGCCTATAGCGCGGATGCCCAACTGCTGCCTTCCGGTCTTCTGGGACCAGTACAATTGCTGACGCGATAAGCCCCCATTCCGGGTCGGCGAACCGACCCGGAAACAGAACCGTTGTCAGAACCGGGCCTTCAGTTCCACACCAACCGTACGCGGCGGAGCCTTGGTGGTGAAGTTGAAGACGGTGGTGTTGGGGACGACCAGCACGACACCATCGACATTGTAGCGCTTGTCGAACAGGTTGCGGGCATAGAGCGTGGCGCCCCAGGTCTCGTTCTCCACACCCAGGCGGACATTGACGAGGTCCAGGGCCGGTCGTTCCGTGCCCGGCGTGTTCAACGTGTCAAAGAACATCGGGCCGGTGCGGTTATACTCCACACGCGTCGACAGATCATAGTCGGCGAAGACCGGCACCGTGTACTGCGTACCCAGGATCACGTCATACTTGGCCGTGAAGGGGAAGCGGTTGCCAACCGTCTGCGGCAGTTCGGCATTCTTCTTGATCTCACTGTCCAGATAGCCATAGCCGAAGAACAGGTCCAGACCCTCGGCAATGCGCGCCTGCCCGTCCAGTTCGAAGCCCTTAATCTGGTTGCGGTCCACAATGGAGATCACGCGCGACAGGGAGAAGGGGAAGAACTGGAAGAACTGTGCGTTTTCGACCTTCGTGCTGAACGCCGCGACATTCAGGGTCAGACGTCCATCCAGCAGACGGCTTTTCACGCCGGCTTCATAGGAGGTGGAGCTTTCCTTGCCGAACTGATCCTGTACCGTGGTGTTGCGGACACCATCGACATTGATGATGTTGAAGCGGCTGCCCAGCGGATTGAAACCGCCCGAACGGAAACCCTCGCCATAGGTGGCGTAAAGCGAGACATCCTCCGTGGCCTTCCAGCGCAGGGAGACGCGCGGCTGTGCGGCGCTGAAATTATCCGACCGAACCAGACCAGTGACATTGGGAATGGGGGAGTAGGCGGCCGGAGTCAGGTTCTTGGACTTACGGTCTTCCTTGTCGTACCGCATGGCTGTTGAAATTTCGAGTTCGGGCGTGATGTCATAGGCCAACTGACCGAACAGGGCCCAGGCCTCGTTGGCATTGTCGGTCCAGGTAACTGCCACGATGGGGTTGGCGGGACCGCCCAGCGGATCGGATACAATCACACCCTGCCCCAGATCATTGCCGCGGTTTAGCACGACCTCGCGGTTGAACTTGATGTAGTAGGCACCGGCGATATAGCGCAGGCGGTTCTCACCCGGCGAGGTGAAGCGCAGTTCGAAGGATGTATCGTCCTGATTACGCTCCTGATACTGCGTCCCATCGCGCAGGGTGGGGCCGTAGCCTTCGATCAGGGCGGGATTGGTGAAGAAGGCCGACGGGGCCGGACCACCGGGGAACGGCACGCCGAACAGCGCCAGATCGACGGCGCCTTCGCCACCCATATTCTCTTTCAGGTCATGATAGGCGGCGGTGAAGGTCAGGGTGCCGGCATCGCCGTTCCAGTCGATCTTGCCCGACAGGTCTACGCGTTCCTGATTGTTAAAGCTGCGAACATTGCCCGCATAGGGGATGGACGTGTCCTTGATGTTTACGCCGTTGACGAAGCCGGGCGTGCCCGCCGTCTGGTTGTTGAAGTTGAAGGCGTAGCCATCAATCTTGCCATAGCCAGCGGACAGGTCGACCTCAATATCCTCGGTTGCCTTATAGACCAGACGGCCACGCACCAGGCTTTCGGTGAAGGGATCTTCCTTCTCCTTCAAGGTAATATTGTCGTAATAGCCCTTGCGATCCTTGTGTACAGCCGTGATGCGGGCGAAAAGCTTGTTCTCTACCAGCGGACCGCCGACATAGCCGCCGACTTTATATTCATTGCCGCGGAACTCGTAACCTGCCTGCACCTGACCCTCGGGCGTGTCGCCGGGCTTCTTGGTGTTGACCAGGATGGCGCCACCAATAGCGTTACGGCCATAGATCGACCCCAGCGGCCCCTTGATCACCTCGATCTGCTCAATATCCACCATTTCCTGGTTGAAGGCGTTGGGATTGGGCACCAGCACGCCGTCCAGAACATAGGCAAAGGGCGGTTCGGCATCGCGCGGCTGGATCACGCCGCGGATATGCACCTGACTTTCACCGACATTCGTGGTCTGCAGAAAGCTGACATTGGGCGTCAGAGCCAGGAAGTCAGCCGGACCGGAGATGCCGGCCTTCTCAATGGTCTCGGATGTGAAGGCTGCCACGGCGACCGGGGTTTCGCGCGCCGTCTCGTTCCGCTGGCGGGCGGTAACAACGATCTCCTCCAGCATGATCGGGCTGCTGGTGCCCGCCGACGGAGCGTTCTGCGCCTGGGCCGGCATATTGGATACAATCATGGATGCACAGATGGCCGTGCCAGTCAGCAGGTGGCCTAAGGAAATGCCGTTGCGCATGATCTCTTGTCTCCGCTGTTCTATGGATTTTATTGATTTTCCGGGGTTGGCCCGACTATCCGCCGTACCGCTCGCCTCAGCAAAAACTTATATGAGATTCCGCTTTCGGCAAGCACCGATGCATGACATTGTATACTTTATGGATGGAATGTGACGCGAAAGCCGCGCTGGCCCCCAAAGGCTGCGCAGCGAAGGGAACTGTCACTCAACGTACCGGCCCGGCAGAACGGATGGGTGGTGCGAACAGGGTTCCTTGCGCTAAGAACAAGCGTCACACCGCCGGGACGGAACCCACCAGGACATACAGCAATGAGTAATGCCGTCGAAAAGGCCTATGCCGAAATCCGCGACGCCATCCATGCCGGCCGATTCCCCCCCGGCGCGCACCTGAAGGAAGGCGAACTGGCCGACCTGATCGGGGTCAGCCGCACGCCAATCCGCGAGGCGCTGCGTCGGCTGAATGCCGAAGGGGCGGTCAAGTTCATGCGCAACCACGGCGCCTTCGTCGCCGACTGGTCGATGGACGAGATCAAGGAGATCTTCGACCTTCGCGCCATGCTGGAAGGTTACGCGGTCGAACGCGCCGCCGAACGGGCCGCCCCAGAACAGGTGGCACGCCTGCGTCAACTGGCGGAGGAGATGCTGGCGCTGGAAGCCAAGGGAACGCCCGACGCGCTGGCCCGCATCGCGGAGGCCAATGGCGAATTCCACCGCCTGATCATCCAGGCCGCCGGTACACAACGCCTGTCCCTAATGATGTCGCAGGTGGTGGAGGTGCCGTTGGTCCTGCGCACCTTCCACCGCTACAACGCCGAGGCCCTGCGCCGCAGCCTACGCCACCATATGGAGATCGTATCAGCGTTCGAGGTGCGCGACGGCGCCTGGGCCGGCTCCGTCATGCGCAGCCATATCGCCGCAGCCTGGCATGCGATTGAGGCAAGCCGGGCGGAGAAGGCGATGTCGGTGCGGGAGGCGGCGGAGTAAACGGCGGGACCGGGGAACCGACCCCGCCGATCAACCTCATCACGCCGCCCGGACACTCTCCTGGTGTGCGGGATCAACCGGGGCAGGTAGGCCCGTTTCAGCGACGCAGCGTTCACGCAGTTCCTCGATCCCGCCGCCGAAATTGAACAGCTCGGTCTCGCCGCGGGCCTTGCGCAGACTGTCGCGCAGGGCCTCCGTCGCCACCGCATCCACCGCCCTGCCAGCAGTCAGAACCACGCCATAGCGCTTGGCCCCTTCCACCGTGACCAGCCCACGCTTGACGTCTGCTGCCACCAAGGCCGGATCGCGGGCCAGCGGGTCGCCCCAGCCCCCACCGCCCCAGGTGTCGAATATCAGCAGGTCGCCGGGGCGCACCTGGATATCGTCGATCTTGGCGGCCAGGACCTTTTCCGAGCCATCAGCGCGGATCAGGACACGGCGAGAGCGCCAGCCCGGTTCGCCGCCATTCACGCCCCAGGGATAGGTGAACCAGCGGTCGTCATGAATGGCGATGGCGCCGGGCTCCAGAAAACGATAGGCGATGCGCACGCCGTTGCCGCCGCGATGCAGGCCCGGCCCGCCGCTGTCGGGAATGGTCTCATACCGCTCAATCCGCAGCGGGAAATAGGCTTCCAGGAACTCGTTGGGCACATTGGTGAAATTGGGCCACAACGAATGACCGTCCGGCCCGTCACCGAACGGCCGGCCCGGAATGCCGCCGAACCCGATCTGGAACAGTTGATAATACTTGCCCGACCCGCGATAGCTGCCCGACAGCATCAAATGCGGGGAGGACGAGAAGCCGGCAGCGTTCAGGAATTCCGGCGTGCGCTGGCCCAACAAGGCCCCCAGCACGTCGAACACGCGGCCGATACCATGGGTACGGCAGGAGAGTGCTGCCGGATATTTCGGCTTCAGCAGCGATCCTTCCGGAATGCGCGTTTCCACCAAATCATAGAAACCATCGTTGAACAGGATCTGCGGATCAAAGACCATGATCATGTAGATGCCGAAGAACATCTTCAGCATGTTTTCATTCAGGTAGAAGTTGATGGAGCTTTCCGACTGGGGCGAAGTGCCTTCCCAGTCCAGAATGACCTTCTCCCCCTCGCGCCACATGGTGGCTTTCAGCTTGTAAGGTCCATAGCCGCGGCCATCGTCGCAGATATAATCCTCAAAGCTGACCTTCTCCTCACTGATCGAGGTCGCGATCAGCTTGGCCATGGCGCGTTTGTTTCGTTCCAGCAACTCTCCTGTCGCAGAAACAAACGTCTCGGTTCCGAAACGGCTGCATAGCTCCGTTATGCGCCGCGCGGCGATGCGGCAGGACGCGATGATGGCGTTCAGGTCCGACCGGCACCAGTCCCGTGTGCGGGTATTGTTCAGCACCAGTTCCAACAGATCCTCGTTCAGCACGCCCTTGCGGTACAGCTTTACCGGCGGGATGCGGATGCCTTCCTGGAAGATGGAGGTGGCGTCTGTGGGCAAGCTACCCGGCACCTTGCCACCGACATCGGTCTGATGCCCGAAATGGCAGGTCCAGGCGACCAGCTTGCCATCCTTGAACACGGGCAGGATAACCAGCCAGTCATTCAGATGGCTGATGGCCCCTTCGACCGAATAGGGGTCGGACAGCCAGATGACGTCCCCTTCCTCGATCGTGCCCTTGTAGTTCTTCAGGAAGCCGCCCAGAAAGGAGCCGAACTGCCCCACCACCATCTTGCCTTCATTATTAGCAATCAGGGGGAAGGCGTCGCCCTGTTCGCGGATGCCCGGCGACATGGCGGTGCGGAACAGGGTGGCGTCCATTTCGGCCCGCGCGTTGCGCAGGGCGTTTTCGATGATGTCCAGCGTGATCGGGTCGATGGCGATCTTCTGAAACGGGGTCGGGTTGGTTTCGATGATCTTGGCAACCATGGGTCTGTCCCTCTTTCCAGAAGTATCGTCAGGCGGCGGCGAGCGGGCGGATCAGAATCAGCCCGTAATCGTCAACCTCCGCCCCATGGTCGGGCAGCAGCACGGTCGTACTGTCCATCTCACAGATGATAGCAGGGCCCGTGATGAAATCCCCTGCCTTCAGCTTGGCCCGGTCATAGATGATTGCCGGATGTTCCTTGCCATCAGCCCAGATGGCATGGTCGCGCACCTTGGCCGCCGACGGATCGCCATTGCCCTTGTGCAGCTTTTCCAACCGGATGGCCGACGCCTTGCCCAGGGCTGTGGCGCGCACGGTCACCAGTTCACGGTCACTGTCCAGGCAGAAGGTGAAAAGCCGTTCATGCTCCTTGTCAAACGCGACGGCCAGCGCTTCCAGCCCGCCCTCGGCAAACCCGTCCAGGGAAACGGGCAGTGACACCTCAAACGCCTGACCGGAATAACGCACGCCGGCCTCGAAGCTTACCTCCTGATCGGCCTCCGCCACCCCCTCGGCCAGCAGTTCGCGGGCCACGGCAGCACGCAGGTCGGCCAACAGGCCGGCAACATCCCCATTGCTGACATCGGCAAAAACCTTGCCCACCGACTTGGCCCGTTCGGCGCGCAGCCGCGTGGTGGCGTCACCGAAGGCACAGAGCACACCCGGGCTGGGCGGCACGATGACTGGCCAACTGCCCAGCAGCTTGCCCAGCGCATTGGCATGCAGCGGCCCCGCCCCGCCAAAGGCAACCAGCGCGAAATCGCGCGGATCGTAGCCCTGCTGGACAGAGATCAGGCGCAGCGCCCCCATCATCGTCTCATTGGCGATGGAATAGATGCCGTTGGCAGCTGCCGCCAGATCAATGCCCAGCGTATCGGCAATCCCCTGCACCGATGCTGCCGCCGCCGGTCGGTCCAGCCGCATGGTGCCGCCCAGCAACTCCTCCGGCAGGTAACCCAGCACGACATTGGCATCGGTCACGGTGGGCTTGTCCCCGCCACGCGAGTAGCAGACAGGGCCGGGCACGGCACCAGCCGAGGCCGGTCCGACACGCAGCGCCTTGGTCAATTCAGGGACAAAGGCGATGGAGCCGCCGCCGGCACCGACAGTACGGATATCCAGAGAAGTGGCGCGCACCTTCAGGTCGCCGCATTCGGTCTCCCGCGCCAGACGCGGCTGACCATTTTCGATCAGGGCAACATCGGTGGAGGTCCCACCGACATCCACAGTCAGCAGGTTCTTGAAGCCCGACTTGCCGCAGACCCAGAGGGCGCCTGCCACACCGCCGGCAGGACCGCTCATCAACAGGTTGACGGGATGGTCCTGCGCCTTTTCAAAGCTCATCAACCCGGCGTCGGAGCGCAGCAGGTTCATCTGCCCGTTCATGCCGGCCTTGTTCAACTCGGCCTTCAGGTTGCGCACATAATTGGCCACACGCGGGCGGACATAGGAATTGGCGACGGTGGTCAGGGCACGTTCATATTCCTGCATCTCCGGCAGGACCTCGGACGACAGTGACACGGGCAGGTCGGGGAAAATCTCCCGCGCGATCTGGCCGGCCCGCACCTCATGCGCGTCGTAGCGATAGGCATTGATGAAGGCGATGGTCAGGGCCTCGATCCCCTCCCCCTTCAGGCGTTCCAGCGCCACACGCAGGGCAGCTTCGTCCAGCGGCGTGACGATGGACCCGTCGGCGCCAATGCGTTCCGGCACTTCCACCGTACATTCCAGCGGGGCCGTCAGCGGCGGCTTGTTCCAGACGATCCAGCCGGCCAACCCGCCGGGTACGAAGCTACGTGCGATGTGCAGGACCTGGCGGTAGCCGTCAGTGGTCACCAAACCGACGCGCGCGCCCGTACTGGTAAGCACCGTGTTGGTGGCAACAGTCGTGCCGTGCATGAACAGCTGCACATCCTTCGGGTCAATTCCCGCCTTGGCACAGATTTTCAGGGTGCCAGTGACGACAGCGACCGATGGATCATGTGGGGTGGAAGGCACCTTGTCGCGGAAGGTTTCACCCGTCTCATCCTCAATCAGCAGCAGGTCCGTGAAGGTTCCCCCCACGTCCACGCCGAGCCTGTAAGCCATTCTAAAACTCCTGTTCCCGAATGTTTTCTGCTTTTGATGCGGCGTGGATTTTTCCCGCCGCTATTGAATGTTCGTCGGCGGCGGAAAGATGCCCGCCCGGCCCAGCATGGCCGGATTCCGGCGTCCGATAATCCCTTCCAACCAACTAGCGGCCCCAATGGCGGCGGCAAGGTCCACGCCTGTCCCGATCTTCATGCGGTTCAGCATGTAGACCAGATCCTCGGTCGGGATGTTACCCGTGGCTGCCGGCGCGAAGGGGCAGCCGCCAATGCCACCCAGCGAACTGTCCAGCACGCCCACACCGGCCATCACGGCGGCATAGGCATTGGCGATGCCAGTGTTGCGGGTATTGTGGAAATGGGCGCGTAACCGGATACCGGGTAGCGCCGCTGACACGGCGGCAAACCGTTCCACAACATCAGCGGGGCTGGCGACGCCGATCGTGTCGGCCAGCGCGATTTCATCCACACCATGGTCGGCGGCGCGTTTCGCCACCTCTACTACACGCCCAACAGGTACCTCCCCTTCAAAGGGGCAGCCGAAGGAGGCGCCGATAGTGATGCTGGTCGGCATCTTCGCGGTCTGGGCCGCCGCAGCCACCTCTGCCCAGCCCGCCAGCGTCTCTATCGTCGGGGCGCCATTGTTGCGCTGACTAAAGGTATCAGACGCAACCAGGACGTAGTTGACCTCCGTCACCCCGGCGGCCAGCGCCCGGTCGAATCCGCGCCCATTCATGGCCAGCCCTATATAAGAGACGCCATTGTTACGCGGCAAAGCCGCCAGCACCGCCTCAGCATCCGCCATCTGCGGCACCCGCTTGGGGTTCACGAAGCTGGTCACCTCGATCCGCCTTGCACCCGCCGCAATGGCGCGGTTGATCAGTTCCACCTTTTGCTCGGTGCTGACGGGAGTGGCTTCGTTCTGCAATCCGTCGCGAGGGCTGACCTCGACGATTTCCACCTGGGAAGGCATCCGCTGCTTCCTTGCTACAGGCATGCGGGCATGCCGCCCGACGCGCCCCAATCACACTCGAATGTATACAACCATGCGACACAGGACCCTGACAAGAGGATTTAAACAGCAGATTTAAGCCCCACCACCCCTTGCCATCCGGCCTTAATATGTGCATCTTTTAGCACAATTCCAGTCACCCGCCCTTTACCGGCGGACACACTGACCGACAAAACCGAATGTATACATTGATCGGGAGACAATGGTGACGGACCAGAGCATCGACGCCAATGACGGCATGGGTCAGGTGGCCAAGCGCCAGGGCCCCCTGACGGACCTGCGCGTGATCGAGATGGGGCAGCTTCTGGCCGGCCCCTTCTGTGGTCAGCTGCTGGCCGATTTTGGTGCGGAGGTGATCAAGCTGGAACAGCCCGGCAGCGGTGACCCGATGCGTGAGTGGGGTCGGGAAAAGCCGCATGGCAAGTCGTTGTGGTGGCCCGTGGTTGCCCGCAACAAGAAGTCGGTAACGCTGAACCTGCGTGAAAAGCAGGCGCAGCAGATCGTACGTGATCTGGTGGCCAAGTCCGATATCCTGATCGAGAATTTCCGTCCCGGCACCATGGAACGCTGGGGCCTGGGTTATGACGTCCTGTCGCAGATCAATCCCAAGCTGGTGATGGTCCGAGTCACAGGCTTCGGTCAGTCCGGTCCCTATTCGTCCCAGGCCGGCTATGGCTCCATCGGGGAGGCCATGGGCGGTCTGCGCTATGTCGTGGGCGATCCGTCTACGGCCCCCTCGCGCATGGGCATTTCAATCGGTGACAGCCTGGCAGCCACCTACGCTGCCCTTGGCGCCCTGATGGCGGTCCATGCGCGCGAACGCACGGGTCGGGGCCAGGTGGTGGATAGCGCCATTTACGAGGCTGTACTGGCCATGATGGAAAGTCTGGTCACGGAATATGACCAAACTGGTTACGTACGTGAACGTACGGGCCCCATCCTGCCCAATGTAGCGCCCAGCAATGTCTACCCGGCAAGCGACGGCCAGATGATCCTGATCGCCGCAAACCAGGACACCGTGTTCAAGCGTCTGGCCGAAGCCATGGGCCGTCCGGAACTGGCTACCGACCCGCGCTATGCCACCCATTCGGCGCGCGGTGCCGTGCAGCAGGAACTGGACGACCTGATTTCTGATTGGACGCGCACGGTTGAATCCGGCCTGCTACTGGACCTGATGGAGAAGCATGGGGTACCCGCCGGCCGCATCTATCGTGCACCGGAGATGATGGAAGACCCGCATTTCAAGGCGCGGCAGAATATCATCAAGGTGGCGCACCCGATCTTTGGCAAGCTGGCCATGCAGAATGTGGCCCCGCGCCTGTCCGATACGCCGGGCGGGGTGGTTCATCCCGGACCGGAACTGGGTGAGCACACGGTGGAGGTGCTGGGCGGTATTCTGGGGCTGGGCGAGGACCGCCTGGCCGACCTGAAAGCGGCGGGGATCATCTGACCATGGCCCAGGATCTGGATGCCGATTATGCACAGGCGGGGTTCGGGAACCGGCTGGGCTGGGGCAAGCGCCCCGCCCTGCTGATCATCGATTTCGTGAATGCCTATCTGGACCCCGCCTGTCCGCTCTATGCCGGAGTGGAGAAGGTGCGGGGTCAGGCGGCAACGTTGTTGCTGGCGGCCCGCGCAGCGCGCACCCCGGTCCTTCACACCAACGTCGCCTACACGCCAGGCGGTGTGGATGGCGGCGTTTTCTTTCGCAAGGTCAAGGCCCTATCCTGCTTTGAACGCGGCCTACATCCGCACTGGGCATCCTTCGCGGAAGGATTGGAACCCATCGCGGGGGAACCCGTGATCACCAAGCAATATGCCAGCGCCTTTTTCGGCACCTCCCTGGCCTCCACCCTGGCGTCCAGTGGGATTGACACATTGTTGATCGCGGGCTTGTCCACCTCGGGCTGTGTCCGCGCCTCAGCACTGGATGCCTGTCAGCATGGGTTTGTGCCCCTGGTGGTGCGAGAGGCCGTTGGCGATCGCGACGCACGTGTGCATGAGGCCAACCTGTTCGACCTCCACGCCAAATATGCCGATGTTATCGGGCTGGAAGAAGCAGTGACCCACTTGGGCGCCCTTGAGGCTTAGGCAGTCCCGTATCCCTTCTCTCGATGGCGATTTATTGGCTTGGATGTCAATTTCCCCTTCATAAAGGCACGGGAAAGTGTCAATGTTGATTGACACTCTTCGGGGGAAACGTGTCCCATGCCTAAGCCGTTTCCATTCTCCGCCATCGTCGGTCAGGAGGATATGAAGAAGGCGCTGCTGCTGGCTGCGGTTGAACCGTTGCTGGGCGGGGTGCTTGTCATGGGTGACAGGGGCACAGGCAAATCGACCGCTGTGCGCGCCCTTGCCGAACTTCTTCCGAAGATCGAGACGCGCACCAACTGCCGTTATAACTGTCAGCCGAATGACCCGCAGCCGGCCTGCGCCCGCTGTCAGGCTGCGGGGGCGGAAAAGCCGGCATTGGTGAAAATCCGCACGCCCATGGTCGACCTGCCGCTGGGCGCGACGGAGGATCGGGTCTGCGGATCGCTGGATATTGAAAAGGCACTGGTGGCGGGAGAACGGGCGTTTGAGCCGGGCCTGCTGGCCGCCGCCAACCGCGGCTTTCTGTACATTGACGAGGTCAACCTGCTGGAAGATCACCTTGTTGACCTGCTGCTGGATGCGGCGGCATCCGGTGTCAACGTGGTGGAACGAGAAGGCTTGAGCATCCGGCACGCCGCCCGCTTCGTTCTGGTCGGCAGCGGCAACCCGGAAGAAGGCGACCTGCGGCCCCAACTGTTGGACCGGTTCGGCCTATCGGTGGAAGTACGCACTATCATGGACCTGAAGCAGCGGATTGAGGTGATCCGCCGCCGCGATGACTATGAAACTGATCCGGAAGCATTCGTGGCAAGCTGGGCCAAGCGGGACATCGCCATCCGCAGCCGGGTCGTGGCCGCGCGCAAGATCATGAAACAGGTCGCGGTACCCGATGCCATCCTGTTCCGCCTGTCACAGCTATGCATGCGACTGGGCATCGATGGGATGCGCGGTGAACTAACCCTGATGCGGGCGGGGCGCGCATCGGCGGCGCTGGATGCGCGCTTGGAGGTGAACTGGACGGATATCGAGGAGGTGGCACCGATGGTGCTTTGCCACCGTCTGCGCCGCGATCCGATGGACGAGGCGGGAACCGCCCCCCGGATCGAACGCGCCCTGGCGGCGCTTGATGTCGGGCACGGCCATGCATGAGGATGGCGACGGCCCCTTCGACGCGTTGCAGCGGCAAAGTGAGGATCGCTGGCGCGACGCAATGATGGCGGCGCGGATTCTGGCAGTGGCGGGTCCGCAGATCGGGGGACTTTGGCTGACGGCGCGGGCCTCGGGCATCCGTGATCATTTCCTTGACCATCTCTGCACCCTGACACGGCCCTGGCGGGCGACAAGGCTGCCGCCGGGTACCACCGCTACGGCGCTATGCGGGCACCTGGATATTGCCCGCTCCACGGCGGCAGGGCGCATTGTCTGGGACAGCGGCATCCTGGCCGCGGCGGATGGCGGCATCCTGTTCATTCCTATGGCCGAACGGCTGGATCCTGGGGCGGCGGCCATGATCGCGGAGGCCATGGACACCGGTACCTGCCCCCGGTTGCGGCCAAACGCCAACGAAGCGCGGCACACCAGCCGCGTCACCATCGTGGCTCTGGACGAGGCATCGGCACCGGAGGAAATGATACCGTCCTGCCTGTCCGACCGGCTGGGTCTGCATATCCAGCTGGATGGCGTGATGCTGCAAACCATTACTGCGGTGGTGCCGGACACGGCGCTGGCTTCTGCAACGGACTGGCGCTTGGTCCGCCTGGACGATGGCATGCTGGAGCAGCTTTGCGCCATCACCAGTGCGACTGGTCACATGTCTGTCCGTGTCCTCCATCACGTATCCAAGGTGACACGCATCCATGCGGCCCTTGGCGGGAGGTCGGTTGCGGAGGCACAGGATGCCGTGGCGGCCCTGCGTCTTTGCCTGGGCGTGAGTCTGGCGCAAAGCCAGCCGCCAGCTGACCAAGCTCCACCGCCACCGGAATCCGCCGCCGCGCAGGACGCACAGAGCCAACCCCCGCCCGGAGACGCCAGCGAAAGCGACGGCGATGGAATGCCGCAAGAGCTGGATAGCCTGACGGAACTGCTGGCCGCTGTGGAACAGGGGGCGGTGGACGGCCTGACCTTGACGGTCGGCGAACGGGCGGCTCGGCAGGGCAGTCGTACCGGCAAGGGCGGGGCAACGGCCCGCAATGTCCGGCGCGGTCGCCCCTTCGGCAGCAGCAATACACCGCCCTTCCCCGATGCCCGGCCCGATCTGGTGGAAACGCTTCGCGCCGCCGCCCCCTGGCAAAGGCTACGCACCCGCCTGATGGTGGCACAGACCGGGGCCACTCCCCCCGCCCTGCTGATCCGGAAGGAGGATTTCCGCTATCGCCGGCGGCAGCATCAACAGGCATCGACAGCCATTTTCGTCGTGGATGCCTCGGGCTCCACGGCGCTGGAACGGCTGGGCGAAACCAAGGGGGCCATCGAACAATTGCTGGCCAGTTGTTATGTCCGCCGCGATGAGGTGTCGTTGATCGCCTTCAGGGGCAAGGCCGCCGAAATCCTGATGCAGCCGACCCGGTCACTTGTGGCCGCCAAACGCAAGCTGGCGGCCCTGCCGGGCGGGGGACCGACGCCGCTCGCCTCCGGGCTGGAGCGCGGGTTGGAAATGGCACTGGCCGCGCGCCGCCGAGGCAGCACGCCGGTCGTGGTGGTCATGACCGATGGTAGCGGCAATATCGCCCTGGATGGCACCGCCGACCGCGCGCTGGCCGGACGTCAGACGGAAACCATTGCCCGGCTTTATCGCGCACAAGGCTTGAAATCCATCTGCATCGATATTGCGCGACGGCCGCGTGACAGCGTCACCAATCTCGCGGGTCTGCTGGGCGCTGACCTGCACCTTCTGCGTCAGGCCAACGCCGCCCACATGTCGGAGATTGTCCGTGCCTCTATGCATCGGGGGCCACCGGTATGATGGACAGCAGCTGGCTGGACTGGAACAGGGACGGACTGGACTGGCCCCATCGGGCCGCCAGCTGCTTTGTCGATGCCGGCGGCCTGCGTTGGCATGTGCAGGAAATGGGGCCAGTCGACGCGCCGGTCATGCTGCTGCTGCACGGGACGGGCGCCGCCAGCCATTCCTGGCGTCATCTGCTGCCGGTCCTGGCCGCTACACACCGTGTCATGGCGCCCGACCTGCCCTGTCATGGCTTCACCCGGCCACAGCGTTGGCCCGACCTGTCGCTGAACGGCATGCGGATGGCGCTGCAGGCGCTGATGACCGCCCTTGGCATTGTGCCAGCTGTCATCATCGGTCATTCGGCGGGTGCCGCCATCGCGGTATCATTGGGCACGGGCGACGCGGTCAAGCCGCCCCCCAAGGTGGTGACCATCAATGGCGCCTTTCGGCCCATCCGGGGGGACCGGGTCTTCTCCCCCCTGGCGAAGGCTTTGTTCGCGGCCCCCCTGTCGGCCAGCCTGTTCGCAGCGGTGGCACGGGGCGGCTGGTTCGGCGACAACCTGCTGACGGCCACCGGATCGCAGATCGACAATGCCGGGGCATTGCTCTATCGCCGCCTTCTCACCTCCTCCGGTCATGTGCGCGGTGCACTGGGCATGATGGCCGCATGGGATCTGACACGGTTCGATGCCTTGCTGGCGGCCCTTCCCGTCCCGCCCACGCTGATCGCCGCAAAGGACGACCCCATGGTTCCCTGGTCAGACACGCGCCATGCGGGGGATATTGCGCGGGATGCCCGGTTAAGGCCGGTGGATCGTGGCGGTCACCTTCTGCATGAAGTCAGGGCCGACATGGTCGCGGGACTGATTTCCGACGCCATACATAACTGCCCCACCAACAGGGTGGATGCCGCATGAACATGATCACCCCCCATGTCAGGCCCGACGCCCAGGCACCCGACCCGTCACGGCCACAGGCCGTGGTCATCGGTGCGGGTGTCGGCGGCCTGTCGGCGGGCGCCCTGCTAGCAGCACGAGGCTATGGCGTCACCATCATCGATCCGCTGGATGCACCGGGCGGCCGGGCCTACGCCCACCGGCAGGATGGTTTCGTCTTTGATGCCGGCCCGACCATCATCACCGCACCGTGGATGTTTGAGGATTTGTGGCGCGACTGTGGTGGGCGCCTATCCGATGATGTGCAGATCCGGCCCTGCAACCCATTCTATAAAATCCGCTTTGATGACGGTGCTTGGTTCAACTATTCCGGCGACCCTGCAGCCATGGAGGCAGAGGTTGCACGTTTCGATCCCCGCGACGTTGCGGGTTATCGCAGCTTCATGGATGAAAGCCGCCGCATCTATGAGGTGGCTTTTGAACAACTGGCCGATCAGCCTTTCCACAGCCTGACCTTCACCGCCAAAACCCTGGCAAGGCTGGTCCGCCTGGGTGGGTATCGTTCCGTTTATTCGGTTGTTTCCAAGCATTTCAGGAACGAGCGGCTTCGCAACATCTTCTCCTTTCATCCGCTGCTGATTGGCGGCAATCCCTTTTCCGCCACCTCTTTCTATTGCCTGATCGCGCATCTGGAGGGGCGATATGGGGTGCATTATGCCGTAGGGGGCACAAATGCTCTGGTCCATGGCATCGCCAATCTGGTCCGCCGCAATGGCGGCGTCATCCGGTTGGGAGAGACGGTTGAAACCATCCTGACCCAGGGTCGCCGGGCCACGGGCGTGCGCCTGAAATCGGGAGAGATCGTGCCAGCGGACATCGTCATCTCCAACGGTGACCCGGCCACAACCTATGGCAAGCTGTTGAGCCAACATCCCCGCCGCCGTTGGACCGATGCCAAAATCGCGCGCGGCGATTATTCGATGGGGCTGTTCGTCTGGTATTTCGGCACCAATCGTCGCTATGACGATGTCGATCACCACACCATGCTGTTCGGCCCCCGGTACAAGGGCCTGTTGACCGACATCTTCAAGCGGCAGCATCTGGCCGATGATTTCAGCCTCTACCTGCACCGCCCCAGCGCCGTGGACCCCAGTGTAGCGCCTGACGGCTGCGACGCCTTCTATGTGTTGAGCCCGGTTCCAAACCTGGGCGGCACCACAGACTGGCAGGACATGGCGGAAACCTATCGACAACGTATCGCGGCCCATCTGTCGCGCACGCTTCTGCCTGATCTGGAGCGCCATGTCGTCGTGTCCAAGATGGCCACGCCGCTGGATTTCCGCGATCGGCTTCTGTCTTGGCAGGGGGCGGCATTCGCGCTGGAACCGAAACTGCTGCAAAGCGCCTGGTTCCGGCCACATAACCGCAGCGAGGAGTTGGACAATCTTTTCCTGTGCGGTGCCGGGACGCATCCGGGCGCTGGGCTGCCCGGTGTTTTGTCGTCCGCACGGATCGTGGATGGGCTGGTTCCAGATGCCGCCGCGGTCACCAGTTACGGCAGCGGGAGTAACCGACCGTGAAAGACAGGTTACCCGCCAATGATTGCAACGATATCAGGATTTCATCCGACGGCCCTGACAAGGCTCGCTTGGCCCCGCGACGGACGGTGGACATGAATTACGGCTTTACCGGTGACGGGGTTGATCTGGATGCCTGCACCGCCTCCATTCGGCGTGGATCGAAATCGTTTCACATCGCCTCCCTGTTGTTGCCGCGCGGCACACGCCAGGCGGCTCACGCGCTCTACGCCTTCTGCCGCCATTCCGACGATCTGATCGATGATCAGGCCCGGCGGCCCGACGCCCTGCTACGCCTGCGGCAACGGCTGGACAGGATTTATGAGGGCGTGCCCTGCGACCATGCCTGTGACCGCGCCTTTGAACGCATTGTGAGCGGTCACAGCATTTCCAAGACCATCCCTTTGTCCCTGCTGGACGGGTTTGCCATGGATATGGTGGACCGCCGGTACCGCAGCATTGCAGAGGTAAAGCAATATGCGGCGCGGGTGGCCTCTACTGTTGGGCTGATGATGTCGCTGGTCATGCGAACCGGCGATGCCTGGACCCTGGCGCGGGCCGCCGACCTGGGCCTTGCCATGCAGTTGACCAATATCGCCCGCGATGTGGGAGAGGATGCACGCAATGGCCGGCTCTACCTGCCGCTGGACTGGCTGCGTGATGCCGGGATAGAGGGCGATGCCTTTCTGCGCGATCCCCGTTTCACGCCGGCGCTGGCCGGGGTGGTGAAACGGCTGCTGGATGAGGCGGATCGCCATTACCTGTTGGGTCATGCCGGTATTGCCCGCCTGCCCGCTGGCTGCCGGCATGCCATCCGCACCGCCGCCCTGACTTATCAGGATATCGGGCGCTGCATCGCCCAAAACGGCTATGACAGTGTTTCCCAGCGGGCCCGGACCACGCTGCCCCGCAAACTGTCCCTGGTGTTGCGGGCAAGCCGGCCTGTCATCCTGGCACCGGATACCAATGCCATGGCCGCATCGGCGCCCGCCGATCCATCGGTTGCCCGCCTTGTTGCCGCCGCCGCCGACGCTTTTGCATTGGCGGAAGGCCGGCGTGTGACGACGCAAAGGCAGGGATCACAGATCGAACGGGTAACCACCATCCTGATGGATTTGCAGCAGCGGCGGCTTGAGGATCGGCGCATACGACGGCTGCAACGCTGGCAGAAGGTGGCGCATCTTGGCTGAGAATTATTTCGGCCTGATCGAGGCGGGAATGGTCTTCGGCCTCGCCATCGCCTTCTATATCTGGCAGCGGCGTGACCTGCGCCGGTATGAAAAGCAGGATCGCGCCGCACGGGAGGCCAAACGAGCCAAGGCAGATAACAAGGCCCCGTGAACTCAGCCCGGCCGCGCCCGACGCGGCATACGGAAGGGCAGCATCAACCGGACCAATGGGTTGGACAGCCGGCGGCAATCCAGCGTCTCGTGCACCATCTCAAGACGCTGTCCGGCTAACGTGGTCTCAATACAGGCCCTTGTATAAAAGGGCGAATCCTCCAGCCGCTTAACAAGCGTCGGGGACCAGTCCACGTCACAGGCAACACCACTGCGCACGCCCCAGAACCCACGCGGCAGTTCCTGACGCGCCGGCAGATCAAGGATATCTGGCGTCCCTGAAGTGCTGTACCGAAGCGCCAGACGGCGGGGCGGCCCAACGCGCGGTACGGCATCATAAAGGATGACGGCATCCCCCCCGGTACCCACATTACCCCGCGCCCAGTCCCAGCCGATGAAATCCTGTTCAACCGGGCGCTGACCGTAATTCATGTCATGATAGGCACGCCCCCGCCAGCCGCCGCCCGGCAGCGCATCGCAGCTGACAATCGCCGTGGCCTTGGGCATGCGGGGGGACCAGACGTGCCGCCCCTCCGAATCCAGGTCGACATAGCCGTCGCTGACAATATCCGGGTGCAACTCAACCCGTCCGGTGACCCGCCGTGGCAACAGGCGCTGCCCCGGCCAGGGCAGGGCCGTTTCCGTGAAATCGATCACCAGCCTGCCATCGTGCATCACCATGCCGCTGGACCCGATCCGCAGGTGATTCCGCCCACGGTCCAGACTGGCCTGCCCGCGTTCGGTCATGCACCAGATATTGCCGTTAGGGCCATAGAGCGCGACATTAAAGGCGACGTGATCATCGGGCCGCTCCCGCCCGGACCAATGATAATAGGGGGAGAAGACGGAGCCGATGAAGGCAATGATGGTCAGGGCGTAGTGTCCGCAGTCACTGACCGCATCGGCATACCACCAGTGATAGCCACCGGGCGGGACCGGCCGATCAAAGCCCGGTCCGCCATCAATCGTTCGGCGGCGATCTTGCCCGACAGGGCCGCCATCGGCACCCCTGGCCCCGGATGCACGCTGCCCCCAGCCAGATACAGGCCCGTGATCGGGCCCTGCGACGATGGCCGTCGGAAGGACGCCATGGCGCCATGCGATGCCATCCCGTACAGCGCGCCGCCCGTACCCGGAAACAGACGGTTGAACCCGTCCGGTGCCGTGATCGACATCACCTGCCTGTCCAACAGCAGGGGCAGCCCGTTGCGGGCCAGACGGCGTTCCATCGAAGACAGACATCGGTCGATCTCGCTTTCCGTGTAGGCATGGCCATCACCGTCCGCCGGCATGTTCATCAGGCTGTAAAGCCGTTCCCCGCTCCCCGCCGCCGTCCCGCGCAAGGCGCCGGCGTCGGTGCGGTCCTGGGCGCAGACATAGATTGTGGGGTCCGCCGGTGGGCGATGCTGGCGCAAGATGGCGTCGAATTCCGCCTTGTAATCGTCGGAGAAGAAGACTGTGTGATGGGCCAGCGGCACGCCCGATGGGATGGCCGGACCGCAGGCCACCAGTGCCGACAAAGACCGCTGCCCTACCCGCCGGCGGGGTACCTTGCCCGGGTCCAACAGCTGGGCCAGGGCCGCAGCATCACCATTGAAGATCACCGATGCCGCCCTGACCTGCCGCTGCTGGTCGGTCGTGACACCCGTGATGGCACGGCCCGAACGGTCCTTATCGATGGACACGACATTCTCTGCGAACCGGAACACGACCCCCAGGCGTTCCGCCACCGCCATCAGGCGCCGTGCAAGGAGATGCATACCGCCCTGGACGATCCACACACCATCCTGTTCCACATGCGCCACCAGCATCAGCGTGGCCGGTGCCAGGAACGGTGACGAACCGCAATAGGTGGCATAACGCCCGAATAATTGCCGCAGACGCGGATCTGCAAAATAGCCCGACAGCGCCGACCACAGCGTGCTGTAAGGCTTCAGCGCCAGCAGCGACCCTGGCCGATGCAGCCCGATACGGGCTGACAGCGATAAGGGATTGGGCCGGGGCGCATCAATAAAGCTGCGTTCCAGCAATCGGTAGATGCGGGCGCTGTCATTGGCGAAACGTCGGAAACCAGCGGCCTCACACGCGCCCGCGAAATCGCCAATGGCATCGGCGTTGCGGTCAACATCCGCGAACAGGTCCAACCCGTCCCCGCCCCGCCAGTAATGCCGGGCCAGCAGATCGGAGCGGACCAATGCCACCTCCGTCTCCAACGACGTGCCGCATCGGGAAAGAAGCGTATCGAACACCCACTTCATAGTCAGAACGGTCGGACCGGCATCGAATGAATGCCCGCCAGCCGTTACCTGCCGCAGTTTTCCACCCGGCCCCGCCGCTCCATCGATCACCACGACCTTGAAACCGGCACTCGCCAGAACCAGGGCAGCCGACAGGCCGCCCATCCCGGCACCAACGATCACCACGTCATTTTCAGTTCCGCCGCTCACGCCCGTCCCTCGCGGATTGACATTCGCTTAAGGTGTGTCAATTTAGATTTACACTTTTTATCGTCAAATGAAATTGACAAATAAGTGCGAGGAGACGGCCCCATGGATTTGCCCGAGCGCATTGAAACCGGACTGCAGCTCGCCCTGCGGCTGTCCACGGCCAATGGCTGTCCTCCCCTTCTGGCCAAGGGGCTGCGCCACGCGGTTTTCCCCGGCGGCGCACGTATCCGTCCCCGTCTGTGTCTGGCCGTGGCGACGGCCTGCGGTGATCGGGACCCGCAGGCCGCCACCGCGGCGGCTGTGGGGATTGAGCTGCTGCACTGCGCCTCACTAGTGCATGACGACATGCCCTGCTTCGACAATGCCGCCACCCGCCGGGGACAGACATCCGTGCATACGGAGTTTGGGGAGGACATCGCCCTTCTGGTGGGTGACGGCCTGATCGTGGCGGCGTTTGAGACGGTGGCGCGGGAAACCCTGCACAACCCCCGCCTGACAGCGCCATTGATCGCCACCATCGCCAAGGCCGTGGGATCACCCTATGGGCTTGTCGCCGGTCAAGCGTGGGAGAGTGAACCAGAGATCGACATCACCCAGTATCATCGCGCCAAGACGGCGTCGTTGTTCGCGGGCGCGGTCTCTGCCGGCGCGTTGGCCTCCGGCGGCAGCCCACAGGATTGGCTGACTTTGGCCGATGCCCTGGGTTCCGCCTATCAGGTTGCAGATGATCTTTATGATGCGATCGGCCTGACGGGCAGCATGGGCAAGCCGGTCGGCCAGGATGGGCGCAATGGCAAACCCAACATCGCGATGTCCCTCGGCATTCCCGCCGTCCTGAAACATCTGCGCACCCTGGTGGAAACGGCTGCGGACAGTGTGCCCGATTGTGCCGGGCGGGATGCGTTTCGCGCGATGATCCGGAACGAGGCGACACGGCTGATGCCAAAGACGCTCTCTGTCAGCGCAGCTTGACACAGGCATGTCGGCACAGTCCGCCAAAAGCCAGATTATCCCGCCGGTGCTGACCGACAGCCTGCCGCTTGCCCTGCGGCTGCGGCTCTGGCGCAACCGGCTTGTGGCATCGCCCCGGTTCCGCCAGCTGATTGCCCGGCTGCCGCTGTTGCGCAGTATCGGCAACCGCAAGGCTAACGACCTGTTCCGCCTGACCGGTGGCTTCATCTTCTCCCAGGTGCTGCTGGCCGGTGTCCGGCTAGGGCTTTATGAGACCTTGCAGGGCGCACCGGCAACAACCGGGGTTCTGGCCGCGCATCTGGGCATCCCGGAGGGGCGCCTGCGCGTGCTGCTGCGGGCCAACGTTTGCCTGGGCCTTCTGCTTGAACCGGCACCCGACCTCTGGGTGCTGGATGATGCCGGGGCCGTGCTGGCCAGTGACCGGGGACTCGGTGCCATGGTGCTGCACCACGCCATGCTGTATCGCGACCTGACCGAACCCGACCACCTGCTGCGCACTGCCGGCGCACAGACGGAACTACGCCAATACTGGGCTTATGTCCGGGATATGGGGACCGGGGGGCCACAGGCGGCAGAGGTCGATGGCTATTCCCTGCTGATGCGGGAAAGCCAGGCCATGATGGCCGACTGCATCCTGGCGGCCCATGATTTCGGACAGACGCGCATCCTGCTTGATGTCGGGGGTGGCGACGGCGCGTTCCTGGCAGCCGCAGCCGACCGCCATGCCAGCCTGCAACTGCGGCTGTTCGACCTTCCCGCTGTCGCCGACCGTGCCGTCTGCCACCTGGAATCACTGGGGCTGGGAGCGCGTACACGGGTTCATGGCGGGGATTTCGTTCGCGACCCGCTGCCCGATGATGCCGATTGCGTCACCCTGGTCCGAATTCTCTGCGATCATGATGATTCGCGGGTGGCGGCCCTTCTCGCCAATCTCCACCGGTCGTTGCGCCCCGGAACAACGCTGATCGTCGCTGAAGCCATGGATGGAACATCCGAAGGCGCGCGGCTCAGCGCCGCCTATTTCGGCTTCTATTTCCTGGCAATGGGGTCCGGGCGCTGCCGTAGCGCGCAGGAAATCGCCGGCTTCCTGTCATCCACCGGCTTTCAGGCGGTTCGCACGGTGACCACGTCGAACCCACTTATCGCCACTTTGGTCACCGCGCGCCGATAGCGGAACGGGGCCAGACGGTTAAAAAGTGTAAATATTGATTGACAGTTATATGTGTCAACTTAATATGACACTTGCGTAATCAGAAGCTATGCCTTGGGGAGGCGACAAGATGTACGCGTCGGCCATCGTGTTCGAGAAACCGGGAGAGGTCGCCGTTCGGCGGCTGGCTCTCCACGTTCCCGGCCCCGCCGACGTCGTGGTCGAGACGGTTGCCAGCGGCGTTTCCACAGGAACGGAGAAGATGCTGTTCCAGGGGACCATGCCGCGTTTTCCCGGCATGGCCTATCCCTTGGTCCCTGGGTACGAAACGGTCGGTCGCGTGGTTCAGGCCGGACCTTTGTCAGGACATCAGGTTGGCGAGATAGTGTTTGTACCGGGCGCCAGTTGCTATGCCGATGCGGCGGGCTTGTTCGGGGCCAACGCGTCACAACTGATCGTGCCGGGCGCACGGGTATTCACGATTGGCCCCGACCTGGAAGAGAATGGGGTGCTGCTGGCCCTGGCGGCAACGGCGCACCACGCGGTGATGCGGGCGCGGGGGCCGGTCGATCTGGTCATCGGCCATGGCGTGCTGGGACGGTTGATCGCCCGCATTGTGATGGCGCTTGGTTTTGCGGCACCCGTGGTTTGGGAAAAGGCGTCTGTGCGCCGTCCCGGTGCCACCGGTTACACGGTGACTGATCCCGGTGATGACGGCGACGTCCGCTACGGCACCGCCGTCGATGCCAGCGGCGATGCCGCCGCTATCGACGGGATCATCACACGCCTGCGCAAGCCGGCGGAGCTGGTTCTGGCCGGATTTTACGGAGAACGCGTTGGCTATGCCTTCGCCCCGGCCTTCATGCGGGAACTGACACTGTCCATCGCGGCGGAATTCCGTCCCGACGATGTTTCCGCCGTCATCGCGCTGGTGGAAACCGGGCGCCTGTCCCTCGACGGTTTGCTGACTCACCAGGCCGCACCGGCCCAGGCGTCATCCGCCTACTCAACCGCGTTCAACGACCTCGGCTGCCTGAAAATGGTGATCGACTGGAGGAAAGCCGCATGAGTCTTGATCTGGACGTCCGCAGCAGCCCGAAAACCATGAGCAGGCGCCTGCGTGAGGAGGCGGCCATCGAACCCGATGCGCCGCATGTCGGCAAGGTCACCAAGGAAACCCAGATCATCGCTATCTATGGCAAGGGCGGCATCGGCAAGAGCTTCACGCTCGCCAACCTGTCCTACATGCTGGCGCAGCTGGGTAAGAAAGTGCTGCTGATCGGATGCGATCCGAAAAGCGATACGACATCGCTGCTGTTCGGCGGCCGTGCCTGCCCCACCATCATCCAGACGGCCTCGCGCCGCAAGGATGCGGGCCAGGAAGTGTCCATCTCCGATGTCTGCTTCAAGCGCGATGGCGTGTTCGCCATGGAACTCGGTGGGCCGGAAGTGGGCCGTGGCTGCGGTGGTCGTGGCATCATCCATGGGTTTGAGACACTGGAAAAGCTGGGGTTCCATGAATGGGACTTCGATTATGTCCTGCTGGATTTCCTGGGTGATGTGGTCTGCGGCGGCTTCGGCCTGCCGATTGCCCGCGACATGTGCCAGAAGGTGGTGGTGGTTGGTTCCAACGACCTCCAGTCGCTGTATGTCGCCAACAATGTCTGCTCGGCGGTGAAGTATTTCCGCAATCTGGGCGGCAATGTAGGTGTGGCCGGTCTGGTCATCAACAAGGATGACGGCACCGGTGAGGCGCAGGCTTTCGCGGACGCCGTCGGCATCCCGGTCCTGGCCTCCATCCCGCAGGATGAGGATATTCGCCGCAAAAGCGCCAACTACCAGATCATCGGCACGCCCGATAACCGCTGGGGCCCGCTGTTTGAGGCGCTGTCCATCAATCTGGCCGAAGCCCCGCCGGTGCTGCCCCGCCCACTGGATCAGGACGGCCTGCTGGGCCTGTTCGATGCCAGCCAGACGGGTGGCAATTTCCAGCTGGAACCGGCAACGCCAGAAGATATGTGCCCCGCGGGCGCGCTGAAACGCGCCTCGCTCGAAGTCATCTACGACCGGGTCTGAGGGGCACATAAGATGGACGACCAGCCTTTGGACTTCACACGCGACGCTGCCGGCGAGACGGCCCTTTCGGGGGACGACGGACACTCTGCCACTGCCGCCGGGTGCCATGGTGGTGTCGAACTGTCGCGTGCCGCCGCCCGTGCGGCTGGTAATGACGAGGTGATGGACCGGCTGGAACGCGATTACCCTAAGGGGCCGCATGACCAGCCGCAATCCATGTGCCCGGCCTTCGGGTCACTGCGCGTCGGTCTGCGCATGCGGCGGGTGGGCACCATCCTGTCGGGGTCCGCCTGCTGCGTCTATGGCCTCACCTTCACCTCGCACTTTTACGGTGCCAAGCGCTCTGTCGGCTATGTGCCGTTCAGTTCAGAGACGCTGGTCACTGGCAAGCTGTACGAGGATATTGTGGAGGCGGTTCATCAGATGGCCGATCCCGGCAAGTATGATGCCGTTATCGTCACCAATCTCTGCGTGCCCACAGCCTCCGGCGTGCCGTTGAAAATGCTGCCGAAGCAGATTGACGGGGTTCGCATTATCGGTATCGATGTCCCCGGCTTTGGCGTGCCCACGCATGCGGAGGCCAAGGATGTGCTGTCGGGCGCCATGCTGGCCTACGCCCGGCAGGAGGCCGAGGCCGGCCCGGTGCAGATGCCGCGCGCCGGCCTGAAGGATAAACCCACGGTAACGCTGGTGGGGGAGATGTTCCCCGCCGATCCCGTGGTGATCGGTAATATGCTGGAGCCGATGGGTCTGGCCGTGGGGCCGACCATTCCCGTGCGGGAGTGGCGCGATCTCTATGCCGCGCTGGATTGTGCCGCCGTGGCGGCCATCCACCCCTTCTACACGGCGACGTTCCGTGAATTCACTGCCGCCGGACGGCCCATCGTGGGGTCGGCTCCCATCGGGCTGGACGGCACAGATGCTTGGCTGTCGGCCATCGGGCAACGCTGCGACTTGCCGCAGACGCGGATTGATCAGACGCGCAACGCCATGCGCGCGGCCATCACGGCGGGTCTTGCCGCCAACCGTATCAATGGCCGTATCACCCTGTCGGGCTATGAAGGGTCCGAACTGCTGGTCGGGCGACTGCTGGTCGAACTGGGGGCGGACCTGCGTTATGTCGGCACGGCCTGTCCCAAGACGCCGTACAATGCCGAAGATGCGGAATGGCTGAAAGCCAAGGGCGTGATCGTCCGCTTCCGCGCCTCGCTGGAGCAGGATCTGGCGGCGTTTGCCGAGTTCAAACCTGATCTGGCCATTGGCACCACGCCCGTGGTCCAGAAGGCCAAGGAAGCGGGAACGCCGGCCCTGTACTTCACCAACCTGATTTCCGCCCGTCCCCTGATGGGTCCTGCGGGGCCGGGGTCGCTGCCACCGGTCATCAACGCGGCCATTGCTAACAAGCATCGCTTTGATGCCATGAACGCCTTCTTTGAAGGGGTCGGCACCGGTGATGCCGCCGGCATCTGGGAAGATGTGCCCCAGGACCGCAGCGCGTTCCGCCGCAAGTACGGTGCCCGTGTCAACCAATCGCGCAATGCGGTCGAGAATGGAGATAGCGTCGGATGCTGATCCTCGACCATGACAGAGCCGGTGGCTATTGGGGCAGCGTCTACGCCTTCACGGCGATCAAGGGGCTGCAGGTCATCATCGACGGCCCCGTGGGCTGCGAAAACCTGCCTGTCACCTCCGTCCTGCACTATACCGACGCCCTGCCCCCGCATGAGCTGCCCATCGTCGTCAGCGGCCTGTCGGAGGATGAACTGGGCCGCCATGGCACCGAAGGGGCGATGAAGCGGGCGCGTCAGGCGCTGGACCCAAACCTTCCCGCTGTGGTGGTAACCGGGTCGATAGCGGAGATGATCGGCGGTGGTGTCACGCCGGAAGGGTCGAACATCGTCCGCTTCCTGCCGCGCACAATCGACGAGGATCAATGGCAGAGTGCCGACCGCGCCATGAAATGGCTGTGGACGGAATTCGGGCCCAAGGGTGGCAAGGTCCCTGCCCCGCGCCGCCGGCCCGACGGGGCCAAGCCTCGGGTCAATATCATCGGCCCGATCTATGGCACCTACAACATGCCATCTGACTTGGCCGAAATCCGGCGTCTGGTCGAAGGGTTGGGGGCTGAGATCAACATGGTCTTCCCCCTGGGCAGCCATGTCGATGATGTGCGCAAGCTGGCCGATGCCGATGCCAATATCTGCCTGTACCGGGAATTCGGGCGCCTTTTGTGCGAGACGTTGGATCGACCCTACTTGCAGGCCCCCATCGGTATTCACTCCACGACCGCCTTCCTGCGGCAGCTGGGTGAGATGCTGGGGCTCGACCCGGAACCCTTCATTCGCCGTGAAAAGCACACGACGCTGAAGCCGCTCTGGGATCTCTGGCGGTCGGTGACGCAGGATTTCTTTGGCACGGCCAGCTTTGCCATCGTGGCGAGCGAGACCTATACGCGCGGCGTGCGCAATTTCCTCGAAGAGGAAATGGGCCTGCCCTGCGCCTTCGCGGTACAGCGCAAGCCGGGGGTCAAGACCGACAATGATGCGGTCCAGGACCTGATCACCGGCAAGCCGCCGATGGTGATGTTCGGTTCCTTCAATGAACGCATGTACATGAACGAACGGGGCCAGCGGGGCAAGTTCATTCAGCTTTCCTATCCCGGTGCCATTGTCCGTCGCCATATCGGCACGCCGGTCATGGGCTATTCGGGTGCGGCCTGGTTGATCCAGGAGGTCTGCAACGCCCTGTTCGACATGCTGTTCGACATCCTGCCCCGGGCGGGTGAACTGGATGCCATCGAACCGACAACAACCCGGAGCGGTGCCATGCCCTGGACGGCGGATGCGCAGGCGCTGCTGGAGCGTCGCATCCTTGCGGAGCCTGTTCTGGTCCGGATTTCAGCTGCCAAGCGCGTGCGCGAAGCAGCCGAACGTGAGGCGCGCCGCGACGGCGCGTCGGAAGTCACGCTGCGTCATGTCGACGGGGCGGCGAGGGTACACGCTTGAAGAAGTAATCAGAATGCCGTCGGGGGACGGCAGCGGGGAGGACAAGATGATGTTCAGCATTGGACATGGGGGCGCCAGGGACCGCCAGTTGGAGCGCGCAGAAATGCGCCTCGTCTTCCTGATTTCCTATCCGCTCTGCCTGATGGCCGCGATGGCCAGCCGGATTACCCACATTTTCGACCGCCGGGCAGTGCGCCCCGTGCAGTCCATCTTTGCTGAGGCCCGTTCGTCGGCCCACGCCGCCATCGGTTACGCGTTCAACGTGTAACCACTTCCTTGCCGGTGTGCTCGACACCGTCAAAAACCCGGTAATGCCGCCTTGGTGGCACTGCTGGAACCCTGCCGCGGGGGCGCCGCGGCATTCGAGACTAGGAGGTGGATTTGATGGCTGACTCATCAAACGTCTCACTTTCGGGTCTGACCGAAAGCGAAGCTCGCGAGGTCCATTCGTTCTTCATCCAGGGTTTCCTGATCTTCACGGTGATTGCCATCGCCGCGCATGTTCTGGTCTGGATGTGGCGTCCGTGGATCCCTGGTCCCAATGGTTATGCCTCTCTGGAAGGCATTGGCCAAACG
Organism: Niveispirillum cyanobacteriorum; assembly: GCF_002868735.1. Classification (GTDB taxonomy): domain Bacteria; phylum Pseudomonadota; class Alphaproteobacteria; order Azospirillales; family Azospirillaceae; genus Niveispirillum; species Niveispirillum cyanobacteriorum. Next base: position 512,923 of record NZ_CP025612.1, on the reverse strand, counting down.
GCACAATCACTGCTGCCGATGATCGGCTAAGGAGAAAGCGACATGTGGAGAATCTGGCTGATGTTCGACCCGCGCAAGGCGCTGGTTGCACTGTCCGTGTTTCTGTTCACGCTCGCCATCCTGATCCATTTCATCCTGTTGAGCACTGAACGGTTCAACTGGCTGGAGGGCAAGCCCCTCAAGACCAGCGCGATCGAACATTCGCTCTCCCTGGATGCGGATCAACCGAGCGTCGGCTGAGAACCTCAAGACGGCAGCAGGCGTGGCCGGTGACGGCCCCGCCCGCCGCCAACTTTCACCAAAAGACATCGCCAACTGGATGACCAACTGGCTGGCCTCTCTCGGAGGGCACGTACATGGCGCTGCTCAGTTTTGAACGCAAATATCGCGTGCGCGGTGGAACGCTGATCGGCGGCGACCTGTTCGACTTCTGGGTCGGGCCCTTCTATGTCGGGTTCTTCGGCGTCACCACCGCTTTTTTTGCCGCTTTGGGTACGGCGCTGATCCTGTACGGGGCGGCGATCGGACCAACATGGAACATCTGGCAAATTTCCATCGCTCCCCCTGACTTGTCCTATGGGCTGGCGCTTGCGCCGCTGAAACAAGGGGGGCTTTGGCAGTTGATCACCGTCTGCGCCTTAGGGGCCTTTTGCTCTTGGGCATTGCGCGAGGTGGAAATCTGCCGAAAGCTGGGGATCGGGTATCACGTACCGTTTGCCTTCTCGTTCGCCATCTTCGCCTATGCGACGCTGGTGGTATTCCGCCCGCTGCTGCTGGGCGCCTGGGGGAACGGCTTTCCATACGGCATCTTCAGTCATCTCGACTGGGTGTCGAATGTCGGGTACCAATATCTGCATTTCCATTACAATCCTGCACACATGATCGCCGTGTCGTTCTTCTTCACGACGACGCTGGCGCTGTCGCTGCATGGTGGCCTGATCCTGTCCGCCGCTAATCCCGGCGCCTCGCTCGACGAGCCGGGCAAACAGGCAGAAGTAAAGACGCCGGAGTATGAAGACACCTTCTTCCGCGACATCATCGGCTATTCGATCGGCACGCTGGGTATCCACCGTCTGGGTCTTGTCCTGGCGCTGAATGCCGGATTCTGGAGCGCCGTCTGCATCATCATCAGTGGGCCCTTCTGGAATAAGGGCTGGCCCCAGTGGTGGAGCTGGTGGCTTGAACTTCCGATCTGGCGCTGAGGAGGACGTGTGATGGCACAATATCAGAACATCATCACCCCGATCCAAGTCAGCGGCCCCGCCGAAGAAGGCATGCCGCTGCCCCGGGGCGATAGTCCGCGTACCGGTAAGCCGTTCTTCGTGCGTCTGTTCGGTATGATCGGAAATGCGCAGCTCGGGCCGATTTACCTGGGCTACCTAGGCACCCTGTCGCTGGTCTTCGGCTTCATCGCGTTCGAGATCATTGGTCTGAACATGCTGGCTTCCGTCGGCTGGGACCCGATCCAGTTCGTCCGTCAGCTTTTCTGGCTGGGCCTTGAACCGCCAGCCGCCAAATATGGGCTGAAGGTCCTGCCGCCGCTGGCGGAAGGGGGATGGTGGCTGATCGCCGGCTTCTTCCTGACCCTGTCGGTTCTGCTCTGGTGGGTTCGCGTCTATCGCCGTGCACGCCAATTGGAGATGGGCACGCATGTGGCCTGGGCCTTTGCGGCGGCGATCTGGCTGTTCCTGGTGCTGGGCTTCATCCGCCCGCTGCTGATGGGCAACTTCTCCGAGGCGGTGCCCTTCGGCATCTTCCCGCATCTGGACTGGACGGCCGCCTTCTCCATCCGCTATGGCAATCTCTACTACAACCCTTTCCACTGCCTTTCCATCGTCTTCCTGTACGGATCGGTCCTGCTGTTCGCCATGCATGGCGCGACGATCCTGGCGGTGGGCAAGTATGGCGGCGAGCGTGAGCTGGAACAGATCACTGACCGGGGCACCGCCTCTGAACGTGCCGCTTTGTTCTGGCGCTGGACGATGGGTTTCAATGCAACCATGGAATCCGTTCACCGCTGGGCCTGGTGGTTCGCCATCCTAACACCGCTGACGGGCGGCATCGGCATCCTGCTGACCGGCACCGTGGTCGACAATTGGTACCTGTGGGGCGTCAACCACGGGCTTGTCTCACCGCTGCCCGACTTGTGGCCCAACGTCGTCGATCCGGCGCAATAAGGGAGGGAGGACCATGAAACTCTGGTTACCATTCGCCGCCTCCGCTGGCGCCTTGCTGGCCGTGGCCAGCTTCGTCGGCGCGGGCTGGGATGCACCGCCCGTTGCCACCGAACAGCTCGGCTTTCGCGGCACCGGCATGTATCACCATCGGGACGTGGAGACGGAGGCTGCCCTCAAGGCCGCCAATGTCGCCCCCCCCGCCCCCTGGGAAGCTGACCCATCAGGGGACAAGGCCTCTGCGCTTTATCAGAACGTCCAGGTCCTGGGCAATCTGTCGGGCGACCAGTTCAATCAGTTCATGGCCTCCATCACCGAATGGGTGGCGCCGGAAGCTGGCTGTAACTACTGTCATAACCCCGACAATATGGCGTCAGACGAGATCTATCAAAAGGTCGTCGCCCGACGCATGATCCAGATGACCCAGTCAATCAACGTCGACTGGAAGCCCCATGTGGCTGAAACGGGTGTCACCTGCTACACCTGCCATCGTGGCAAGGGTGTCCCAGCTCAAGTCTGGAGCACGACGTTGGACCCCAAGCCTGCGGGCAATATGACGTCCAACCGCAGCGGTCAGAATGTTGTCGCGGTCAATGCCGGCAAAACCTCCCTGCCGCAGAACGCTCTGTCGGATTATCTGCTGGGTGACAAGCCGATCCGGGTGCATTCCACGACGGCCCTTCCCACGGGCAAGAACCCCGCCGGGACCAAGGAAACCGAAGAAACATGGGCACTGATGGTGCACATGTCGGAATCGCTCGGCGTGAACTGCACGACCTGCCACAACACCCGCGCCTTCAATGACTGGGACCAGAGCCCGCCGCAGCGGGTGACCGCCTGGCACGGTATCAAGATGGCCCGACATCTGAACGTGAACTACATGGAAGGCCTGTCACCCGTGTTTCCGGCCAATCGTAAGGGTCCGGAGGGTGATGTCCTGAAAATCGGTTGTGCGACGTGCCATAACGGGGTGCAGAAGCCGCTTTATGGTGTGTCTATGCTGAAGGATTACATCGACGCTGTTGCCGTCAAGGGTCCGTCCGATGTGCCGAACTTCAGCACTTATATTCCGGGCAAGACCGAAGTGCTGGGTGGCAGCGCCGCCACGCCCGTTACCCAGCCATAAAGGGCCTGCTGCGGGCACGTCCCGCAGCTTCCCCTGTCATGGGCCGTCGTTCCCCCATGACGGCGACAACTCCAGGGGGAGCCGCAAGGCTCCCCCTGTTTTCTTTTGTCCAGCGCATGTGAAACGGGCTAGCAGTCGCCGACGCTCATCGCTGATCCACGACTTTGAAAATCAGGCCGCTTGGCCGAAGGACAGGTCGGGAAACCGGTCCATGTAGATCCGCAGCCACGGTGTGAAGCTGTTGGGATCGCGCGCGATTTCACGCCGTAGGTTGGCCAAGCTGATCCATCGGATAGCCTCAACCTCTTCCGGGTCCGGAAATGAGACCAGACGGGTCCTATCAGCCGAGGCGCTGAACAGCGTCACACGCTCATGCTCGCGCAGGCCAGCGCCGACATCAGCCTCATAATCGACAGTCTGGTGACGCCGCAGGGGCAGCGTAATCCCCAGTTCCTCTGTCAAACGGCGGGCGGCGCAATCTTCAACCGTTTCCTGCCAGTGCGGGTGGGAGCAGCAGGTGTTGGCCCAAAGACCCCCGCAATGATATTTGCCCTGGGCACGCTTCTGCAGCAGCAATCGGTCCCTGTCAAAGACGAAGACCGACACCGCCAGATGCAGTTGGCCCGTGATATGGGCCTGCATCTTCTCGATTGGATAAAGCGATCCGTCGGCGGCCACCGCCGGAATGACGATTTTTCGATCAATCATGCCCATGGCCGCCTCCCGGGGTCACGCCACCTTCCGGGCCAGCGCACATTGAGACCACAGGGACGACAATGCATCGGCCAGATGCTTGATATCAGCGTCCGAATGCAACGGCGTCGGCGTGATGCGCAGACGTTCGGTGCCCACCGGAACGGTGGGATAGTTGATGGGCTGCACATAGATCCCGAACTGATCCAGCAGGATGTCGGAAATCCATTTGCACTTGGCAGCATTGCCCACCATCACCGGCACAATATGGCTGGGATTATGCATGTGTGGGATGCCGCGCGCGTCCAGTGCCTGGCGCACCTTGGCCACCGTCGCCTGATGGCGGGCCCGTTCGACCTGGCTTTCCTTCAGATGCCGGATTGCCTCGGTGGCACCGGCGGCCAGTGCCGGCGGCAGGGCCGTGGTGAAGATGAAGCCGGATGCGAAGGAGCGGACGAAATCGACCAGCACTTCCGATCCCGTGATATAACCGCCCATGCAGCCATAGGCCTTGCCAAGCGTGCCTTCGATAACCGTGATCCGGTCCATCAGGCCTTCCCGCTCTGCCACGCCGCCGCCACGGGGGCCGTACATGCCGACGGCATGCACTTCATCGATATAGGTGATGGCACCGAATTCATCGGCCACGTCGCAGATCTCCTTGATCGGCGCGATGTCGCCATCCATCGAATAGACGGATTCAAACGCGACCATCTTCGGCAGCTTCGGATCATCGGCGGCCATCAGCTTGCGCAAATGCTGATAATCATTGTGCCGGAAGACACGGCGCTCACAACCGGAATGGCGGATGCCCTCGATCATCGAGGCATGGTTCAGGGCATCGGAATAGACAATGATGCCCGGGATGCGTGACAGCAGGGTACCCAGCGCCGCCCAGTTAGAGACATAGCCGGAAGTGAAGATGAGCGCCGCTTCCTTGCCATGCAGGTCAGCGAGCTCCTTCTCCAACTGCACATGGTAATGGTTGGTGCCGGAGATATTGCGGGTGCCGCCGGCCCCTGCCCCGCATTTGGCGATGATTTCCGTCATCCGCCCGGTCACTTTGGGATTCTGTCCCATGCCCAGATAATCATTGGAACACCAGACGGTGACTTCACCTGTGTCACCATCGGCACGGTGGACTGTCGCCCGGGGAAAGGCACTGCACTGACGTTCCAGTTCAGCGAAGACGCGGTAATTGCCCGCTGTCTTCAGGTCGTGCAATGCCTGTTGCATATGAGCGAAAATGTCCATCTTTAATCCCCTTTCCGTCCCTGTATTCCAGATTTATTGCTGCTTGTCGGCCGCTGGCCCGACAATGGGCGACCGGCCATGTTTGACCCCACCCGGCACCGCCCAGCGCCAAAGCGCCGTATCGGAGACGGGAAGGACGAGAACCAGATGTTCAAGGATGGCCAGCGCCATAAACGTCGCCAGCAGTGAGTGCCCGACCACGGAATGATCCTGTGTCGCCTCACTGGCTGCGATGACCAGAAGGACGAACAGGGCCACCGCCACCCCCATCAGCAGATAGAAAAGCGGCGTTAGGTGATCGGTCTTGAAGTAGCTTTTCAGATGCGCGATGCGGCTTGGCATCAATTCGCTGATTGCGTTGGGCGCCCCGAAGAAGATCAGCAGCTTGGCAGAAATCCGCATCCCCCACAGCAGCCCGAACGCCGCCAGACCGAACAGGTTGGGACTGTCCGACAGCAGCAGCCACAGTACCAGCCCTGTGATCAGGATGGCGATCTCATGGTCACTGATTGCTTCCCACGCCGCCCGGAACCGGGCGAAACCGGACAAGGCCGGCGGGCATTCCCCAGACCGACCACCCATCAGGACACCGGTCAGGAACGCCGCTTCATGCCAGGCCCAGACCAGCAGCGCCCCGAAGAACCCGGCATAGGACCCGAACGAGGTTTTCTCCTGCGCCCCAATCCACATCAGACCAACGCCGGCGACGCCGAACAGCGTCATCAGCGGCATGACCTGTACCGGACCCCAGCCGCCACGCTCGGTCCGATGGACCATGGCCAGAACAAGCCCGGTCGACAACCACCAGACCCCGATGGCGATCAGCACAACGATGACCGGGTTGGCGACTTCCATGGCGCCCTACCAGACCGGCTGAAGGCGGGAGGTCGCGGGGATCGCGTTCGTCTTTGCCGGGATCATGTACATGCGCAGGAAGTTGACGCCCGCAGCAGCGCCCCAGAAAGCCTTGCCGACCGCGCCCATAACGCCACCGCGCTGTTTGGCCGCCATCATGCGCTGGTTAATCCGTTCCATGCGCCGGAACCCCTCGCACAGGGCGGGATTGTCCAGGTCCAGGACCAGCGGGAAGCATTGGCGCGAAATCTCCGACGTCAGGCGGAAAACGCGCATGTCGTAATCATCAATATTCACGCCCATGGCGGCATGAAAGGCCGGGCGCATATGGTCGCGCACATACATGGTGGCGAACACAGCCAACAGGAAAAACTTGATCCATAGCTTGTTGACGCCCTGCATCAAACGTTCATCCGAACGGATGATCAAAGAGAACGCCTCACCATGCGAGAATTCGTCATTACACCATTCCTTGAACCATTTGAAAATCGGGTGAAACCGGCGATCCGGGTTCTTTTCCAGATGGCGGAAGATGGTAATGTATCGGGCGTAGCCGATCTTTTCCGACAGGTAGGTGGCGTAATAAATGAACTTGGGCTTGAAGTAGGTGTACTTCTTGGCCTTGGCCAGGAAGCCCATATTGACGCCGATGCCGAAATCCTTCAGCGCGTCATTGATGAAACTGGCATGGCGGGACTCATCACGGCTCATGTAGCCGAACAGCTCACAGATTTCCTTGTTGGTCCCCCGCCGCTTCATTTCCTTGTAAAGGACGCAGCCTGAAAACTCCGACGTCAGGGAGGAGACCAGGAAATCGGTCAGTTCCTCGCGCAGTGCTGGCTCAAGATCGTTGATGTCAATATTGTCCCAGTCGGCATTGCGGCGGAAATGTCCCCTGTTCGGGTCGCTACGCATTTGCGCGATCAGCGCGTCCCATTCGGCGCGCACCGGCTCCACATTGATCCGATCCATCTCGTCGAAATCGGTGGTGTAGAAGCGCGGCGCCAGCATGGTGGAGACCATCGCGCTGCGCGTGGTGTCATTGACCGCCGCCAGCTTTTCCTCGATTGAGGGTTCATGGTCGTGGAGATTGGCCTTCAGTGCCTGGTTGCTCATGACAACGCCCTCTCCGTGAAGTTGAATTCGCATAATTCCAGCATGTCCAGATCGCCGGTCGCCCGGGTCCAGGCCCGCTCCAGCGCACCGGCCCGGGTAATGGTCGCCTGGCGGCGGAAACTGCGGCTTTCGCCATAGGGCACCTGCACCGGCGCCCCATGCACCAGCACCTCGTCCCCCGGATGGACGATGACGCCATTATCGAAGCGCAGATGAGCGCCCAACGCTTCGAACGTATTGTTGATCTCGACGGTGCAGTCGACGGTTTCCCGCCGCCGCATCAGGACAAAGACGGGGTTCATGACTTCGCTCCCCCTTGCAGGCCGAGCAGGGCGGCAAAGGCCGCCGCGTTGTCCCGGCCAAATGCGTCAAGATAGATGCGTTCGCCCGTCGCGGTGTCCGACAGGCTAACCCGCCCGGATTCCCAACGGATCAGACGGTAGGGCGCGTCCTTGGGTGCCGCCGCCACATCGCGCATCCGTTCAAAGGCCCGCAAGGAGCCACGAACGAACCCGCCCTCATCAACGGGGTAGTCGGCAATCACCGCCCCCGTCGTCGCGTCCGTGACCATCACCCTATCGCCTGCGGCGCGGGTGATGGTGATATCGCGGATCGCGACGGGACGGCTCGCCTCCTCCCGCACCACCCCGATCCCCGTTTCCTGACCGAACATAACGGCGGCTGTGGCGAAGGTCAGAAGCATGGCGGTGGACAACAATATCCAGCGCGGGAACCGGTTCGTCCCCCGCCGCTTCCGGCTGTCGAGATAACCCAGGCTAAGCGCGGATGGCATCATCCCCTCCTATTCCGCATCAACAGCATGCGGGATGGTATCAACCAAATTGGCGGCCACCTGCAGACGCGGATGGTCGGACCGGGCGCTGGCATTCTGCCCATAGGCCAGGGTCATAATGGCGGCCACCGCTTCGGCGTCGGCCAGGCAGATCAGGCTGGGTTCCGGGGATGCAAATCGCCAGCCACGAACATGCGGCCACTGCACCATCCAGGACAGCCGATACCCCTGTCGTAGGGCCATGGCGATGGTCCCCGCCTTGCCGCCCAGCCGGCCCAGCGCGACCGTATCGATCTGGGAGAAGGGCAGGTTCAGCGTCATCGACAGGGCCACACCGAACCGCATCACCACCCTTTCGCTTGTGACGGTATAAAGCGTCGTCCGCTCCACCGCCCAGGCGAACAGTTCCAGCAGGCCAAGCGCCAATGCCGCCAGACCAATCAGCACGGCGACAGAAAACAGGATGCCACCCACCGGCTGGCCGTCCGCCACACCGGCAGCGGCGGCCCAAAGGCCCAGGACGACGAAATAGCCGCCGATCCAGTTGCTTTTGAGCACATGCTTAGCCACCAGCCGGGCGGAGGGACGCCCCTGCCAGAGAATCTCCTCACCTGCCGGCAAATGCCCCGGCAGGCCGGGGATCGGCTCAATCTCATGTTCGCGGGCAATGAACTGTTTCACAGCAGCGACTCCTGTCTGTCACTGACAGCGTACAGAAGACCGGCACCGAAATAGGCGGCGATCTTGTCTTCCTCACGCAGGGTCACGATCCCGTCCTGTGCCGTGGCCGGCACGTCCGCGAACTGCGCTGCGGTGACCGCGTGGACATAAAGCTGACGCCGGTTACCGCGACCCGTCTGGATCACAACGAAGTTGTTGGGCAGCAGCACGTTGCGCGCCGTTTCACCGGCGGCGACGGCCACTTCGTAATAGCGGATCAGATGCTCTGACCGGTCCACCCAGACATCGGCAACGGTGCCCGCCACCTTGCCATCGCAGGCGACGACGGACAGGCCGCGCGGATCGGTTTCGCCTTCGGCAATCGCAAAGCCGGCGGCCGTGCGCAGCGGCACGATGCGCGGATCACCATGGGCCGTCATATCAGGATGTTCGGCCCGCTCCGCCCAGGAGCCGGGACCGATGCCAGCCAGAAGCGGGTTGCCCAGCGGTTCGATCGGCGAACCCGGTGCCTTGGCAAAACGCTTGGCGGACAGGGGGCGCGTATCGCGCACAAAGTCCGGCACCTGCTTGGCACCCTGACCATGCGGCAGAACGAAGGTCTTTTTCGGGGGAATGAACAGGAACGGGTTCTTGTTGTACCGTCCCGTCGCATCCTCCTCCAGCGGGTAGCCCTCCCGCCGATCCTCCTGCCGCAGATACCAGAGAAGGCCGGCAAAGAAGAGCCAGAAGGCGTAGAGCACCATCTGCGCCACATCAAGGCTGCCGCCGAGAGAACCGGTCATTTTTGTCCCTCCAGTTGATGGCGCTTGCGCCGGCGTTCAGCCGGGCATCTCCGCCAGGCCCAAACGCATGTCACCAGAACCCACCGCCCGGTAGCGCAGGCCCGTCAGAGGGCCTATCACTGCCAAGCAGACGAAAAGCAGTACGATTTCAAAACTATAGACAGTGAGATAGCCGGCAGCGCGGGTCGTCATCGCCTCACCCAGGCGCCCATCGAGCGCCAGAGAGTTGACGCCATTCTTGATCAGACCGGCGGCCAGCAGGGAGCAGCCCATGGCCGTGGACTGAACCGCCCCCCAGGCACCGACCACGATGCCGCTTTCCGACCGTGCCGATACCGCCATGGCCCCCAGCAGGGTACCCACAGAGAACAGCCCGCCCCCCAGCCCGACACCGGCAGCGCCCAGATAGAACAGGCTGTGAATTTCCAGCGGCTCTGCCAGGATGATCACCGAAAAGGCGCTGATCCCGATCAGCAGGCCGCGCGCGGCGATGCGGTACATCTCCCCGCCCCGGCCCAGGCTTTTCGCTGCCCACGCGAAACCCGCCATGGTGCCCATCGCCCAAAAGCCGGTCAGCAGGGTCGTGCGCCCCACCGACATGCCCAGGATTTCACCTCCATAAGGTTCCAGCAGGATATCCTGCATGGAGAAGGCCGCCGACCCGACCGCAACGGCCAGCAGGAGGCGTACGGTGCCTGCATCGCTACGATACTGAGCAAGCGCGTCCCAGAAGCCGGCACGCGTGCCGCGTTCGGCGACCCGGGCCGGGTTGCGGGCCTCCTGCTTCCAGATGGCGATGACATTAAGAACGATGGTGAAGACCGCTGTCCCTTGGATCACCTGGATCAGGTGCATGGCGGAGAAATCCACCAAGGCCACGGAGTAGAACGCAGACGCCCCGATCATGCCGATCAGCAGCATGACGTACAGCAAGGCGACCACACGCGGTCGCTTTTCCGCCGGGACCAGATCACTGGCCAGCGCCAGCCCCGCCGTCTGTGACATATGCATGCCAAAGCCAGTCAGCATAAAAGCACCGAAGGCACCGACCGCACCCGCCCACTCGGGCCCCACCGTCTGCGATTGCAGCAGCAACAGGGCGAACGGCATGATGGCCAGCCCCCCGAACTGCAACAGGCTGCCCAGCCAGACATAGGGCACACGCCGCCAGCCAAGGACGGAGCGATGGGCATCAGACCGGTAACCGAAGAACAGGCGCAACGGCGCAGCCAGGACCGGGATGGCGATGGCCGCGGACACCAGTTCCACCGGCACGCCTAGTTCCACGATCATCACACGGTTCAAAGTGCCGTTCAGCAGCACCATGACGCAGCCCACCGATATCTGGAACAAAGCCAGTCGCAGCAGGCGCGACAGCGGCATCTCCATGGACGCCGCATCCGCGAACGGCATGTAACGGGTCCCCAGCTTCTGCCAGAGCCCGATAATCCTGCGGTTGGCGGCGCCCATGCTCATGGCCGGAAGACCTCCATGGCTTGGGATTTGTAGAACCCGATGGAAACGCGTTCTGTCCGCCCGACCAGCCAACCCGCCATATCCGAGCCGGCGACCAGGTTGGCGACAAGGTGGTCGGTATCCACCGGATAGATGGAAGGAGAGCGGTTGCCGCGCGGGAAGGCCCGGCCTGCCGCCAACATGGTGCGCAGGAAGCGCGAGCCCGGCGCCAGCGTGAAAACCATCTTGCGGTCGGTGCGCGCCGCCAGCTGTTCCAGCACGCGCGTCGCATGCGCGGCCTCATAATGGATCAGCACATCCATGGCCACCACGGCATCGAACCGGCCATGCTGCACATCCAGCATGTCGCCGCTGTCGAACCGCACCGTGCCCACATGCGCGCCGCCAGACCGATACTCAGTCGCACGCTGACGGGCGAATTCCACCATCTGTGCCGACAGGTCGATACCCAGAACATCGGCACCGCGATCCATCAGTTCCAGCGACATCACGCCGGATCCGCAACCGGCGTCCAAAATGCGCCAGCCTGTCAGGTCCTTCGGCAACAGGCCCATCAGGATTTGACGCATGGTGTCCCGGCCCCGCCGGACGGTCGCGCGGATGCCGCTGACCGGCTGTTCACCGGTCAGCTTCTTCCAGGCATCCAGGGCGGTGCGATCGAAGTAATGTTCGATCTCGCCGGTTCGGCGTATGTGGTCGACATGCGTCATTGCAGGCCCCCGTTACTCGAACCCAAGGAAGTCAAATATCTGCCGGTCCTTCATCGGCTCCACCAGCAGCCCCGGCGTCCCCGCCCACAGCGTTTCGGCCAGTTTCAGATATTCCTGCTGAATGGCCACGATCTCCGGGCTGTCACCCATTTCGAACAGGGTGCTTTTCTTCAGGCGGCTCAGGCGAACCTGATCGCTGTCCGGGATATGGGCCAGACGCTTCAATCCGATGGCGGCGTTGTAGCGGTCGATCTGGTCGGTTTCTCGCGACCGGTTGGCGATCACACCGCCCAGCCTCACCTCATAATTCTTCGACTTGGCCTTGATCGCCGCCACGATGCGGTTCATGGCGAAGATGCTGTCGAAATCATTGGCCGCCACAATCACAGCCCGTTCGGCATGTTGCAACGGCGACGCGAAGCCACCACAGACGACATCGCCCAGCACGTCGAAGATCACGACATCGGTATCGTCCAGAAGGTGATGTTCCTTCAGCAGCTTAACCGTCTGCCCCACGACATAGCCGCCGCAGCCCGTGCCCGCCGGCGGCCCACCCGCCTCGATGCATTGTACGCCGTTATAGCCCTGGACCATGTAATCTTCGGGCCGCAACTCCTCGGAATGGAACCCCACCTTCTCCAGCACGTCGATGACGGTGGGGATCAGGCATTTGGTCAGGGTGAAGGTCGAGTCATGCTTGGGATCGCAGCCGATCTGCAACACCCGCTTACCCAGCTTTGAAAAGGCGACGGCCAGGTTGGAGGAGGTGGTGGATTTACCGATCCCACCCTTGCCATACACGGCGAAGACCTTCGCCCCGTCGATCTCCATGGTGGGATCAAGGTGGACCTGAACGCTCCCCTCCCCATCGGCGCGTTCGCGCAGCGACTGTACCAGTCGTGCATCCTTTTCCACGCTACGGGTGTTGATCTGAATATTCATTCGGCAGCCTCCCTTGCCACGCCTTCCAGACGGTCTTCCAGTTCCTCACCCGCCCGACGTAAGGCGTTCAGGGTTTCTGTGTCCGGCTGCCAGTAGTTGCGTTCATGCGCCTCCATCAACCGAGCAGCGACCCGGGCGGTAGAGGCTGGATTAAGGTTCGATAGACGCCGACGCATCTCGGGATCGAGGACGAAGGTCTCTGTCATCTGTTGATAGACCCAGGGATCGATGCCCCCCGCCGTGGCCGACCAACCCAAGGTGTTGGTCACCTGCGCCTCGATATGGCGCACGCCTTCGTATCCGTGTTTCAACATCCCCTCGAACCATTTCGGGTTCAGGGTCCGGGTGCGGGTTTCCAGTGCCACCTGTTCGCCGAGCGTGCGGACCTTGCCCTCGCCCTGCGTCTGATCAGAGATGAAGACGGGAAGGGCAGCATCGCCTTTGGCGCGGGATACGGCCTTGGTCAGGCCACCCAGCGTATCGAAATAATGTTCAATGGTGGTGACCCCAACCTCGACCGAGTCCAGGTTTTGATAGGCCATGTCCACATCGCTGAGGATGGAGTCCAGCACGGCAGCCTGATGGCTGGTCTTGCCCTTGCGATTGATCGCAAAGCTTTTGCGCTGGGTATAGGTCTCGGCAATTTCCTCATCATCCGTCCAGGAGGAGGAGCCGATCAGCATGTTCACATTGGCGCCATAGGCCCCTTCGGCATTGGAGAACACGCGGTAGGCTGCCACCTCCAGCACGCAAGCATGCGCCTCGCAATAGGCCAGCGCATGCTTGCGGATAAAGTTCATCTCCACCGGCTCATCCGCCGTGGCGGCCAGGTAACTGGCCTCTGCCAGCATGCTGGCCTGGATGGGCAGCAGGTCGCGGAAGATGCCGGACAAAGTCATGACCGCATCGATGCGCGGCCGCTTCAGCTCCGACAGAGGGATCAGCTCCGCCCCGCAGACGCGGTTATAGGCATCCAGACGGGGACGGGCCCCCATCAAGGCCAGGGCCTGCGCCATCGGCGCACCACCGGTCTTCAGATTATCTGTACCCCACAGAACAATGGCGACGGTTTCCGGCAGGCGTCCGTCGATCTGACGATACCGCTCGATCACACGGGCCGCTTGCCGTTCCCCATCCTGCAAGGCATAGGCGCTGGGGATGCCGAACGGGTCGAAGCCATGGATATTGCGGCCCGTAGGCAGCAGGTCGGGCGTGCGCAGCAGATCGCCAGACGGCGACGGCATGATGAACCGTCCGTCCAGGGCACGGACCAGACCGTCCAGTTCCTCATTCCGCGCCAGACCCGCATTCATGGCGGAAAGGCGGGCGACGGTCACACGCTTAGCGTCGTCCGCACCACGCAGCGCCAGGTCGATGGTACTGGCATCCTGATCGACAATGGCGGTGGTCAGGGTGGCATCACCGCGCAGGAAGGCCGCATCCTCCATCCCCGTTACGACATGCCCCAGCAGTTCCAGCCGCTGTGCCCGGTCCATGCCCTGGCCCGCCACATGCAGGCCATGGGGGATCAGGGCATATTCCAGCTCCATCATCTGCTGCATCAGATACTGCACCACCTGTCCCTCGTCGGCGCCGGGCGGGGCGGGGCTAAGGTCCAACTGTTCGGCCTGGACCCGGATAAGGGCCATCATCCGGCTGCGTTCCACCGCCGCCTCGGGCTCGGTCGTGCGGTAGCGGTCGAGACTGACCTTCAACTCGCTCAACCCCTTATACAGCCCTGCCTGGGTGATCGGCGGGGTCAGGTAGGAGACGAGCGTGGCCGCTGACCGGCGCTTGGCGATGGAGCCTTCGGACGGGTTATTGGCGGCATAGAGATAGATATTAGGCAAGGCACCCAGGATGCGGTCGGGCCAGCAGGTGGCCGACAGGCCCGTCTGCTTGCCCGGCATGAATTCCAGCGCGCCGTGCGTGCCGAAATGCAGCACGGCATCGGCCCGGAACGTTTCGCGCAGATAGGTGTAGTAGGCGGCGAAGGCATGGGTGGGGGCGAACCCGCCCTCAAACAGCAGCCGCATCGGATCGCCTTCATACCCGAAGGAGGGTTGCAGCCCGACCAGCAAATTGCCGAACTGCCGGCCCAGCACGAAGATGCCGCGCCCGTTGCTCAGGATGCGGCCCGGTGCGGGACCCCATTGCGCCTCGATATCGGCCAGATGGCGTTCGCGACGCACATGATCGTCCGCCGATACAACGACATGGACATTGGCCTCCGTCCCGTGAAGGGCTGCGTTGCCTTCCAGCAGCATAGTGCGCAGCGTGTCGACACTGTCGGGCACAGCAACATCATAGCCTTCGGCGGCCAGACGCTGCATCGTGGCATACAGACTTTCAAATACCGCCAGGAAGGCGGCAGTGCCGATGCTTCCGCTGTTGGGTGGATAGTTGAAGAGGGTAACGGCGATGCGCCGTTCCCGCCGCTGCTTACGCCGCAGGTCGACTAGGGCGGCGAGCCGACCGGCCAGCAGCTCCACCCGCTCCTCATCCGGCTGCATGCAGGCGCGGTTGGTGGGGCATTGACCCAACTGGCGGGCGCAGGTGCAAGTTTTGGGCTTGGTGCCCCCCTCCGAACGACCGCCGATGACCATGGCGCCCGTGGCCCCATCCAGTTCAGGGATGGCTACCATCAGCGTGGTTTCGATAGGGGTCAGGCCCTGGCCGGATTTCTGCCAGCCTTCCTTGGACTGGAACTCCGTCACGAAAGCGGACAGATAGGGCACATCCAGTTTGCCCAGGGTGCGGGCGGCAGCGGCACTGTCACTATAGGCCGGACCACCGACCAGGGAGAAACCGGTCAGTGAACATAGCGCGTCGATGGCCACACCGCCACCATCCGTTTGCATGAAACGCTCCACCGCCGACCGCATGTCCAGGCCGGAACAGAAGGCGGGCACCACGCGATAGCCCCGCCCCTCCAGCGCCGCGATCACGCGGTCATAATGGGCGGTGTCGCCGGACAGGATATAGGTGCGCATCAGCAGCAGGCCGATGGTACCGCGCGGTGACGGCACGCTGGGCAGTATCGACAGTTGCGTCGTAACACGCGGGTTCAGGCGCGGATGGTAAAGGCCAACATCGGGATATTCGACAGGATCGCCCGCCGTGACGCGAGTTTGCAGGCCTTTGCGGTCGCCACGTGCATATTTAGCGACCAGCAGGCGGATCATGTTGGCGACATTGTCTTCCGACGCGGCGATACGGTACTGCAAGGTCAGGAAATAGTTGCGCACATCCTGCGCCGTGCCGGGAATGAAACGCAGCAGCTTGGGCAAACGTCGCAGCATGGCCAACTGCCGCTCGCCCGCCGTTTTGCCGCTGTCCCGCCCACCACGCGAACTGGAGCCCCGCAGCTTCTTCAGAAGCGCCAGGGGGCCCTTCTGCTCGTCGCTCATGCGGAAGCGCCCCATGGTCGTGTATTTCATGACCGTGCCGGCTGACATGCAGCAGACCATGGCGTCACATTCGCGGTGCCGTGCCTCCAGCACATCCGCGATGGCCTTCACATGTTCTTCCACGAAGATCATAGAAACGATAATGATGTCGCCGGCCAGGATGTCCGACCGGCAGGCGGCCAGACGGCCCGGATTTTCTGCCCAATCCGTGGCGGCATGTACCGTCAGCGTCAGCCCCGGCAGTTCGCGCGTCAACGCCAGACGGGCCGCGTCCACGGCCGCCACGATGTGGTTGTCCAGCGTTACCAGCACCACCCGAACGGGAGTGCTGTCAGCGGGCGAAATGAGCTTTCGCGTCATACAGCGTCTCCACGGTTATCGGATGAATCCCCTTGCCCTGGGCAAAGAGTTCGGTGTTACGCCGGGCCTTGCCCCGGACGAAGAACGGAACCTTCTGAAGCTCTCTTTCAGCCTCCAATGTCCAGGTGGCGATCACCCCGGTCGGGGCGGCTGCCACCACCGGGGCCGGCGCTGCCTCCACCGTCTTGACGGCCGGCGCCTGCGGATGCAGGTGCGAGGCGCTGGCGCTGTCGTTGAATTCGAAATCGTCGCGGAACATCTGCAACAGATGTTCCTCCAGCCCCATCATCAGCGGATGAACCCAGCTGTCGAAAATGACATTCGCTCCTTCAAACCCCATTTGGGGGGAATAGCGGGCCGGGAAATCCTGCACATGCGTGGGGGCAGAGATGACGGCGCAGGGCACACGCAGCCGCTTTGCGATGTGGCGTTCCATCTGCGTGCCCAGCACCAGTTCGGGCCGGGCGGCCACTATCGCGGCCTCCACCTCCAGATGATCATCGCTGATCACGGCCTCCACGCCATATTTAGCAGCGGCATCGCGCACGTCGCGGGCAAATTCCCGCATATAGGTGCCAAGACCGCAGACCCGGAACCCCAGTTCCTCCGACGCGATACGGGCGGCAGCGATGGCGTGGGTGGCATCGCCGAAGATGAAAACCCGCTTGTTGGTCAGGTAGTTGCTGTCGATGGAACGGCTGTACCAGGTCAGGCGGTCGCGAGTGCGGCCCTCGCGCGTCGGCAGGCCGGCAATGGCCCGCACCTCATCAACAAAGTTCTGCGTCGCCTGCACACCGATGGGGATGGTGGAGATGAAGGGCATGCCATGCGCGGTTTTAAGCCAGCGGGCCGTGACATCGGCAATTTCAGGATAAAGTACGATGTTGAAGGCCGCTTCCGGGATACGCGCCAGATCGGCGGGCGTCGCCCCCATCGGGGCCACGACGCGCACATCCAGCCCCTCTTCCGTCAACAGCTTCACTATCTCTGTCACGTCATCGCGGCAACGGAAGCCCAGCGAGGTGGGGCCAAGGATATTGCAGCTATTAGCGGGAATGTTATCAGGGCGTGGGTTGCGGCCCACAAAGGCGCGGACCAGGCGATAGAACGTCTCTGCCGCCCCCCAATTTTCCTTTTTCTGGTACGATGGCAGCTCCAGCGGCACTACCGGCACCGGCACGTCCAGCGTGCGGGCCAGACCGCCCGGATCATCCTGCAACAGTTCCGCCGTGCAGGACGCGCCGACCAACAGCGCCTCCGGCGTGAATCGGGCCACCGCGTCGCGGCAGGCCTTCTTGAAGATATCCGCCGTGGAGCCGGCCAGATCGCGGGCCTGAAAGGTTGTATAGGTGACCGGCGGGCGTGATTGCCGCCGTTCGATCATGGTGAACAGCAGGTCGGCATAGGTATCGCCCTGCGGCGCATGCAGCACATAATGAACGCCCTGCATCGAGGCGGCGATGCGCATGGCGCCCACATGCGGCGGGCCTTCATAGGTCCACATGGAAAGCTTCATCGCACAGCCTCCCGGCGATCCGCGCCGCCTGTCAGGATGGCGTTACGCATCAGGGGACGGGCGAACAGCTCCGCCAGATCGCCTGCCTGTTCAAAGCCCTGGATGGGTGTGAAGCTGAACTCGATAGACCATTTGCTGACCCTTCCTTCCGCCTCAAACGGATTGGCAAGGCCAAGGCCGCAGACAATCAGATCGGGGTTGGCAGTGCGACAGCGGTCAATCTGTTCATCGACATCCTGGCCCTCAGAAAGGGTGACACCCGGCGGCAGCAGGGCCAACTCACCCGCCACATGCTCACGATGCAGGTAGGGGCTGCCGACCTCCAGCAGTTCTGACCCCATTTCCCGCGACAGGAACCGGGCCAGCGACGGCTCCATCTGGGAATCGGGAAAGAAGAAGACGCGGCGCCCTTCCAGCCAGGGCCGGTAATGGGCCATGGCCTCTGCGGCACGGCGGCGTGGCTGTGCCACCACCGCATCAAGCCGGGCCATATCGACGCCGAACGTCATGCAGATGGCGCGCAGCCAGGCGCTTGTCCCCTCCGCCCCCAACGGGAAGATGGAGTCGATGCGCCGCGCGCCTCGCGCTTCCAGCGCAGCGGCTGCCGCCCCCAGATAGGGCTGCGCCAGGATGAACCGGGTTTCGGGGCCGACCACCAGACCCTTGATGGCATCCCGGCCGGGCAGGAAGGTGACACCGGACAGGCCCAGCTCCGCGAACAGGCGGGAGAACTGATCCTCCACCACATCGGCCAGACAGCCCAGAACCACCAGCTTCGCGGCCTCACCAGCTGACCGGGGCGACGCCTTGTCAGCGATCAGGGCGGCCAGGAAATTATCCTCACCCTGGGTAAATGTCGTCTCAATCCCGCTTCCGGAATAGGCGATCACACGGTGGCGGGGGGCATGCACGGCATTCAACCGAGATGCTGCCCGCGACAGGTCCAGCTTGATGACTTCCGACGGGCAGGAGCCGACCAGGACCAACATGCGGATGTCGGGCCGGCGTTCCAGCAGGCGGGCCACCACATTGTCCAACTCATCATGCATGTCGGCCATCCCGGCCAGATCACGTTCTTCCATGATGGCGGTAGCAAAGCGCGGTTCGGAAAAGATCATCACGCCCGCCGCCGATTGCAGCAGATGCGCGCAGGTCCGCGACCCGACGACAAGGAAGAACGCATCCTGCACCTTGCGGTGCAGCCAGATGATAGAAGTCAGGCCGCAGAAAACCTCATGCTGGCCGCGCTGACGGATGGGCGTCGGCTCGTTGCAGGCAACGGGTTGGGCCACGCTCATGACACCCTCCCTGCCGCAGACAGGACAGCCTCGATGCTGCCGGGACTGCCATCCGCCAACGCATCGGCGCGCCGTGCCGCGTCCAGCCGCGCCAGACGCAGCTTCCACACGAACTGTCCGGCATTTACGATGTAGGTGGCATAGGCTGCCAGGGCCAAGACCATCAGTCCGGCCGCCCCCAGGCCACCCATCCACAGCGCCACCAGATAGGCGCTGTGCAGGGCCAGAACCAGCATGGAGAAGACGTCTTCCCAGAAGAAGGGCCGGGCGAAGAGGTAAACCCCAAACACCTCCTTTTCCCAGATCGAGCCGGTGATCATGATTGCATAGAGGGTCAGGGTTTTGATCACGACCGACATCTGCGCCATGGCCAGACCTTCGCCGGTGGCGAAGTAGCGCATGATCAAACCCAGGCTGATCAGAAAGACCAGGAACTGAACAGGGGCTAGTATGCCCTGGACCAGAGTCCAACCGCTCGCGTCGCGACGGCGCCGTTCCTCGTCGGTATACAGAGCAGGGCCCGGATGAGGTTGGTTGATCTTAGCGATCACGCTGTCTCCTTCTCCCCGTCCGGCTGTCCATCGGGCTCTCGGGATAGGCAACAGTCCCATCGAAAAGCAAAAGTGTCAATCTAAGTTGACGTAAATTTTGATTTACAGGAAGGGGCGGGCCGGCCATTCTTAGGGTGCTCGCCAGTGTGCTGGTCACCTGAACCACACCCGCACCTTGCGCCGCGCAAGCTCTGGGTTGATAGGGGGGCGTTCTCGCGGCAGGCACATGGGCAGAATATTCGCAGACACCGACCATCATTACCAAGAGCGCACGGCCCTGCGGGCCGACGGGCCGGCGGGAGGGGTATCGCTTGCCCCCCAAAGACATCCAGAGTACCTAGCGTCAAGCGAACGGGACGGGCTCCGCCGCATTATCCAAAGGACCGTGGCGCCAATGACAGCCGAAAAGCTGGCAGCGCGGTATGAAATCGGACTGGAGCATGACCGTCGTTACGACGCGGCCCTGTCGGATTTCTGCGCCCAGGTGGTCCGCCCAGGGATGCGCGCGTCGACCTTGCGCGAGTTCATGCGGCGCGAAATCCCCCCTGACCAGCCGGATATCGTCTCGGTGCTGTTCATTGAAGCCGTGGCCCGCCTTCTTGGCCGCAGATGGGTCGATGACGATTGCGACTTCATCGATGTCACCATCGGCACGGCACGGCTTCAGGAGATTATCCGGCTACTCTCTTTTGAATTCCGTGGCCGGCAGCCACGCAGTTGGGTGCCGTTTGTCGCGCTGGTTACCCCGTCCGGGGAGCAGCACACATTGGGAACCCACATACTCGGGCTGCTGTTCGATGCGATGGGCTGGTCCAACCAGATCCTTGAAGGTCACGATCTGCAAGGAGCCAACCTGCGCTCCACCCTGAAGCGGGCGGACATCGTCTGCATCGGCTGGAGCAACCACAGGCTCAAGAAGGAATTCGAGGATATTGTGGTCGCGGTGCGAGCCGTATCGCCCGGTGCGCGGACACCGATTGTCGCAGGCGGGGTCGCTGCATTAGAGTTTGTTGATTTTCTTGTGGGTTTGGGGATTGACTGCATATGTGACAGTGTTTACTCCGCATCGAAGATATGTGAGAAATTTTATGAGCTGGAGGCATACGGTCATCAAGCGCAAGCATCTGGCCAAAGGGTCCTTGTCAATGCCGGAAGACCTGATTGGCTATTGAGATGAAGACCCTCAACGGTAAGAACGCGATGCATGGCACCGAAGTTGCCCTCAGCCTGCTGAAATCGCTGGATGCCGATTCTATTTTGGCTCTTGTTGGTTTGGGTGCCGATATCGTCATGCTGGTCGGCCAGGATCATACTGTCCATCGCATTCATTTTGCAGATCCTGACATGGGCATCTATGGCCTGACCAAGGCTGTCGGCAAGCGGCTTCAGGATCTGGTGACCGTGGAATCCGTGCCCAAGATTGACGCGATGCTGACCGGTCAGGACAGCGCGCGGCAAGCTCGTGGCTATCAGGTAAACCACAGCTGTGACGGCAAGCCGGACCTGCCCGTGCTCTATTCGGGCTTTTCCGTGGCCGATTCCCCCTACATGCTGATTGTTGGCCGTGAATTGCGCCAACAGATGAAGGATCAGCAGCGTCTGGTAGAAACCCAGATGGAGCTGGAGGCCGATTACCGCGAGCTACAAGAGGCGGAGGCCCGGTACCGTACCGCCTTCCGCGTCTCAACCATCGCGCATGTCATGCTGGATGGTGAGCGCAAGACGGTGCTGGACGCCAATGCCGCAGCCATCAGTCTGGTCGGCGGCGGTTCGACTGGTATCGTCGGCAAGCCTTTCCGCGACCTGTTCCGCAAACAGGATCGCGACGCGTTGAGCGATGCTATCGGCGAGGCGCGCCACAGCGCCAGTCCCGTCCGTATAGATACGCTGAAAACGGTCAAGGGCGAACCTGTGTCGCTCTCCCTGCGGTCTTACCGCGAGAACGGCATCACCAATCTCATCATTTCCGCCTGGCAGAGCAGCGACGCCCAGGAAGCCCGGCGTCAACAGGTCGAAAAGCGGAACGAGCGTCCGGTCGATCTTACCGACGTGCCGGAACCCGCTGTCCAGACCAATGATCAGGGCCAGATCGTGGGTGCCAACACCCTGTTTCTGGATCTGGCACATGCCCCGTCCATCGCACAGGTCGTTGGACGCAATCTGGGAACCTGGTTCTCCAAGACATCGCTCGACCTGCATGTTTTCTATTCCAGACTGGCCGAAGAACAGGTGGTGCGGGGCTTTGCCACGACCCTAACCGACAATCTGTCCGGTGATCGTCCGGTGCTGGTTTCGGCCCGGCGCAACCCTGACACCGGCCTTACCCAGGTGATTTTCGTACCACAGCCGGTCGTCACGACGGAACGGCTTGCCATACCCGCCCCCGGCGCGCCGGAACAGGCCGATGGCTTTGCCAATCTTGTCGGGCGTGTGCCGCTGAAGGATCTGGTCCGCGAGTCGCTGGAAGTGATTGAGAAAATCTGTATCGAAGCGGCGCTGGACCAGACCAACAACAACCGCGCATCGGCTGCGGAGATGTTAGGACTTTCACGTCAGAGCCTCTATATCAAGCTGCGCCGGCACGGTCTGGAAGACTACCGCCCATCCAACTGACCCCAATCCGCTATTCCACTGCCTACCCCCAGAGCGCCGGGTCCGGGGTTTCTACGCGCGTGCGCAGACAGCGGCATGCAGTCAAAGTGTCAAATCGGCGAAGTGTCAATTCAGATTGACACTTCGCTTGGGGCAGGCATAGCATCGCCCCCATGGAAATCACCCGCACCGAGATATTGCGACGTGACTGGCCGGGCCCCTCAGCGGTGCTCGCGCTGCTGAAACCCATTACCTGGTTTCCGCCCATGTGGGCCTATGCTTGCGGAGTGATTTCGTCGGGACAGCCGCTAAGCGCGGCTTTCATTGCGGCGGCGCTGGGCGTTCTGCTGGCCGGCCCCCTGCTCTGCGGGACCAGTCAGGCCGTCAATGACTGGTTCGACCGGCATGTGGACGCCATCAATGAACCTGATCGTGTCATTCCATCAGGCAGGATGCCCGGGCGATGGGGTCTATATATCGCGATCTTGATGTCGCTGCTCTCAATGGCTGTTGCATCGCTGCTGGGGCCATTGGTCTTTATCGCCGCACTGGTCGGTCTGGCACTGGCCTGGGGATACAGCGCCCCTCCCTTCCGGTTCAAACAGAATGGCTGGATCGGCAACGCCGCTGTCGGGCTTAGCTATGAGACATTGCCCTGGATCACCGCAGCGACGGCCATGACGGGGCTGATGCCGGCGAACCCGATCCTTCTGGTGGGTTTGCTCTATGGCATCGGCGCACACGGCATCCTGACCTTGAATGATTTCAAGTCGATCCGGGGCGACAGCGAAATGAAGATTTCGACGTTGCCCGTGCTGCACGGCGCACAGGCGGCGGCCCGTATCGCCTGTATCGTGATGGCGCTGCCACAACTGACCGTGGTTGGGCTTCTGGCCTATTGGTCGCTGCCATACCATGCCCTGGCGGTCGGGGGATTGCTGACGGTGCAGATGGTGTGCATGCGCCGCTTCCTGGGCGATCCGGTGGGGCGTGCGGTCTGGTATTCGGCGGTCGGCGTCGGCCTTTATGTCACCGGCATGATGGTGACAGCCTTCGGCCTGCGTTACGCCGCGCTCCCCCCCTCTCTCGGTTGAGGATACTGAAATGAGCCAGAGCGCACAGGCCCTGTCCCACCGCGATGATTCCCGGAAAGCAGGTCCGGGTGTCAGGCTGGGCTGGATCGATATCCTGCGTCTGGGTCTTGTCCAGGCGGCGTTGGGGGCCATTGTAGTCCTGACCAATTCGACCCTGAACCGCGTGATGATCGTCGAGCTGGGACTGGCCGCCATTGTGCCGGGTCTGCTGGTTGGTGTGCATTACGGCGTGCAGATCACGCGGCCCCTCTGGGGGCATCGCTCGGATACGGGCGGCTCCCGTACCATCTGGATCCTGCTGGGGCTGGCGCTGCTGGCATTGTCGGGCACGCTGGCATCGGCGACCACACTGCTGTTTGCAGACAGCCACGCAATGGGCCTGACAATGGCCTTTATCGCTTATGTGCTGATCGGGGTTGGAATTGGGGCCAGCGGCACCTCGCTGCTGGCGCTGCTGGCCACCCGCACCCCACCGGAACGGCGGGCGACGGCGGCCACGATCACCTGGATGATGATGATCATGGGCATCATCGTGACCTCCATCATCACCGGCATCGCACTGGAGCCCTATTCCCACCTGCGCTTGATTGAGGTTACAGCGGCCACGGGTGCGGTCGCCTTCCTGATCGCCTGGCTGGCCGTGCTGGGGATCGAACGCAAGCCGGCGATCACGCCGGTGCAGGCCGCATCAGGACCACCGGCCCGGTTCAGCGACAGTCTGCGGGAGGTCTGGTACGATGGCGAGGCAAGATTGTTCACGCTGTTCATCGCCATGTCCATGCTGGCCTATTCCACACAGGACCTGATCCTGGAACCTTTCGCAGGCCTGCTGTTCGGCATGTCACCCGGCCAGTCCACGCAATTGTCGGGCATGCAGCATGCGGGCGTTTTCGCCGGCATGGCCGTGGTCGGCCTTGGGGGTTTCCTGCTGGGCAAGCGAGTGCCGGGCCTGTCCCGGTTGTTCATCATTGCCGGCTGCCTTGGATCTGCTGCCACATTGGCGCTGCTCTGTCTGGCGGCCACCGTCGCACCGCATTGGCCGCTGGCCCCTCATATCTTCGTGCTGGGCTTTGCCAACGGCATGTTCGCGGTTGCCGCCATCGGCACCATGATGCAACTGGCGACGCGTGGACGAACCGGCAATGCCGGGATGCGGATGGGGGTGTGGGGGGCGGCACAGGCGATATCCTTCGGGTTTGGCGGTCTGCTGGGCAGCATCGCGCTGGACGTGGGCCGGCTGATCACCGGTTCCGATGGCAGTGCCTTCGGTCTGGTTTTCGGCCTTGAGGCGCTGCTGTTCATGGCCTCCACCATGGTGGCCATTCGGATCGGGCGGGATACCGCGCGGTCCGGTGGCATGGTGACGCCGCATTCACCCACCATCCAAGCGGCGGAGTAGATGATGACTGCGACCAGCACGCGCACTGAGCCCACCATGATCGGGAATGATTGGCCGACTATGTTCGATGTGGCGGTCATCGGCGGTGGCCCCAGCGGGGCGATGGCGGCGGAGCGTCTGTTGGAACTGGGTCATGACGTGTTGCTGGTCGATCCGGGCAACCGGATCAAACCCTGCGGCGGCGCCATCCCATCGCGCACCCTTCGCGATTTTGCCATTCCGGAGGAAATGCTGGTGGCGCGCGCCAGCGCAGCACGGATCATCGCCCCCTCGGGCCGCGAGGTCGAAATGCGGATTGGCGACATTGGATTTGTCGGCATGGTGGACCGTGCCACCTTCGATCCCTATCTGCGCGAACGGGCCGAACGGGCAGGCGCTCGCCTGTTCGTCGGCAAACTGGCGGGGCTGGAGGAGCGGTCGGACAAGACCTTGCTGCTGACCTTGACCGCCACAGGTGCCGATCCCGCGTCCGCGCCAGTCACATTTTCCGCCCGGATGGTGATCGGTGCGGACGGCGCCAATTCGACTGTCCGCCGCCTGATGTTTCCCCCCGGCAAAAGGCCACCCTATGTCTTTGCCTATCATGAGATTATTGAAAGCCCCCCTGGTGGCGAGGTCCATGGCTTTGCTGCTGATCGCTGCGATGTCATCTATGACGGGCGCATTTCCCCCGATTTCTATGGCTGGGTTTTCCCACACGGAAGCCACACATCGGTCGGGTGCGGATCCGGCGTGAAGGGCCATGACCTGCGCGGTGCGACAGAGAACCTACGACATGCCGCTGGACTTATGGAATGCAAGGTCATCCGCCGCGAAGGCGCGCCATTGCCTTTGAAACCCATGCGCCGGTGGGATAATGGCCGCAATGTCCTGTTGACCGGCGATGCCGCCGGTACCGTCGCCCCCGCCTCGGGCGAGGGAATTCATTACGCCATGCTGTGCGGGCGCCTTTGCGCGGATGCCGTCCATACCAGCCTGGAAACGGGGCGTGCCTCCGCGCTGCGGCAGGCAAGGCGGCTTTTCATGGGGGCCCATGGTCGCGTCTTCCTGATCCTTGGGATCATGCAGGCGGTCTGGTACCGCAATGACCGGTTCCGGGAGAAATTCGTGTCCATGTGCGCCGACCCGGATGTGCAGCGCCTGACCTGGGAATCCTACCTGAACAAGGCCCTGGTGCGACGCGATCCGCTGGCCCATATCCGGGTGTTCTTGAAGGATACGCTGGCCTTGCTTGGCATCCGGGCAGGTGGACATGACCCTGTTGCTTGATGGTCTGGCAAATGGCTGGATCAGTCTGATCGCCATCCTGATCCTTTGGGTGGAAACGCTGGTTCTATCCCTGCTGTCCAGCCGACCCCAGCGGCGGTTTCGTGCCCTCTGGGCCAATGCCTGTTCAGGTACTTGCCTTCTTGCCGCCCTGGGGCTTGCCCTTCGTGGGGTTGGACCTATCTGGATACTGGTCTTGCTTGCCGGCTCTCTGGTCGCGCATGGCATTGACATCCTGCTGCGCGCACCGTCTCACGGACGGGTGTTCAGCCGCAGGACGGAGTAGTTAAGAAATCCCGCTGTTGTGACCCACACCAGATAGGGGAGGAACAGAAGTGCCGCGAGGTCCGAAACCGGCCAAGCCGTCAGGATGAAGCCGAGAATCGAGACCCAGAGAACCATGATATCCGCCAGCGCCAAGCGCATCCGGCGCAACCCGAAAAACATCCATGACCACATGGCATTGACCACAATCTGGAGGACCCAGAAGACAATGGGCAGCGACCATCCGGCCAGGGTCCAGACCCGCCAGCCGGCATAGGCGATGGCCATGTAAAGCAGCGTCCACACGACCGGAAAGGCCCATTTCGGTGGGGTCCAGGATGGCTTGCGGAGGCTTTCATACCACTCACCGGGCTTGAAAACAGCCCCGCTGGAAGCGGCAGCGAATACGAGTAAAATAAAGACGAGCGCCGCCATAGAATGCTCCTTTTTCCCGATAGGCAGTTGCGACAGTAAACGAATGACGAGTTTGTGCAATGACGCGTTTGGGCTTTTGCCGCAATCGGTCATCAGCCACTGAAAGTCTTGCTGGCCCCTCGGCCTCAAGAACCGCAACTACGTTTCGGGAGGTAAGTATGTCAAAATTCCTCACACTCGCTTGTTTGATGACCCTAGCCATCGCGCCGACGGTCGCCCATGCCGATGAGGGCGATGCCGCAGCGGGCAAGCTTGTGTTCAACAAATGCATGGCCTGCCACAATGCAGACAATGATAAGCCAAAGGTCGGGCCATCGCTGATGGGCCTTTTCGGGCGGCAGCCGGGAACGGTCGCGGGCTACACCTATTCCAAATCGATGGTCGATTTCGGGGCCGGCAAAACCTGGGATGAGGCGCTGCTGAAGACCTACCTCCCCAACCCAAAGGCACTGGTCAATGGCACGAAGATGGCCTTTCCCGGTCTGAAGACCGACAAGGAAATCGCCGACGTGATCGCTTATCTGAAGCAGTTCAGCCCCCGGAAATAAGGGCATAGAGGGCGCCACCCGTTCATCGGGTGGCGCCAAAATCATCAAAAAGTGTAAATAAAAGTTTACACACAAGCTGGTTTACCTGACAATCAATCTTGTCACGCCTTGCCATAAAGGCTTCTGGCGTCCACGCAAAAAGAACGCAGGAACCACCTGCGGGCGCGGGGCGGTTGGTGCTCATGCGCGGGAGGGTACGCAATGAGCCTTGTATCCCTATCTTCACAGACACCGTTGCTCGACGCCATTCAGGAACCGTCGGACCTGCGGGGCTTATCGGATACCGATCTCCTAGGCCTTGCCGGGGAATTACGGTCGGAAACCATTGATGTGGTCTCCCAAACGGGTGGGCATCTGGGTTCGAGCCTGGGGGTTATCGAACTGACCGTGGCCATCCATGCCGTTTTCGATACGCCACGGGACAAGCTGATCTGGGATGTGGGGCATCAATGCTATCCGCATAAGTTGCTGACGGGCCGGCGGGAAGCCATGCGTACGCTCCGGAAGAAGGGCGGGGCATCCGGTTTCACGCGGCGCGCCGAAAGCGCGCATGACCCGTTTGGGGCCGCCCATTCCTCCACCTCCATCTCTGCCGGGCTTGGATTCGCGGTGGCACGCGATCTCGGGGCCGATATCGGTGACGTGATCTGCGTGATTGGCGATGGCGCCCTTTCCGCCGGAATGGCGTTCGAGGCGATCAATAATGCCGGTGCGCTGGGCCGTCGGATCTTCGTCATCCTCAATGACAACGCGATGTCGATCTCCCCACCCACTGGTGCCCTGTCAACCCATCTGGACCGGTTGGCCGCGCCGGTTCGGGCCGGTTCGGGGGACGCAGCACCCGCTGGCGTGACCAGTCTGTTCGAACAGATGGGCTTTGCCTACCATGGTCCGGTTGATGGTCACGACTTGACAGGGCTCCTCGACACGCTCCGCCATCTGCGGCAAACCGCCGACGGCCCTGTCCTGCTGCACGCCATTACGCGCAAGGGTGCGGGTTATGTCCATGCCGAACGGGCAGCAGACAAGTTGCACGGGGTTTCCCCCTTCGATGTCGCGACAGGCACCCAGGCCAAGGCGCGCGCGGTCGGCCCCAGCTTCACCAAGGTTTTCGCAACCGCCCTGGTGGCGGAGGCCGAGCAGGACCCAAGGATCGTCGCGATTACCGCCGCCATGGCGGGCGGCACGGGCATCGATATTTTCGCACGCTCCTTTCCGGACCGGACATTCGATGTCGGCATTGCCGAACAACATGCGGTAACATTTGCTGCGGGCCTTGCCGCCGGCGGATTGCGCCCCTTCTGCGCGATCTATTCCACCTTCCTTCAGCGCGCCTATGACCAGATTGTCCATGATGTAGCGTTGCAGGGGCTGCCGGTGCGGTTTGCCATTGACCGGGCCGGACTTGTCGGTGCTGATGGCCCAACGCACGCGGGGTCTTTCGATATCGGCTATCTCGCTAATCTTCCCGGCTTCACGGTAATGGCGGCCAGCGACGAGGCGGAACTGGTCCATATGGTGGCGACGGCCGCCGCCCATGATGCCGGCCCCATTGCCTTTCGCTATCCACGGGGCGAAGGATCGGGCATCGACATGCCCGTGCGCGGGACCGTTCTGCCCATCGGGCGGGGCCGCGTGATCGAAACCGGCTCCACGGTAGCACTCCTGTCCTTCGGCACGCGGCTTGGCCAATGTCTTGCTGCCCGTCAGGCGCTGGAGGCACAGGGTATCTCCGTCACCGTCGCTGACGCCCGCTTCGCCAAGCCACTGGACAAGGCCCTTATCGAAGATCTGGTGTCGCGTCACAAGCTGCTTGTCACGCTTGAGGAAGGGGCGACAGGCGGCTTCGGGGCACTTGTGTTGCACCACCTCGCCGCCCGCGGCATGCTGGATGGCCGTTGCGGCCTGCGAACCATGACGCTGCCGGACAGCTTCATTTCACATGCTTCACCGGATGAGATGTATGCGGCAGCGCGCCTGAACGCTGAACATATCGAGCGTCTGGTTCTGGGGGCATTGGCGCATTCCCGGCGGCGACATGCGCTGCCCCTGCCCTATGACGGGACCAATGGCACAGTCAACGGTTCACGAACCATCGCTGCGGAGTGAGTAATCAGCGCCGATCAATGACAAATATCAATCGATCGATGAAAAAAATTGCAGAAACGTAGGGATACGGTAAGCTTTCCGGACAAGGGAGGCTTACTTCCCAGGCCAATCACCGGGGGGGACATGGCCGAGAATGATGACAACGGACTGCGCGGGTTGCAAAACCCAGCGAGATCCGCCAGATCCGGACATACGAAACCAACCGCCATCGAACCCCAGCTCAGCAGCAGCGACCATCGCACGCTTGAGCGGGCAATCCGTGGTTCGGTTTCCAGCATTGTCGGTGCCAGTCACCCGGACAGCATTATCGCCCATCACGGGTCGAACAGCGAGCATGACCTTGCCCTGCATCCGGAACATCATCCGCTGGCACGCCAGATGCCGGGTGCTGAACAAGCCATGGGTTATCGGGACAGCCTTTTGGCCTGTTTGATCGATCCCGATCCACGTCGCCACCGCAGCTTCATTGAGGAGTTGGTACGCGCCTCGGTTCCCGTGCGTACGCTTGCCGTGCATCTTTTCGCACCCGTCGCCGCAGAGCTTGGTAATCGCTGGTGCACGGATGAGGCTGATTTTATGCAGGTTGCCGTGGCCTCCACACGCCTCAGCATGATTGTCAACCACGTGTCCCATGCAGCCGCCCATTCAACCGTGGAGCCCCGGGCGCAGCGGCGGATACTGTTGGCCCGCACACATGGCGCCCAACACACAATCGGCGTGTCGATCGTCGCTTCCTGCTTTCGCGACATGGGCTGGGCCGTCGAAGGTGGCAGCGATCTTGAAATCGATGAAAGCCTTTACACACGCCTGTCGGACAAACCCTATGATCTCCTGGGTATCTCCGTCAGCCGCGTGGACGAGGTGCGTGACTGTTCGGAGGTGATCCGCCGGGTGCAGGCCACACCAAAGATCAGGAAGATGAAAATCGCCGTCGGCGGCCCCGCCGTCGTCGCCTCGCCCCTGGCGTTTCAGCGTATCGGTGCGGATTTCGTGACGCGCTCCGCGCTCGACGTCATGCAACTGGCCAGCCACATCTGAAACGTCAGCGACAGCCACTAAGTTTCCGCCCGATAGGGGGTAAAACGTGTCGTCATCTCGTCAACGGCGAGAGGTCGCCCGATAGCCGGAAACGCGCGTTGCGCGCAATCCCTGCGCTCACACACCTTGCAACCGGCACCGATGGGCGTCGCGGCATCCATATCCGACAGGTCCATTCCCTTGGCATAGACTAGCCGCCCCGCATGCCGGATATCGCATCCCAGGCCGATGGCAAACTGTTTGGCCGGCGTGCCATAGCCGCCGGCCCCGTGGCTTACCGTCCGCGCCACCCACAGATATTGGCGGCCATCTGGCATCACCGTCCGTTGCGTCAGGATGCGGCCAGGCTGGGCAAAGGCCTCGTACACATTCCAAAGGGGACAGGAACCTCCCACGCGGGAAAAGTGGAAATCAGTGGCCGACTGCCTTTTTGAAATATTGCCGGCCCTGTCGACCCTGACAAAGAAGAAGGGCACGCCGCGTGCGTCGGGGCGTTGCAGCGTGGACAGCCGGTGGCAGATTGTCTCATACCCCACCCCGAACTGCCGCTCCAGCCGCTCAATGTCATAGCGCAGGCTCTCCGCCGCCAACAGGAAGGGCTGGTAGGGCAGGATGACGGCGCCCGCGAAGTAGTTGGCAAGTCCGATCCGGGCGAGGCGCCGCGCCTCCTCACCTGAGAAATCAGCCTGGGCCGTCAGTTGTTCCAGCGCCTCTGCCTGCTCCAGGAAGGCGACCTGGGTTGCCATGTGAAAGGCCCGTTGCCCCGCCGTCAGATCGGCAGACAGGTGAAGTGTGCGGCTGGAGCGGTCATAACGGCGGGAAGCACCATCACTCTCCAGACCGCGTTCCACGATCACCACCCTGACATCATGGCGCCGTTCCAGATGTGCCTGAAGGCCGGTTGCCATGTTGCCGATGGTCAGATTGGCGCTGCGGTGCATCTTCTCCGCAGCGCCGTCCAGCGGTTCGACATGGTTATGTCGGGCATAGAAGAAGTCCCGCACCTCCTCAAACGGCATCAGGGGCTTTGGCGTGGTCTGCCAATCCTCCCCCAGCCGGGTCGACACCTGCTCCAACCGTCCCGCAGCCTCGCGGTAACGGCGGTGCAGGGACAGAAACGCCCGGCCGACTGCCGGCATGCTGGACGCCAGTTCCTTCAGTTCCGCAAGAGCAACACCCTCCCTCACGCCGGTTTCGGTCAATGCCTCCCGAAGGTCGGCCACCAGACGCGCCTCCTCATCCTCGGAGAAGAATTGCACATCGACGCCGAAAACCGCGTTGACCTTCAAAAGAACGGGAACGGTGAGCGGGCGGAGATTTTGTTCCAACTGGTTGAGATAGCTGGGCGACAGTTCCAGCGCCCGGGCCAGCGCCGCCTGGCTCAACCCCCGCTCCTCCCGCAACCGGCGCAGCCGGACCCCCACAAACTGCTTACGCATGCCACACCATTCGCATCATTCGCAAATTTTCAGCACCCCCTGCACAAATATTCACAATATTCGGCAACAGATGCGACCTCAATTTGCGAATATTGAGAATGGTGGCACACTTGGCAAGCGGATTGAGCGAAGCACCATCACAGTGAATGTCGGCCCATACTGGCTGCCCCCTCCGATGCTTCACGATGGCACAACGCCATGTCTACAAAGGCTCGAAGATAGTCGATATCGGCATCAGCCTCCCGGAAGCCCAGGAAAATCTGCTTGCCAACGCCGCCGGGACCCAACCGCACCGGCGACACGCCGAACTTTCCCCCGAACTCCTCCACCATCCAGCGCGGCAATGCCGCCACCCCGCGCCCATGCGAAACCATCAGCAGCATGATGTCTGTGGTCTCAATCTCCTTGTGCCGCTTCGGAGCCACGCCCGCCGGCATCAGGAAACGGGTATAAATGTCCAACCGGTCGGTCGGCACCGGATAGGTGATCAGTGTCTCGTCCGCCAGTTGCTGCGCCTCGACATACTCAGCCCCGCGCAACCTGTGGTCCGGCCCGACAACCAGCACCTGCTCGTAATCGAACACAGGCTCGAACCGCAGACCGGGCTTGAACAGCGGATCGGGCGTCACCAGCATGTCAATGTCATAGCCGAACAGCGCGCCGATGCCACCGAACTGTACCTTCTGCCGGACATCGACATCAACCCGCGGCCAAGCATCAAGATAGGGTGCCACGATCTTCAAAAGCCATTGATAGCAGGGGTGACACTCCATCCCGATGCGCAGGTTGCCTCGCTCCCCCTTGGCGAACTGCTGCAATCGCTCCTCGGCATGGGTCAGTTGCGGCAACAGCCGATTGGCCACCGCCAACAGCCATTCCCCCGCCTGGGTTGGACGCAGGCTGCGCCCTTCCCGGTGCCAGACCGCAATGCCGATCTGATCCTCCAGTTTACGGATAGAATGGCTCAACGCCGACTGGGTCAGGTTCAACTGGCTGGCGGCGGCGGTCAGCGAACCTTGGCGGTCCACCTCACGGATGATGGAAAGATGAATACGTTCCAGGATCGACATAGCAGCTCGTACATGAACAGATTTCATTGATGCATGAAATCATACCATTTTTATTCATCATTTTCACATCCTATGGTCGGGGTCGTTTCCCATTTCCAAGGCAAAAACCATGGTAACGACCCACAATCTCGGCTTCCCGCGCATCGGCGCCAAACGCGAACTGAAATTCGCCCTGGAAGCCTATTGGAAAGGCCAGAATTCCCGAGACGCGCTGATCACCACGGGCGCCGACCTGCGTGCACGCCACTGGCGTGACCAAGCAGCCCTTGATCTGGTGCCTGTGGGCGATTTCAGCTTCTATGACCAGGTCCTGGATATGAGCTTCACCCTGGGCAACCTGCCGGAACGGGTGCGCGGCTTCCATGGTGATGCTCTGGACAATTACTTCCGCGTTGCACGGGGCCGTTCGGCGGCGGGCAATGATGGTCACGCCGGTTGCTGCGGCGGTGTCGCCGCCGGGGAAATGACCAAGTGGTTTGACACCAATTATCATTATATTGTCCCCGAATTCGACGCCCATACAAGCTTCACCCTGGATGCGTCGCGCCTGCTGGAACAGGTGGCCGAAGCGCGCGCCCTGGGCGTGGCAGCCAAGCCGGTGATCGTCGGCCCCGTCACCTATCTGGCCCTGGGCAAGGCGAAGGATGGTTCCGACAGACTTTCTCTGCTGCCCCGCCTACTGCCCGTTTATGCCGAATTGCTGCGGACCCTGGCCGGCCAGGGCGTGGAATGGGTGCAGATCGATGAACCAATCCTGGTCACAGACCTGGATGCGGCATGGGTAGAGGCTTTCACGCAGGCCTATGCCGCCCTAAAGGACAATGGCGTCAACCTGTTGCTGGCAACCTATTTCGGCGAATTGCGCGAAAACCTGACGCTCGCCGCCAGCCTCCCGGTCCAGGGCATCCATCTGGATGCCATCAATGCCCGACAGGAGGTTGAGGCGCTGATCCGCGCCGTGCGGGATGACCGGGTGATATCCCTGGGCGTCGTCAATGGCCGCAATATCTGGAAGACCGACCTGACGGCGGCGCTGGACTGGCTGGAGCCGGTGGCCCGGCATCTGGGGAAACGGCTATGGATCGCACCCTCCTGTTCGCTGTTGCATGTTCCGGTCGATCTGGCGGGGGAGCGCAAACTGGATGAGGACTTGAAGCCCT
Source organism: Niveispirillum cyanobacteriorum (assembly GCF_002868735.1). Lineage (GTDB taxonomy): Bacteria > Pseudomonadota > Alphaproteobacteria > Azospirillales > Azospirillaceae > Niveispirillum > Niveispirillum cyanobacteriorum. Next base: position 478,772 of record NZ_CP025612.1, on the reverse strand, counting down.
GGCTGGCCTTCGCGGTCCAGAAACTGACTGAAATCGAAGTGCTGGCCACGGCCCTACGCCGGGGGCGCGATGCGGTCGCGGCAGAACTGGCCGCTAATACTGAGGCCATCGCAGCACGGCGGGCATCGGCGCGTGTCAATAATCCTGCAGTGAAGGCCGCCACTACCGGGATCAATGCCGCGATGGGGCAACGTAACAGCGGCTTCGCCATCCGCGCGGCCAGGCAGCAGGCCCGTCTGAACCTGCCGCTCTATCCCACCACCACCATCGGCTCTTTCCCGCAGACCAGGGAAATCCGACTGTCGCGCAGCGCCTTCAAGGCCGGCACCCTTGACCTGCAAGCCTATCAGCAGGCCATGCGCCAGGAAATCGAACGGTCTGTGCGGGAGCAGGAAGTCTTGGGCCTGGACGTGCTGGTTCATGGCGAGGCTGAACGTAACGACATGGTGGAATATTTCGGTGAACAGCTGGATGGGTTCACCTTCACACAAGCGGGCTGGGTCCAGTCCTATGGCTCGCGCTGTGTGAAGCCGCCGATCCTGTTCGGCGATATCAGCCGCCCGCGTGCCATGACAGTAGACTGGATCATCTACGCCCAGTCGCTGACGGCGAAGCCGATGAAGGGCATGCTGACCGGCCCGGTCACCATCCTAAACTGGTCTTTCGTGCGCGACGACCAGCCGCGATCCCTGTCCTGCTATCAGCTTGCCCTGGCCCTCCGCGCAGAGGTGCTGGACCTGGAGAGGGCCGGTATCGGCATCATTCAGATCGATGAGGCGGCCCTGCGCGAAGGCCTGCCGCTGCGCCGGTCGCAATGGGGGGAGTATCTGGCGTGGGCAGTGGAAAGCTTCCGCATCACCGCCAACGGGGTAGCGGATGACACCCAGATACACACCCATATGTGCTATTCGGAATTCAACGACATCATTGCTGCCATCGCGGACATGGATGCCGATGTCATCACGATCGAGACGTCGCGGTCGGACATGGAACTGCTGAACGCTTTCGACAGTTTCAACTACCCCAACCAGATCGGTCCCGGCGTCTACGATATCCATTCGCCGAACATCCCGACCGAAGCCCAGATCATCGACCTGATGACCAAGGCGGCCCGGCGCATCCCCGCCGAACGGCTGTGGGTGAACCCAGATTGCGGCCTGAAGACACGCCAATGGAACGAGGTGGTGCCAGCCCTTGCCAGCATGGTCAATGCCGCCCGGACCCTGCGCACCCAGGGGGCATGATGGGATGAGGGATGGTCTATGACGGCGCGGGCCTATGGGGTGAGCGTCAGGTGTACCGTTTATCCAGGGCATCCCAGTGCGGTTTGCCGACAAGGCGCTGGCGTTCGGCGAAGGGGGTGATGAGGCCGCTGACCTCCGTCACTTCCCGCTCATCGCGCAGAACGGTCAGCGCCTTCTGCATGCCCATCACCGCGCCCTGCAGGGCGGCATTGGCGTAAAGCACGATGCCGTACCCGAGACCCGCCAGCTCGGTGGCATTGAAGATCGGGGTCTTGCCACCGATGACCATGTTCATCAATTGCGGGCGGTCCAGACGTTGCGGCAGGGCGCGCACTTCTTCGACCTCGGTCAACGCCTCCACGAACAGGATATCGGCCCCGGCCTCGGCAAAAAGCTGGGCGCGTTCCACCGCCGCCTCGAACCCGTGGACGGCGGCGGCATCGGTGCGGGCCATGATCAGCAGGTCGGGGTCGCGGCGCGCATCGACTGCAGCCTTGATCTTGGACACCGCCTCACAGGTGGAGATCACATCTTTGCCGTTGAAATGGCCGCAACGCTTGGGCGCCACCTGATCTTCCAGCTGGATGCAATCGGCGCCGGCCCGCTCCAGCGTGCGGACGGTGTGATAGACATTGAGCGCATTGCCGAAACCGGTATCGGCATCGACCAGCAGCGGCACATTAACCGTGTCGCGGATGCGGGCCGTGTGGTCGGCGATCTCGGCCAGACCCATGAAACCCTGGTCGGGCATGCCGAACCACATGTTGGTGACACCGGCGCCGGTGACATAAATGGCTTCAAAGCCAAGATCCTCCACGACCTTTGCGGACAACGCGTTGAAGGCGCCGGGGACGATCACGCCGCGCCGGGCTTCCACCAGGGCTTTGAGCTGCTTGCGGGTAGACATGGCTTTTCCTTCAATCATTCAAATATGCAGGCAGGAATGCGCACCCAGCCATCCATCAGGATACGGGCGCTGCGGCTCATCACCGCCTTGGTCACCTGCCATCGGCCATCAATCAGGGCCGCTTCAGCCCCGACGCGCAGAGTGCCGGACGGATGGCCGAAACACACTACATTGCGGGTGCCGCCGCCGGCTGCCAGATTGACCAGGGTTCCAGGAATGGTCGCCGCAGCCGCGATGGCGACCGAGGCGGTGCCCATCATGGCATGATGCAGCTTGCCCATGGACAGGGCACGTACCAGAAGGTCGATCTCACCCGCCTGTACGGTCTTGCCGCTGGACGACACATAATCGGTGGGCGGGGCCACGAAGGCGATCTTGGGCGTATGCTGGCGGCGGGCTGCCTCACCCGCGTCGCGGATCAGGCCCATGCGCAGGGCGCCGACGGTGCGCAACGCCTCTATCCGGGCAAGCGCCTCCGGGTCCTTGTTGATATCGTCCTGCAATTCCGTGCCGCAATAGCCGATATCGGCGGCATTCACGAAAATCGTGGGGATGCCGGCATTGATCAGGGTGGCGTTCAGCCGCCGCCCCTCAAAATCCAGCTCATCGACAGGGTTCCCGGTCGGGAACAGGCTGTCGCCCGCCTCCCCCTCCTCCGCCGGGTCGAGGAATTCCAGCACGATCTCGGCGGCCGGAAATGCAACGCCATCCAGTATGAAACCGCCAGTTTCCTGCACCTGCCCGCCGGTAACGGGCACATGGGCGATGATGCTCTTACCGATATTCGCCTGCCAGATACGCACCGTGCAGACGCCATTCTCCGGCACCAGCGCAGGGTCGACAAAACCGGCATGGATGGCAAAGGCACCTGCCGCCGTGGACAGGTTACCGCAATTGCCCGACCAGTCGACAAAGGCACTATCGATGGCGACTTGACCGTAGAGATAATCCACATCATGGCCGGGGCGCGTGCTTTTCGACAGGATCACGCATTTGCTGGTGCTGGACGTAGCGCCACCCATGCCGTCAATCTGCTGCCCATACGGGTCGGGGCTGCCGATCACCCGCAGGAACAGCCGGTCGCGGGCAACGCCCGGCACGCGGCAGGGTTCCGGCAGATCATCCAGCCGGAAGAACAAGCCCTTGCTGGTGCCGCCGCGCATATAGGTGGCGGGAATGCGCATCTGGGGCGCGTTTGACATCAGACCGCCTCCTTCTGCGGGTTCTGCGCGGCCAGGAAATCCTCGGCAAAGCGCTGCAGCACGCCGCCCGCCTCATAGATCGACATCTCCTCTTCGGTATCCAGGCGGCAGGTGACCGGGACCTCCACCCGTTCGCCGTTGCGGCGGCGGATAGTCAGGGTCAAGTCGGCACCGGACCGGCGGTCGCCCGAGATATCGAACAGTTCCGTGCCATCCAGACCCAGGCTCAGGCGCGTCGTACCCGGCTTGAACTCTACGGGCAGGACGCCCATGCCGATCAGGTTGGTGCGGTGGATGCGTTCAAACCCCTCGGCCACGATCACCTCCACACCCGCCAGCCGCACGCCCTTCGCCGCCCAGTCGCGGCTGGAGCCCTGGCCATAATCGGTACCAGCGATGATGATCAGGGGGCAGCGGCGGTCCAGATAGGTTTCGATCACCTCCCACATCCGCATGACCGTGCCATCCGGTTCCAGACGGGCCAGCGATCCCTGCTGCGCCACCCCATCCAACACGGCCATCTCATTGATCAGTTGTGGGTTGGCGAAGGTGGCGCGCAGGGCGGTCAGGTGGTCGCCGCGATGGGTGGCGTAGGAATTGAAATCCTCCTCAGGCAGCCCCATCCGCGCCAGATATTCGCCGGCGGCGGATTGGGCCAGGATGGCGTTGGACGGCGACAGATGGTCAGTCGTGATATTGTCGGGCAGGATGGCCAGCGGGCGCATATCCTTCAACGTCCGGGGATTGGCCGCCAACGCCCCAACCCCATCCTTATCCCAATAGGGCGGGCGGCGGATATAAGTCGATTGCGGCCGCCAATCATAAAGCGGGCTGACCGTCGTCACCGCTTTCCGGCCCGCGCCAAACATGGGTTCATATATCTGCCGGAACTGTTCAGGCCTGACACTGGCGGCTACGACGGCATCAATCTCCGCATCGCTGGGCCACAGGTCCTTTAGGGTGACAGGATTGCCATCACCATTAAGGCCCAGCACATCACGTTCGATATCAAAGCGTATCGTGCCGGCAATGGCATAGGCGACCACCAGCGGCGGCGATGCAAGAAACGCCTGTTTGGCATAGGGATGGATACGGCCGTCGAAATTGCGGTTACCGGATAGGACTGCGGTGGCGTGCAGATCGCGGTCTACAATCTCTTTCTGAATAGCCGGGTCCAGTGCGCCTGACATGCCGTTGCAGGTGGTGCAGGCGTAGGCGACGATCCCGAAACCAAGCCTCTCCAGCTCCGTCAGCAGGCCCGCCTCTTCCAGATAGAGCCGGGCCACCTTGGACCCCGGCGCGAAGGAGCTTTTGACCCAAGGCTTGCGCCGCAGTCCCAATGCATTGGCCTTGCGGGCCAGCAATCCGGCAGCCACGACGTTACGCGGGTTGGAGGTATTGGTGCAGCTTGTGATGGCGGCGATGATGACGGCACCATCTGGCAGCAGCCCGCCCTGTTCCTGCGCCAATGCCTGTCCAAGGTTCCCAGCGATACCACGCTCCGCTAAGGCAGCGGTCGGCAAATGCCGATGCGGATTGGACGGGCCGGCCATGGCACGGACGACATTGGACAGGTCGAACTCCAGAACCCGTTCGTATTCCGCCGTGCGCAGGGCGTCAGCCCACAGGCCCAGCGTCATGGCATAGGTTTCAACAAGCGCCACCTGTGCTGGTTCCCGCCCCGTCAGGCGCAGATAATCGATAGTCTGCCGGTCGATATGGAAAAGGGCGGCGGTCGCGCCATATTCGGGGCACATGTTGGAGATGGTGGCCCGGTCGCCAATGGACAGTCTGTCCGCCCCCTCCCCGAAGAACTCCAGCCAGGCACCAACCACGCGTTCACCGCGCAGGAAGGATGTCAGCGCCAGAACAATGTCAGTGGCGGTGATGCCCGGCTGGCACCGTCCCATCAGCCGCACCCCGACAATATCGGGCAGCCGCATCATGGAGGCCCGGCCCAGCATCACCGTTTCCGCCTCCAACCCGCCGACGCCGATGGCAACAACGCCCAGCGCGTCCACATGCGGGGTGTGACTGTCAGTGCCGACACAGGTGTCGGGAAAGGCCACCCCTTCTCGCGCCTGGATGACGGGTGACATCTTCTCCAGATTGATCTGGTGCATGATGCCGTTGCCGGCGGGGATCACGTCGACATTATCGAAGGCGTGCCTTGCCCATTCGATGAAATGGAACCGGTCCTCATTGCGCCGGTCCTCGATGGCGCGGTTCTTGACGAAAGCGTCCGGATCGAAGCCCGCATGTTCTACAGCCAACGAATGATCGACGATCAACTGTGTCGGGACCACCGGGTTTACCCTGGATGGATCACCCCCCTGTTCCGCAATGGCATTGCGCAGCCCCGCGAGGTCGACCAGGGCTGTCTGACCCAGAATGTCGTGACAGACGACACGGGCCGGATACCAGGGGAAATCCATGTCCCGCCGCCGCTCCACCAACTGACGCAGTGCTGCGGTCAGTTGGGATGGATCACACCGGCGCACCAACTGTTCCGCCAGGATACGGGAAACATAAGGCAGACCCGCCCACGCCCCCTGACGGATGGCCTCAACGGCGGCAGGCGCATCAAAATAGTCGAGCCCGGTACCGGGCAACGGCTTGCGATAATCACTATTCATGGCACTTCCGATCTTAACCCAGCCTGTGGCGATACGGTCAGGACCGTTGGTCCAGGGGTACGAAGGCACGGTCTTCCGGGCCGACATAATTGGCGCTTGGCCGGATGATGCGGTTGTCGAGGCGTTGTTCGATGATATGCGCCGCCCAGCCGGAGGTGCGGGCGATTACGAACAGGGGCGTGAACATCGCTGTGGGCACGCCCATCATGTGATAGGAGACGGCACTGAACCAATCCAGGTTCGGGAACATCCGCTTCACCTCCCACATCACAGCCTCCAGCCGGGCGGCGATGTCGAACATCTTGGTGGAACCCGCTTGCGTGGAAAGCTGATGGGCAACCCGCTTGATGATTTCATTGCGGGGATCGCAGACGGTATAAACCGGGTGACCGAAGCCGATAACCACCTCCTTACGCTCCACGCGCGCCCGGATATCGGCTTCCGCTTCATCGGGATTGTCGTAGCGCTTCTGGATTTCGAACGCGACCTCGTTAGCACCACCATGCTTGGGCCCGCGAAGGGCGCCGATGGCGCCAGTGACTGCGGAATACATGTCCGATCCCGTGCCTGCGATCACCCGGCCTGTGAAGGTCGAGGCATTGAACTCATGCTCGGCATAAAGGATCAGGGACGTATGCATCGCCCGTTCCCACAGCGCGGGTGCCTTTACACCGTGCAGTAGATGCAGGAAATGCGCGCCGATACTTTCATCGTCGGTATCGACATCAATGTGCTTGCCGTTCGTGGACCAATGGTACCAGTAGAGGAGCATCGACCCTAGTGAGGCCATCAGCCGGTCGGCAATGTCGCGCGCACCGGGAATATTGTGGTCATCCTTTTCCGGCAAAGCACAGCCCAGGGCCGACACACCGGTCCGCATGACATCCATCGGATGCGCTGATGCGGGCAGGCATTCCAGCGCCTGGCGGACATTGGTCGGCAGGCCACGCATGGCGCGAAGCCGCGCCTTGTAGGCCTTCAGCTCCGCCGTCGTCGGCAGCTTGCCGTGGATCAGCAGATGGGCCACCTCCTCGAACTCGCACCGCTCCGCGATGTCCAGGATGTCATAGCCCCGGTAATGCAGATCATTGCCGGATTTGCCAACGGTGCAAAGGGCGGTATTGCCGGCCGTGACGCCCGAGAGCGCCACGGATTTCTTCGGCTTGAACGCGGATACGGTCTCGGCCACTGCTGCGTTCATGGGGCGTTTCCTGTTCGTGATGTCCGTGATGGCGCATCATCGCGGGAACGCCCCCTTCTGGTGAATGGCTGAAATGGTGAATATCTGCCGCGAAAAACCTGTTAATCGGTGAATGTTGTGAAGGAACCCCTCACGACGGCTTGGACCCAACCCGCCATGCCGCCACGGCCGCGATGGCCAGAGGTACCGCATAGACCAAGAACAGCATGCCGCGATCGGTGCCGATCTCCATCAAATACCCTGCGGCCAACGGCCCAAGGATGGCCCCACTGCGCCCCACAGCCATGGCGGTCCCGATGCCTGTGGTCCGGATTTCCGTCGGATAGAGTTGTGCCGCCATGGGATAGAAGGCGTTGAACCCACCCTGTACCAACACGCCCAGAACCAGGATAGTGGCGAAGGTTGCCATGATCGGTAGGGAGACCCAGCCGAACAGCAGCATCGCCAGGGTCGCAGCACCGAGGAACCCAGGGATCAGCCGGTTCAACGGCAACCGGGTCGCCAAAAGACCGATGCCCGCACTGCCGATGAAGGCGCCGATATTGAAGGTGGCACCCGCCATGATGGCCTGATCCAGCGGCAGGCCGGCATTGACCGCGATGCGGGGGATCCAACTGATCAGGAAATAGAGCCCAGCCCAACCCATGGTCATGCCCAACCACAAGGCGGGGGTGGAGCGGGCCAGATGCCCCTCAAACAGGGCAGACAGTTTCACCCCGCGCTTTGCCGGCAACGGCGGCGCTTCGCTCAAGGCCGGCTGGCCCAACTTCACCAGCAGCCGATTCATGCGCGCCAAACGGTCGGGCGCATCCTGTTTGGCCAGGAACTGTAAAGATTCCGGCATCAGCCAGGCGACCACCGGCAGAATGATGACCGACAGCATGCCCGACCCGACAAACAACGGCTTCCAGCCATAGGCCTGGATCAGGACAGCGGACGCAAATCCCGTGATGATGGCCCCGATGGGCCAGCCGGCCTGCAGAAACGCCACCCAGAAGCTGCGCAGCCGGGCGTTGGAGAATTCCGAGGTGATGGAAGCCATGGAGGCCAGGATGGCACCGATGCCAACCCCCGTCACGACGCGCCAGACCGCCAGCATCACCATGTCATGCGCCGTGGCCGCCAGCAGCATGCCGGAACCGATCAAGGTGATGGCAATCAGTACCACCTTGCGCCGGCCGATCATGTCGGCCACAGGCCCCATCAGCATCGATCCGAAGGCCGTACCCAGCAGGCTGGCCGTCAGCACGATGCCCAGCGCCCCATCCTTCAGCCCCCATTCCTGGGCGATGACGGGCGCGGCATAGGTCAACAGCACCACATCCACCCCGTCCAGCAGGTTCAGGATGAAACAGAGCAGCACCACGATCAGACGCGTGCGCCCCATGGGTGCCGCTTCCAGGGCTGCCACACGCGCCTGGAATTCGGCACTGGCCCGGTCGGCCTTGTGGCCCGGCTTGTTCGACATTCTTTTCCTCCCTGCACCGCGTCTGGCCTTCTGTCGGGCCATTCCGCGTTGCTTATCCCAGCATTGCCTTGAAATCCGCCCCCATGTCACCGGCATTCGGTTCGATGCCGGTGAACAGCTGGAAGGCGCCCACCGCCTGAAACAGGGCCATGCCGCCACCATCCAGCGCGCGGCAGCCCAGCTGCCGGGCCGTGCGCAGTAGTTCCGTCTCGATGGGGAAGTAGATGATCTCCGCCACCCAGAGGTCGGGGCGCAGCAGCCCCTGCGCCACCGGCAGGCCCGGATAATCGGCCATGCCGCGCGGCGTGGTGTTTACCAAACCATGGGCCTGGGGCAGCACCGCATCCGGCGACTGCACGGCCCTGGCGCGCCCCTCCCCGAACAGGGTGTTCAGGCGGTCAGCCAACTCCGTGGCCCGCGCCAACTGCACATCGAAGATGGACAAACGGTCAACACCCAGTCGCAGCAACGCATAGCCGACAGCGGCCCCGGCTCCGCCCGCCCCTAATTGCACCACGTGGCGCAAATCGGCATCGGGCAGGCCACGCTTGAACCCTTCGGCGAAACCCCACCAGTCGGTATTGTGGCCGGTCTTGCGCCCGTCCTTCAGGACGACAGTATTGACGGCACCGATGGCAGCGGCTTCGGGCGACAGTTCGTCCAGCAGCGGGATCACCGCCTGCTTGCACGGATGGGTGATATTCAGGCCGTTGAAGCCGAACCGCTGCGCCCCCGCCACCAGATCGGGCAAGGCCGCGACATCCAGACCCAGCTGTTTCAGGTCGATCAGGCGATAGACATAGCGGAGGCCCCGACGCGCCCCCTCCTGTTCATGCATGCGCGGCGTCAGGGATGCCTGTATCCCCGACCCGATCAGGCCCGCGAGGATGGATTTCCCGCTCATGATGGGCTGTTCCCGAGGCTGTTGGCGAGAAAGGAGAGGGCGGCCAGATATCCATCGGCACCAAGGCCGCAAATGACACCTGTCGCCGCCAGCGACACATAGGAATGATGGCGGAAGGCTTCCCGCCGGTGGATGTTGGTCAAATGCACCTCTACCATCGGGATGGCGCAGGAAAGCAGCGCATCCATGATGGCGACCGAGGTATGGGTATAGGCGCCGGGATTGATGATGATCCCGGCCGCTTCCGTACGGGCCGCATGTATCCAATCAATCAGCGCGCCTTCATGGTTGCTCTGCCGGCAGATAACCGACAGGCCCAGCGACTGCGCATGATGACGGCAGCTATCCTCGATATCGGCCAGGGTGCGGCGACCGTATTTTTCCGGTTCCCGCGTACCCAGCAAATTCAGATTGGGCCCGTTCAGGATGTGAACAGGCTTTCGTTCCACAGGGTCCGGCAAAATTCCCCCCTGCGCCCGGTGAGAGGCGGTGTTTGTCGTTGATCGGCCCATGGGATTGGCCGTTGCGTGAATGTGTACGAAATAGTACGTTCACGTCAAGGCGCGTCTTTCAATGACCCGATAATCAGCAGCAATCATCCAAGGGAGGGGTACCATGGAACAGGCGGAATTGCCGACCGGCGGCCTGGCCAAATCCATCGCTACCGTGTCGATCAGCGGCACCCTGACCGGCAAGCTGGAGGCTGCGGCGGCGGCCGGGTTCAGCGGTGTCGAGATTTTCGAGAACGACCTTCTGACCTTCGATGGCCGTCCTGCCGATGTGCGGCGCATCGCGGCGGATCTGGGCCTGACCATCACCATGTTTCAGCCCTTCCGCGATTTTGAGGGCATGCCCGGCACCCTGCGCACCCGCACATTTGAACGGATGCTGCGCAAGTTCGATGTGATGGCGGAACTGGGTACCGATCTGCTGTTGGTCTGTTCCAACGTCTCGCCGCAATCGCTGCCGGGACGCGGGCGCATCGTGGATGATTTCCGCGACCTGGGCGAACTGGCGGCGGCGCGGGGGTTGCGTGTGGGGTATGAGGCGCTGGCCTGGGGCCGGCATGTGCATGACCACCGCGACGCCTGGGACATTGTCCACCGCGTCAATCATCCGAATATCGGCCTGATCCTGGACAGTTTCCATTCGCTGGCGCGCGATGTGCCCATCGACAGCATCCGTGACATCGACCCGGCCAAGCTGTTCATCGTGCAGATCGCCGATGCCCCGCGCCTGGACATGGATCACCTCTACTGGAGCCGGCATTTCCGTAACATGCCGGGTCAGGGCGATCTGCCCATCACGGATTATGTGAAGGCGCTGATCGCCATCGGCTATCGCGGGCCTCTATCGCTGGAGATTTTCAACGACCGGTTCCGCGCCGGCTCCGCTTCCGGCATCGCGTTAGACGGCTATCGCTCCCTGAAACTGGTGGAGGATGAGGCGCTGGCCCGGCTGAAGCGGCCCGCCACCATGCCGCAGCGTATTGATGTGCACGGGGTGGAATTCATCGAATTCGCCGCAACAGAGGAAGAGGCGGGGCCGCTGGGCGCCATGCTGGCTACAATGGGCTTTGAACCTGTAGGACGCCACATCAGCAAGGCCGTCACCCGCTGGCGCCAGGGCGACATCAACATCGTCCTGAACAGCGAGACGGAGGGCTTCGCACACAGCCATTCCATCGTGCATGGCGCATCTGCCTGCGCACTGGCCCTGCGGGTGCATGATGTGCCAGCGGCGCTGGCCCGTGCCGACAGCCTGCGTATCCCGCGCTTTGCCCAGGCGGTGGGGTCGGGAGAGATGGACATCCCCTGCGTGCGCGGGGTAGGCGGCAGCCTGATCTATTTCATCGAGGATGGGACCCAGGAGCAGGTCTGGCGCAATGATTTCGTGCCGCTGACTGACGCGCCGGTGCCCGGCGTGGGCCTGAGCCGCATCGACCATATTGCCCAGGCCATGGGGTATGAGGAATTCCTGTCCTGGCTGCTCTATTATTTCGCGCTGTTTGACGTGACCAAGACGCCGCAACTGGAAATCGCCGATCCGCTGGGCATCGTCCACAGTCAGGCCATCGAGAATGGCGACCGGTCGTTCCGCGTCACCCTGAACGGCTCTGCGGCGGCACAGACCCTGACATCGCGTTTCCTGAATCACTATCTGGGTGCCGGCGTGCAGCATGTGGCGCTTTCCACCGGCGATATATTTGCGACCGCAAAGGCGTTGCAGGAACGCGGGCTGGAACGGCTGCCCATCCCCCGCAACTACTATGACGATATCGAGGCGCGGTTCGGCCTGGACCCCGATCTGGTGGAACGGATGGCGGCCTACGATATCCTGTATGACCGGACCGATGAGGCTGAATTCTTCCAGCTTTATTCCCGTGCCTTTGCCAAGCGCTTCTTCTTCGAATTCGTGCAGCGGCGGGGGTACGACGCGTACGGGGCCGCCAATGCCGCCGTCCGGCTGGCCGCACAGTCCAGGTTCAACACCGATACGGTCTATTGAAGGCGCGGAACAAGCGCCCAAAGAAGCAACAGAATCAACGGAGGAAACATGTCCATCTGGTCCCGCCTGCTGCTGGGCGTTGCCTGCCTGTCCCTTCCCATCGCGACATCCGCCCAGACCGTGAAGGTCGAAGGCGGCGTGATTGAGGGCAAGTTGCTGGACAGCGGCGTCAACGCGTTCCTGGGCGTACCGTTTGCCGCCCCGCCGCTGCGCGACCTGCGCTGGCGACCGCCACAGGCGGTTACCCCCTGGAAGGGCGTGCTGCATGCCGACCGCTTCGCACCCATGTGCCTCCAGCCCATGCGCGGGTCCACCATCAACCATTATTTCGGGCATGAGGCGATCAGCGAGGATTGCCTGTACCTGAATGTCTGGGCGCCTAAGGAACCGGCACCGGCGGGCAAGCCCTATCCGGTCATGGTCTGGATCTATGGCGGAGCTTTCAATGTCGGCTCCGCCAGCATGCCCAATTATTCAGGCGAGTTTCTGGCAAAGCAGGGCGTGGTCTATGTCGCTGTCTCCTACCGTGTCGGCACGCTGGGCTTCCTGGCCCATCCCGACCTTTCGGCGGAAGGCGGGGGACATTCCGGCAATTACGGGCTGATGGACCAGATCCAGGGTTTGCGCTGGGTCCGCGATAATATCGCGGGCTTTGGTGGCGATCCCGGCAATGTCACCCTGGTGGGGCAATCAGCGGGATCGATGTCCATCGGCCTGCTGATGGCCAGTCCGGAGGCCAAGGGCCTGTTCCACCGCGCCGTCGGGATGAGCGGCAGCCCGTTCGGCGCCTTGCTGCCGCCCATCCCACTCGCCGATGCGGAAGCGGATGGCAAGCGGTTGCAGGACGCGCTGAAGGCCGGCTCCCTGGCTGACATGCGGGCCGTCGCCGGCGATCGGATCATTGCCACACCCCTGCCCCGCCGCTCCCCCATCGTGCTGGACGGCAAGGTACTGCCGCTGCCGCCCGATCAAGCGATGAAGACGGACGGGCACAGCGACGTGCCGGTCATGATCGGCTTCACCCGCGATGAAAGCTTCCGCACGCTGGGCACTGCTGCCGATCTGGCTGCCTATCAGGCGCTGATCCGGCAATCCTTCCCCAGCGTGGCGGACAAGATCCTGAAGGCCTATGCGGTTAAGGATGCCGGCGGCATTCCCCGCGCCATCACCGATATCCAGCGTGACGCCACTGTAGGCAGGCAGGTCGCGGCGTGGGCACGCGCGCAGAAACAGCCGGCCTATGTCTGGCTATTCACGCGCCGCCACCCCTATACACCGGGCATCCGCTTCGCCGACCATGATCCGGCGACGGTTGGCGCCTATCATACCGGCGATGTGCCTTATTGGCTGGGCACCCTGGACGCGCTGAACCTGTTCCGCCGCACCCGTGACTGGCAACCGTTGGATATGGACCTCGCCACTCGGATGCAGTCCATGCTGCTGTCCTTCGCTAAGGGAGCCGCCCCGTCACCCGACTGGCCGCGTTTCGATCCGAAGAAGCCGCGCCTGATGGAACTGGGCGAGCAGGTGCGGGTGGCGGACTGGCCGCGCTATGCCACGCTGGACCTGCTGGGCGGGTGGGAAGCACCACCCCCGGCACCCACCAGCACGCCGCGCGTGCGGGATTGAGCGAGGATATGATGAGATATCTTCTTCTGCTGCTGATGCTGCTCTGCCCCGCCACCATCCAGGCCTATGAGCCGGTACCCACGCCCGGTCTGCGCTTGGTCCTGCAAGCCCGCGTCACCGTTGATCCGGCGGTGGAAGTGGGGGTGAGCGACCATGGCAAGCGCCGCTTCATCCCGATCACCGGTGGCACCTTCACCGGAGAGGGGATCAAGGGCGAGGTCATGGCCGGCGGTGCCGACTGGCAGATCGACCGACCCGACGGCGTGCGTGAGATTGAGGCACTCTATTCCCTGCGCACCGATGATGGTGCCGTTATCATCGTTCATAACAAGGGTCTGTCGGTCCCGGACCCACGTTATCTGATGACTGTGCCCGCCTTCCACGCGCCCACCGGCAAATATGAATGGCTGAACCGCCGCATCTTCGTGGGCCGGATCACGCCCGTGCCGGGTGGCGGGGCTGTGATCATCAGTGTCTTTGCGGCGGAAGGCTGAATTCGCTTCAAAACGCGCGGGGCCGCATTATCCTGTGGCCCCGCACTTCCATCATCCAACGGATCCTCCATGAACGCCCCGGCGCCCAAGTCGAAATCGGCAACCCCGGCCCGCAATCCCCGCGCCGCCGAAGCCGATGAGACCAAGGCCAATATCCTGGCCGTGGCCCGCCGCGAATTCGCCGACAAGGGCCTGATGGGTGCCCGCATCGACGAGATCGCGGAAAAGACCGACACGTCCAAGCGTATGATCTATTACCATTTCGGATCGAAGGAAGGGCTGTATCAGGCTGTCCTGGAGCAGGAATATATCGCGATCCGTGATTCGGAGGCAGCCCTGCCCATCCTAGATGTCGGCGCGGAAGAGGCGTTGAAGGCCCATATCCGCCTGACCTTCGACCACCATTTCAAGAACCCGGAATTCGTCCGGCTGGTGATGAACGAAAACATCCTGCACGGGTCATTCATCGGCAATGTCGACGGCATCAAGCGCCGCAGCCAGCACGTCATCCAGGGGTTGAAGGCCATTCTGGACAAGGGCGTGGCGGAGGGGCTGTTCCGGGCAGACATCGATCCGGTCGAACTGCACATGACCATCAGCGCGCTCAGCTTCTACAACGTCTCCAACCGCTACACCTTCTCCACCATCTTCGGATACGAGCTTGGGTCAGAAGAGGCCGCCGCGCGCCGCAAAGAACAGGTGGTGGAGATCGTCATGACCTGGTGCCGCAAGGGCTGAGAGGTTTTCCCTCCTCCACAAGCACTTGCGCCGCCGAAGCGGTTCTCGACAGGCCGAAAACAGCTCTCATTACAGAGATTTCCAGCATCCGCAAAGAAACACACTGCGGCATAACAAACACAATTGACGACGTACGAACTGTTTCGTACATTAACTCCATCGAAAGAAAAGTCGGGTCGTCTGGCATCGTCCGTCGGACCCGCAAAATCAAAAATAAGGGTCGGGGGGAAGAATGAAGCGTTCCGTCACCGCCATATCCGCGTTCCTGTGCCTGTCCGCCATGGCCATCGGGCCTGTGGCCCATGCCGGTGGCGCCGATGTCGCGGCCAGTGCCGCTGTCGGCGCCTCGGTACAGCAGGTGGGGGCCGATACCTTTTCCACCATCACGGTTCCCTTCGCCGGTGGCGTGACGGGCATGCCGGATGTGGTCTACAAGACCGTGCCCGGTTACCGGCCACTGAAGCTGGATCTGTTCCTGCCAGCGGGTGCCGGAAGGGATGGCAACGCCCGACCTGTCATCGTCTATATCCATGGCGGCGGCTGGATGGGTGGTGGCCCGCGCCGGAGTGCGGCCTTCCAGGATTGGCCCAAGGTTCTGGCCTCCATCGCGGCCCAGGGCTATGTCGTGGCCTCTGTCAGTTACCGCTTCTCCGGCGAGGCGCCGTTCCCCGCTGCGGCCAAGGATGTGAAATCCGCCATCCGTTGGCTGCGTGCCAACGGTTCCCGGTTCGGTGTCGATCCCACCCGTTTCGCCGCCTGGGGACAGTCGGCGGGCGGTCATCTGGCGGCCCTGGTAGGGGCAAGCTGCGCCGACCCGGCCTTTGCAGAGGATGCACCGCCCCCCGCCCGGCCCGCCACCGTTGAAACCGTGCCCACGGGTGCGGGCGGGGTGGAACAGGCGTCTGATTGCGTTCAGGCGGTGGTCTCCTGGTTCGGTATCTATGACCTTGCCACCATGCCCAGTTACCTGAACAAGGATGCACCGCCGACGGAACCGATGCGCCGGTTCCTGGGCTGCACGGGTACCGGCTGCGACGGTGACCGGGTGCGCCAGGCATCGCCTATCGCACATGTCGATGCCAAGGACCCGCCCTTCCTGTTGCTGCATGGACGCGACGACAATGTCGTGCCGGTGGCCCAGCAGGATCGGTTCGCCTCGGCTTTGGCCGCCGCCAACGTATCCGTAAAGACCCGCATTTTCGACGGCGCCAACCATAGCTGGATCGCCGAAAAACCCGAACGCACCGTGGAGGTCAGCCGTCAGGCATTGGCCGAAACGCTTGATTTCATCCAGACGGCAATCGGCCCCCGCTGACGGGGATCGGCTGCACAATCAGCAAAAGCAAAGCCGGGGCCCGTGCCGTTGCCGGAACGGTGACCCCTGCACGCCAAAAAGGGGAGGAAAACGTGAACATGAAGATGATCAAGACGCGCCCGCCGGTGCATGACCGGTTGCGGCAAACGGCATCGCCGCTGGCCCTGTCGCTGGCCGCCGGCATGATGCTGGCAGGCCCGGCGCTGGCACAGCAGGCCGATGCCGGCAAGACGGAGCTGATCGAGGAAATCGTGGTCACCGGCTCCCTGATCCAGCGGCCCAACAATGTCGCGGTCAGCCCCATCACCACCGTATCGACGGAATCCATCAAGGAAAGCGGCCAAGTAGAGGTTGAGGCGGCGCTGAACCAGTTGCCTTCCTTCACCGCTGCCGGCACCGCCAGCACCGGCGGACAGGGCGGTGGTGGCCGCGCCAGCCTGAACCTGCGTGGCCTTGGCTCGAACCGCAATCTGGTGTTGTTGAACGGCAAGCGCCTGCCGTTGTCGGACATTAACGGCAATGTCGATATCAACATCCTGCCCGAAGCCATCATCGGCAGTGTTGATGTGATCACAGGTGGTGCGTCCGCCATCTATGGTTCCGACGCCATGTCCGGCGTGGTCAATTTCAAGACCATCCAGCCCTTTGACGGTGTCCGCGCCGATGTGCAGTTCGGTCAGGATGAACGCGGCGACGTGTTCAAGAAATCTGCGTCCGTCACGCTGGGCAGCGCCTTTGCTGAGGACAAGGGCCATATGATGCTGACGGCCAGCTACACGGACCGTCCGGGCCTGCAGGGGTCCAAGCGTTCCTTCTTCGAATTCGTCACCCCCTCCTCCTTCATCGGCACTGGGACCTATGTGCCCAACGCCGCCAACCTGCCGACCCAGGCCGCCATCAACAGCGTCTTTGCCAAATATGGCGTCACCTCCACCGTTGGTCGCACGCTGAACCTGGGTTTTAACAATGACGGTTCGCTGTTCGTGCAGACGGGCGCCCTGAACTACAAGGGTCCGACGGACAATGGCTATGCCATCATCGCCGGCAATGTCCGTATGCCCGTGGGCCAGCAGGTGCAGTTCCAGAACTCCCTGGAACGCAAGACCGCCTTCGGTTCCTTCGACTATGAGGTGGCAGAGGGCGTCACCGCCTATGGCCAGTTCATGTATGTCGACAGCGTCGTGAATACCGAAAGCGGCGGCAGCCTGACCCAGATTGGCAATCTGACCACCATCCCCACCACCAACCCCTTCATCCCCGCCGACCTGCGCACCATCCTGGCGTCGCGCCCCAATCCCAATGCGCCCTTCACCTGGAACGGTCGTTATGTCGGTATCGCCGACAAAAACTGGGATGAACAGTACAAGGTCAGCCAGTTCGCGCTGGGCCTGAAGGGCGATCTGGCCGGCAGCTGGAAATGGGATCTCTACAGCTCCTACGACGAGAGCCTGCATGATCAGGCGCTGTACAATGCCGTGGTGAAAAGCAAGGTTCAGAGCCTGCTAAACGCGGCAGATGGCGGCAATTCGCTTTGCGCGGGCGGGTTCAACCCGTTCGGCATCAGTAATTCCACGCGGATCTCCGACGCCTGCAAGACCTACATGACCAAGACGGCGCTCAGTACGGAGAAGCTGACACAGACTCAGGTGCAGGGGCAATTGTCCGGCCCGGTGGTCGAACTGCCCGCAGGTCCGCTGCAGGTAGCTTTGCTCACCTCCTACCGCCGCAACACCTATCGCTTTACGCCTGACAGCGATCTGGCCGCCCAGAATATCGAGGCCGTGACTGGTTCCGCGTCGGCACGCGGCAATATCAACCTGAAGGAAATTGCCGGTCAGGTGGATATCCCGCTGATCAGCGGGGCGGAGTTCGCGGAGGAACTGGCCATTGGTGCCGCCGCCCGCTATTCCGACTATTCCACCACGGGCAGCGTCAAATCCTATGAAGGCGACATGCGCTGGAAGCCCGTTGACGCCCTGATGCTGCGCGGGTCGTATCAGCGCGCGGTGCGTGCACCGAACATCGGGGAGCTGTTCTCCCCGCCGACGGGCACACAGGTGCAGTTCGGCACGCCGCCAGCTTCCGTCGGTGATCCCTGCGACGTGCGCTCCATCGCCCGCACGGGCACCGGCGGGGCACAGGTCCGCGCGCTTTGCATTGCGCAGGGCGTGCCGGCCAACGTTATCGACACCTACACCTTCCCCACCACCGCCACCGGCGGCACCATCCGGGGCAATCTGGGCCTGACCCCGGAAAAGGCCGACACGTTCAATATCGGCACCGTATTGACTGTGCCGGGCGACAGCCCGTGGTATGGTGGCACCACCATCTCCGTCGATTATTACAATATCAAGATCAAGGAGGTGATCTCCGGCGTGCCGGGCCTCACCACCCTGTCCAAGTGCTATAATCTCGACGGCTCCAACCCCACCTATGCCGCGACGAACGAGTTCTGCCAGTTGCTGACCCGCGATGCGCAGGGCCAGTTGCAGGATGTCAGCCTGCCCTTCCTGAACCTGGGCGGGCTGGAGACCGACGGTATCGATGTGCAGATCAACTGGTCGGCCAGCCTGTCGGATATCGGTGCCGATGTCGGCGATCCCAGTGCTGAGATCTATGTCACGCCCGTCATCGGCTGGGTGAACCACTACAATATCCAGACCCTGCCCGGCAGTGCCTTCCAGGATTATGTGAATACCAGCACGCTGGGCCGCGCGCTGCCACGCTGGAAGGCGCTGACCACCGTCGGCTACCGCTCCGACCTGTTCGGGGTCGGCCTGCGCTGGCGGTATCAGGGGGCGATGGATGACGTGACGGCGGTGACCACGCCCACCAACCCATCACGCGGCGTGCCGGCCTATAACCTGTTCGACCTGTTCGGCAATGTCCGGGTCAACGAGAGTATCGAACTGCGCGCTGGTGTCACCAACCTGTTCGACCGGGGTCTGCCCATCGTGGCCAGTTCGCAAAACAGCACCGATGTCGCTGTCTATGACGCGGTTGGCCGCTCCTACTATGTCGGCCTGCGGGCGAAGTTCTGATGAATGGTCGCTGCTGATCCAGATCAGCAGCGACCCAATTCCCCCTCACGCAGACGGCGGCACAGGATATCACCTGTGACGCCGTCGGCGTTTCCAGGGCGGAAATGCACCGGATACATCCTCGTCGACACTTCGCGAATGCATGTTGCCCACACATGCATGTTGACCCGCTGGCTTTCACCCGTTATCGCATATGCGAATTATTCGCAATATTATGTGGGGGTTTCAAATGCGGGCTTGGTGGATGATGGGCGTTTGCGCCGCCACTTTGATGGGTGGGGCCGCGATGGCGGAACCGGCGGCAACGACGACGGAAGAGATCATCGTCACCGGCCGCGTGCAGCGGCTGTACCGGGTGGAGGAAACCACCATCGGCAAGGTGCCCGCCAATATCCTGGACATCCCTCAGGCGGTGCAGGTGATCAACGCGGAACTGATCAAGGATCTGGGCGCGCGCAATGTCACGGACCTGTACCGCAACATTTCCGGCCTGTCCTTCTTCACCTATGCCGGCGTTACCTTCCGCGGCTTCCGCCAGGAACAGGCCTATTATGACGGGATGCGCGGCGACCCGTTCATCGGCTTTGCGGTACCGCAACTGTTCAACATTGAACGGGTGGAAGTTCTGAAGGGTCCGGCGGGTATGCTGTACGGCCCGGCGGCCCCGGGCGGGTCCCTGAACTATGTCACCAAGACGCCCCAGGACGATTTCCGGGGCGAGGTGCGGGCCTTCGCCGGCAATTACGACCGTCTGGGCGGGGCCGCCGAGGTGACGGGCCCCATCGATGAGGACGGCCGCTTCGCCTACCGCGTCGGCGCCTACTATGAGGAGATGGACAGTTTCCGCATCGGCGCCGGCAACGAGACGACCATCGGCGATGCCAGCCTACAGGTGCGGCTGGCGGATGAGACAAACCTGACGCTTCAGGTCATCCACTATGACCAGGACCTGCCCGCCAACCGCCTGCGCGGCATCCCCGTTACCGATGACGGCGTCTATCTGGCACCTATCACCTGGAACCATAATGAGCCGACGGATTATTCGAAGCTGAAATCCGATGTGCTGCAGGCCAAACTGGACACAAGGCTGACCGACGCCATCCGCATGGATGCCGGCGTACGTTGGTTCAAATCCAATGAGGTGCAGCAATATCACGAACCGCGCGGCACCTATGACAGTAACCGCGATGGTATCCTAGACATGGTGCGGCGTGAATTCCGCGACCAGAAGCGAGACAGCGACGCCCTGGCCACAGCCGTCAACTTCATCTCCGATACCGAACTGGCCGGTCTGGACCATCAGATCCTGTTCGGTGGCGACTGGTACCAAGAGGACTCGAACCTGTTGCAGCGGACGGCGCGGGCCAGCAATGCCGGCGGCCCCGTGCCCGATGCCAGCCTGACCAATCGTGTCTACGGCCTAACCTCCGGTGCCGCCTACAATCTGGCCAACGTGCCGTTCAGCCGGACGGACACGCGCGCTGAACGCCAGGGCGTCTACCTGCAGGATCAGGCCGGGCTGGGCCAGCAGTGGATAGCATTGGCCGGCATTCGCTACGACCATTTCACGGACCGCAACCGTGTCAACGGCTCAGACTTCTCTGATGGCGACTACACCTGGCGGACGGGCCTGATCTATAAGCCCACGGACGAAGTGTCCCTCTATGCCAGCTTCGCCAACAGTTTCGAACCGCAGGCCATCGCCAGCCAGGCGGACAATGCCGGCGGTCCCTTCGACCCGGTGACGGGCCGGCAGGTGGAAGCCGGGGTGAAGACGGCGCTGTTGGGTGGCCGCATTCAGGCCAACGGCGCCATCTACCGCATCGTGCGCGAAAACATGGTGCAGACCGACACCACGAAGCCGCCCGTCAATGGCGTCAACCAGTTAAGCCCTGTGGGCGAGGTGACGGCGAAGGGGCTGGAACTGGACCTGTCCGCCGATATCACGCCCGACTGGGTGTTCACGGCCAATTACGGCTATAACGACACCAAGATCACGGGCACAGTGCCGGGGCAGAGCCTGACCAACGCCGTGGGCAACCGCTTTGCCAATGCCCCGCGCCACAAGGTTGGCTTCTGGACCCGCTATCAGGTGCCGGTCCTCGATACCGGCTTTGCCTTTGGCGGGGAACATGTCTCAAGGCGCCTCAGCCTGAACGGCCAGACGGTGAAGCCCTATACGATCTTTGACGCCTCCATCATTACGGATCTGGGTTTCGCGGAGGCGATGTTCCGGGTGAAGAACCTGTTCGACAAGGAATATGCCGCCTCGGGCTTCACCACCCATAATGGCCATTTCCCTGGGGAACCGCGCACATGGTTTGTCGAACTGCGCCGGACCTTCTAAACCATGGCGGCGGCGACAGAACGGAAGCGGCGGTCAGTCTGGTGGGCTGTCCATGCCTGGGCTGGGCTGAAACTATCCCTGTTCATGACCTTCATCCTGGCGACGGGCACGCTCGCCGTATTCTCCGCCGAACTGGACTGGCTGGTCACGCCATCGATGCGGGTGATGCCGCAGGAGGGAGCAAAGGCCTCCTGGGGCACGCTGGCGGCATCGGCACGGGACGCCGTACCAGGCGGGCGGCTGGCGCAGATCTATGCACCGCCGCATCCCGGTTTCGCGGCGGAGGCCTGGCTGGACACCAGCACCGCCCGGCCCACCCGCGTGCATCTGGACCCTTACACGGGCCGGGTCACGGGGGTTGTGGGCTGGTACAACATCCAGCGCTTCCTGCGGGAGACGCATCGCCATCTGATGCTGCCCGTGAAGCTGGGGGTGCCCATCGTCTGCACCCTGGCCTTCCTGCTGCTGGCCTCGCTGGTCAGCGGCATCGTCACCTACAAGAAATGGTGGCGCGGCTTCTTCAAGCGGCCGCGCGGTGGGGACGGGCGCAGATTGTCTGGCGACCTGCACCGGCTGGCCGGGCTGTGGAGCCTGTGGTTCGTCGCCCTGATCGCGGTGACGGGCGTCTGGTATATGGTGGAATCGCTGGGTGGCGACGCGCCTGACCATCCCAGGGCCCCGGCCCTCTCCATCACGGCGACACAGCCGGTGGGACCGGCCCTTGACGCCCTGATCGAGGCGGGTCTGCGCGCCTATCCCGGCCTGGATATCCGCGAAATCCGCTATCCCACGGCCAAGGGCGGGCGGGGTTTGGTGCTGATGGGGCAGGCCGATGCCTGGCTGGTGCGCGACCGGTCGAACGCAGTCTGGCTGAACCCCGATGACGGCGCTGTTCTGCTGGTCAGCAGTGGGGAGGAACTGACGGCCCATCAGCGCATCTCGGAAATGGCAGACCCCCTGCATTTCGGCACGCTGGGCGGCTATGCCACAAAGATTGTCTGGTTTCTGGCTGGCATCCTGCTGACGGGTCTGTCGGTGACCGGGGTGATGATCTACAGCATGCGCCTTCGCGCCGCCGTCGCAACGGGGGCTGAAAGCAGCAATGGCTGGGTCAGGGCTTGGCGCGGCATGGGCTGGTGGGCCTATCCGGCACTGGGCCTGATCATCCTGTCGCTGGCCCTGGCCCCCGGCGCCATGCTGGCCTGAAAGGGGGGCTTCGCGGGCCCAACTCCGGATACTGGACAGCATCCCCGACGCCACAACATTGAAATATAAGGATTTTCAAGGATCACAAATTTTAAGCTCCTGAATATCCAAAATTGGCTACCATTGGGCGCCGAGATTGGCTACTATTCCTTGGCAGCCGACATCCAAGCCGGCATCATGGACACGGGAGTACTGCACATGAGGAATTTGAAGCGGCTGATGCTGCTGGGTGTTGCGGCAGGGGCTGCGATGGTCCCGGCCGCGCATGGCCAGGACGTGGCCTTGGAAGAGATTGTGGTCACCGGCTCGCGCCTGTCCGCAACGATTGAGACTTTCCCCGGTTCCTACACGGTCGTGGGTCGCAAGGATCTGGAGGATCAGTTGTCGACGACGGCAGATATCGGGTCTGTCCTGTCCAACATGGTGCCCGGCATCGCCGCCTCCAACGGCACCGCCGCGAATGTCGAGCAGAGCCTGCGCGGTCGTCCTCTGCGCGTCTTCATCGACGGCATCCCCGTATCCAACCCGCTGCGTGACGGTGGCCGCGACCTGCGCCTGATCTCCCCGTCCGTGATCGGCTCGATCGAGGTGATCCGTGGTGCCTCGGCCCTTTATGGCCAGGGTGGTGCGGGCGGCATCGTCAATTACATCACCAAGGACGCGCCCTCGACCCAGGAATTCCGTTTCAAGACGGAGATCGGGACCAGCCTGTCGACAGAGCACCTGGCAGATAGCGCACGGCCCAGCATTTCGCAAAGTGCATCGGGCGCCATCGGTGGTTTCGATGTCAACCTGAACGGCTCGTATGAGCGGGTGAACGGCCAGTTCGACGCCGATGGCGACCGTCTGGCCCCCGATCCGCACAATTTCGGCGGCATTGCCGATAGCAATATCTATAACCTGTTCGCCAAGCTGGGTTATTCCTTCGGTGACCAGCGCATCGAGGCGATGGTCAATTATTACCAGCAGAAGCAGGACACCAACTACGTCACCGTCAGCGGCAATATAGCCAGGGGCATCAAGGAGACGGCTGTCAAGGGCATGGCGGATCCCCGCGCGCTCGACCCGGAAAACCGCAACATCATCTCGTCCTTAGCCTATGAGAATGGCGACATTTTCGGCTCTTCCCTAAACAGCAAGATCTACTATCTGGAAAATTACAGCGTCTTTTCCTTTGACGCGGCGCGCCTGGGCGGGACCCAGACCACCATCACTTCGGAAAAGATCGGCTGGCAGACCGATTTCACCACAAAGCTGGATGATTGGGGTCTGGACGGGGGTACCGCGCTCTGGGGCTTCGACATTGCCCGTGACACCACCGAACAGCCACTGATCCCGCTGACCAACAAGCCGGGCGATGGCCGCACCTTCACGCCGCCGCTGAAGCAGATGAACTATGCGGCCTTCATTCAGCTGGACGTGCCGGTGACGGACTGGTTCACCCTGCGCGCCGGCATCCGGCATGACGAATTCAAGATGAAGATCGACGATTTCGTGGCCGGCCTGACCAATGTGAAGGTGGCAGCGGGCGAACTGGATTACAGCGCCACGCCGGTCAATATCGGCGGCACACTGCATATCCTGCCCGAAGCGGAAATCTTCGGCGGCTTCTCCCAGGGTTTCTCCATCCCCGATATCGGTGCGCCTTTGCGCCGCGTGACGGCACGCAATCTGGACAATTTCGATCCCAAGCCGCAGCTGGTGAATAACTACGAAATCGGCCTGCGCGGATCGGTCCTCGATATCGGCTACACGGTCGCCTATTTTATCAGCAAGTCGAAATACGGCACCGATTTCGTGATCGACACCGTGAACCCGACCGAGGCCGCGACCCTGCGCGAGAAGGAACGCATCCACGGCATTGAGGCGACCCTGTCCGGCAAGGTCGGTGACAGCACCAGCTGGGGTGGAAGCTTCGCCTGGTCGGAGGGCAAGCGCGACGCCAATCATGACGGCAAGGTCGACACCCCCCTGACCGGGCGCCGCATCGGGCCGGAACAGTACAATGCCTGGCTGGAACAGGAATTCACCGCAGACTGGACGGGTCGTTTGCAGGTGAACCGCACCGGTTCGCGCAACAAGTTCCCCAATGCCAGGATCAATGATTTCTACACGGGCCGTGTGCGTCCCGTGACGCGTGTCGATGCCTCCACCCAGTACAGCATGAACAACCTGCTGTTCACGGTCGGTGTGAACAACCTGTTCAACAACGACTATTATTCCGTCACGTCCCAAATGATCAACCGCGACCAGCTGTACAGCAAGGCGGAGGGCCGTACCCTCTTCCTGAAGATGTCTGCGGAATACTGATCCGGCTGTCCCGGTCCTGCGGCTTTGTCCGCACCCCGGCACCGGGCCGATCCCTCCCGACATGGATGACAAGAATGACTCTGCCCGTGAACGGCGCGGAACGGGGCTTCACGCCCTATGATATAGGCAGGACACCGGCAACGGCCTGCCGTATCGACCAGCGCTTCTCCTACTGCCTTTATGTACCTTCCCGGCTGGTGGAAAACCCGGTCGGGGGGCGCATCCTGGCGGCGGTCCATGGCACGGACCGTGGCAATCAGGCGCTGCGGGACCTCTTCATCCCCTATGCCGAGGCCACGGGCAGCATCATCCTGGCCCCCTTGTTCCCCTGTGGGATCGGCGAGCCGCAGGAACGGGATAATTACAAATACATTGAGTACCAGGGCATCCGTTTTGACCATCTGTTGCTGGACATGGTGGCGGAGGTGGCGGCGCGCTATGGCGTCGATGCCGGACGGTTCGACCTGTTCGGCTTCTCCGGCGGGGCACATTTCGCCCATCGCTTCCTCTATCTGCATCCCGGTCGGCTGCGTGCCGTGTCAGTCGGGGCGCCCGGTTCGCCGACGCTGCTGGATACGGGCCGTCTCTGGTGGCTGGGCGTAGCCGATATGGAGCAACGGTTCGGCGTGCCGCTGGACCTGGACACCATGCGAAAGGTCCGGGTGCATCTGGCCGTCGGGTCGGATGATACCGACACCTGGGAAATCACCCACACGCCGGGCTCCCGCCATTGGATGGAGGGAGCCAACGATGCCGGGGCGACGCGGGTCGAAAGGCTGCACACGCTGGCCGCCAGCTTGGCGGACAATGGCATTGATGTGCGGCTGGACATTCTGGACGGGTTCCGCCATTCCCGTGACGCCCTGGTCGGGGCCGCCATCGCCTTCCTGAACAGGCTGGCGGCGGAAGGGGGTGGCGATGTTTCGACCTAACCGCTTAAAGCGCCTGCTGCGGGAAAAGCGGCCGGCGCGCGGGGCCTGGCTATTCATGGGCAGCCCTGCCGTGACCGAGGCGTTGGCCCCGCTGGGTTTCGATGCCCTGATCATCGACCATGAACATTCGCCGGGCGGGCTGGAAACCGCCATCCATCAGATGCGGGCCATGGCGGGTACCGGCACCACTGTCCTGGCCCGGCTGCCGGACAACCACCCAGCCCCCGTCCGGCATCTGCTGGATGCCGGTGCCGAAGGATTGCTGGCCGCCAACCTGGAAAGTGCGGATGCCGCCGACAGGCTGGTGAAGGCCACACGCTATCCACCGCACGGCATAAGGGGGGCGCACTACACCGTCTCCCGCGCCGCCGGCTGGGGCGCCTGGAGCTGGGAGGTGGCGGAATTCGGGGAGGCGGAAACCCTGACTATCGGCCTGATTGAAAGCATAAGGGGCGTGGATGCCATCCCGGAGATGGCGAAGGTGCCCGGACTGGATATGCTGTTCATCGGGCCACTGGACCTGTCGATCAGCGCCGGCGTGCCCGGACAATATGAGGCCCCCTCATTCAAGGCTGTTCTGGAAGCGGCGGAACGGCGCATTCTGGAGGCCGGGCTGGCCCTGGGTGGAACCACGCTGCCGGGCCAGACGGCGGACACGTTGTTCGACCGTGGTTATGGCTTCGTCACCCTTGGCGCCGATGTCACCTTTCTGCGCCGGGGGGCCGGATTGGCCCTGGGCCAGACGGGTTGAAGGGGGGAAAGATGATGAAGGACCGATCACCAGCCACCCCTTGCCCCCCGATACCGTCGCGCCGGCAGATCATGGCCGGCATCGCCGCCGCCGCCCTGTTGCCGGGCATGGCCCGCGCCGATGATCCGGTCACGGCATCAAAGGCCGAAAGCGGCCTGCTGATCTACTCGATCATGGCCGAGTATAATTGGCGCCCTCTGCTGCGCGGGTTCCAGGCGCTCTATCCCTGGATCAAGGTCAATTGCCTGGACATGGGCCCGTCGGAAGTGTTCGAGCGCTATTACGCTGAAACCTCCGTGAACCGGGCCTCGGCTGATATCATCGTGTCCAGCGCCGCTGATGCCTGGATGCGCTTCGCGGCTAAGGGCAGCATCGGCGCCCATGTCAGCCGGGAAGACGGCAGCCTGCCGGCCTGGAGCCGGCCTATGCCCGGCCTCTACACGCTGTCGGCTGACCCGATGGTGATGATCTACAACAAGCTTTTGCTGAAGCCCGACCAGTATCCAGACGGGTTGAACCGGCTGGCGGCTCTAGCGGAGGAAAATCCGCTAAAATTCCGCAAGCGCGTCACCACCTATGACGCCGCTGCCCATGCACTGGCCTATGCCGTGCATTGGGCCGCCATCACCAGCGGACGCCCCGGCGGCTGGGACCTGATGCAGCGCCTTTCGCCTGCCGTGCGGGTGGAAAGCGGTGGGGCCGCGATGATGGAGAAGGTGACCACGGGTGAGTATCTGGTCGGCTTCAATGTCTCCGCCGTCACGGTCTGGCCGCAGATGGCGACCAAGGGCCGGTCGGAGATCGTGGACTGGACCCTGGACAAGGATGGAACGGTGCTGGTGCCGCGCGGTATGGCCGTTACTGCCGGCAGCCGCAGCCCGGCCAGTGCCCGGCTCATGCTGGATTATCTACTGTCGCATGACGGTCAGGTGGCGGCGGCACAGGGCGGGTTGATGCCCTACCGGTCCGATGTCCGGCCCGATGAGGTGCCGTACCTGACCTATGATGGTCTGGTCCGGCGGCTGGGGGGCGAGGACAGGATCGTCCATGTCAGTTACGACCCGACCATGCTTGACCATTACCAGGATTTCATCGCCCGCTGGAACGCCACGTTCAAGGCACGGCGGTGAGGGTGGCCACTCTCTCTACCGTCACCCCGGCGAAAGTCGGGGTGACGGTAGAGAGAGTGGGATGACGCAACGATCACTACCCCCTCTGACATCAAGGACCGGACCAGCCCATGTCCCTGGCGGAACCCCAATCCCGATTTTTCCGGCCCGACCGGGCGCTGCTGATACAGGCGGCAGTGGCGCTGGCGACGCTGGCCCTGGTGCTGGGGCCACTGGTGCCCGTACTATGGCAGTCGCTGCTGGACCGCCCGCTATATGAGGCGGAGCCGCTGTTCAGCCTGGACAATTATGTCCGGCTGTTTGGCAATCCGCGCTTTCATGACGCGTTGGGCAATTCGGTGCTGCTGGCGCTGCTGTCCACGCTGATCGCCACGGTCCTGGGCGTAGCCTTCGCGTTGTTCCTGGAACGCACCGACATGCCAGGACGTGGCTGGCTACGCAACCTCACCCTTTGGCCCATGTATGTGTCGCAACTGGTGCTGGCCTTTGCCTGGTTCATCCTGTACGGCCCGTCCGGCTATGTCACGCTGGCGGTGGAACGGATGGCCGGCGTGCCGCTCTGGGACATGTATACGATCCTGGGCATGGGGCTGCTGGCCGGCACCTCGCAGGCACCCGTCGTCTATCTGTTCTGCTCCTCATCCGCCCGCATGGCCGACGCCACGCTGGAGGATGCGGCCCGGTCCGTCGGTGCGGGCCCCCTGCGCGCACTCTGGTCCGTGTCCCTTCCCCTGATGCGGCCATCCATCATCTATGCAGCTCTGCTGACCTTCATCGGGTCGCTGGAAATGCTGGCAGTTCCGCTGGTGTTCGGCAAGCCGGTGGGTTTGGAGTTCTTCACGACCTTCCTCTATATGGAGGGGCTAGGCGCCATCACCCCGGATTACGGGCTGATCGGGGCGGCGGCAACCCTGCTGCTGGTCGTGATTTCCATTCTGCTGGTGATCCAGGGTCTGCTGCTGCGTCAGTCGAAGCGTTTCGTCACGGTGCGCGGCAAGGCCCAGCGGCCCAAATTGGCGCCCATCGGTCGGGTCGGCTGGGTCGTCTGCGGATTGATGTGCCTCTACACCGCCATTGTGCTGCTGCTGCC
Source organism: Niveispirillum cyanobacteriorum (assembly GCF_002868735.1). Lineage (GTDB taxonomy): Bacteria > Pseudomonadota > Alphaproteobacteria > Azospirillales > Azospirillaceae > Niveispirillum > Niveispirillum cyanobacteriorum. The sequence goes on along the minus strand of NZ_CP025612.1, from coordinate 449,719 downwards.
GCTGGCCGGCATCGTGCTGCGCTCGGTCACCAGTTTCCTCACCCCCCTGATGTCACCCTTCGACCTGCTGACGCTGGACCATTTCGAGATTCTGTTCGGGTACGAGGCCTATCGCCGCTCCATCCTGAATTCGGTGTTCATAGCGGCCTTTGGCGGGGCGCTGGCCACCCTGTTCGTGGCCATGGTGGCGCTGGTGGCACACCGGTCGGAATTCCGCTTCCGTCGTGTCCTGGAATTCGTGGCGCTGTATCCCCGCGCCATGCCGGGCATCATTGCGGGTATCGGCATGTTCTGGGCCATGCTGCTGCTGCCCTTCGCCCATGTGTTGCAGGGGACAATCTGGCTGCTGATACTGGCCTTCACCATGCGCGGCATTCCCATGGCCTTCGGTGCCCTTTCACCCACCCTCCACCAGATCGGGCGCGAACTGGACCAGGGGGCGCGGTCGGTGGGGGCCGACTGGTGGACTACCGTCCGCGTGATCATCCTGCCCCTGATGAAGCCGGCGCTGTTTTCGGCCTATGTGCTGCTGTTCCTGGCCTTTTTGAAAGAATATGCCGCCGCCGTGTTCCTGTTCGCCCCCGGTGCAGAGATCATCGGCACGACGATGCTGACCTTTTGGACCAATGGCAGCACAGGACCGGTCGCCGCCCTCTCCGTCATCCAGCTCGCCATCACGGCCCTGTTCGTGACGCTGGCGCGCCGCAGCTTGAGGACCAACAAAGATGTCTGAGGTTGTCGTCGATCGTCTGAACAAGCATTACGGCCCGGTGCAGGCCCTGCACGAGGTCAGCCTGCATGTGCCCGACGGAGAATTCCTGACCCTGCTGGGTCCGTCGGGCTGCGGCAAGTCCACGACCCTGTTCGCCATCGCTGGGCTGGACAGCCCGTCGGGCGGGCGCATCACGGTGGGTGGGCGGGATTTCTACAATGGGGCCAGCGGCCTGGAACTGCCGCCGGAGAAGCGCAATCTGGGTCTGGTGTTCCAGTCCTACGCCCTGTGGCCGCACATGAATGTGCGCCAGAACCTGGCCTTCCCCCTGCGCCTTCGCAAGGTGGGGAAAAAGGAGCAGGATGCGCGGATCGAGGAGGCGCTGGCCCTGGTGGAGATGGGCGCCTATATCGACCGCTACCCGCACGAATTATCGGGCGGGCAGCAGCAGCGCGTGGCCCTGGCCCGCACCCTGGTCTTCCGCCCCTCCCTGCTGCTGCTGGACGAACCCTTGTCCAACCTGGATGCCAAGCTGCGCATCAAGGCGCGGTCCTGGCTGAAGCAGTTGCAGCGGCAGTTGGGCCTGACCACGCTGTACGTCACCCATGACCAGTCCGAGGCGCTGGCGCTGTCCGACCGGATCGTGGTGATGGAGAAGGGGCGTGTGTCGCAACTGGGCAGCCCGGAGGAAATCTACCGCCGCCCCGCCAACGCCTTCGTCGCCGATTTTGTCGGTGCCAGCAATTTCCTGCCCGGAGAGGTGGTGGACCGCAAATCAGCCACCGGCACCTGCCGGGTGAAGCTGGCGGGCGGGGATGTACTAACGGCCCTGTGGCCCGACACCTCCGCCCCGCCTGCCGGCAGCCTGCTGACGGTGCGTCCCGAACATGTCAAGCTATCGGCGGAGCCGCCCCTGGCCGACCCGGAGTTCAATATCCTGGCGGGCCGCATCCTGGAACGGGCGTACCTGGGTGCGCGTCTGCTCTACACGCTGGATTGCGGCCATGGCATGGTCGTGATGGCAGAGACGGAGATGCGGGTGGAGGGCGATACAGCCTGGCTGCGTTTTGCCGTCGATGACACGCTGCTGGTCAGGGCCTGACGGATCGGGAGGGGCGGATATGTACCGGATCGACCTGGCGGGCACCCGCCACCGCTTCCCCGACCTGAAATCGCTGCTGGCCGCAGCCACGCCCCTGCGGTCGGGGGACGAACTGGCCGGCATCGCGGCGGAAAGTGCCGAGGCACGGGTGGCCGCCCGCCACATCCTGGCCGACCTGCCGCTGAAGACCTTCCTGACCGAAACCGTGGTGCCGTATGAGGATGACGAGGTCACCCGCCTGATCATCGACAGCCATGATGCCGCCGCCTTCGCCCCGGTCGCCAGCCTGACGGTGGGGGAATTCCGCGACTGGCTGCTGGATGACAAGGTGCGGGCGCGGGAATTGTCGGCAGTCTGCCCCGGCCTGACGGCGGAGATGGTGGCGGCGGTATCAAAGCTGATGCGCAATCAGGACCTGATCGCCGTCGCACGCAAATGCCGCGTGGTCAGCCGGTTTCGTAGTTCTATCGGACTGCGCGGGCGGCTGGCGGTGCGGTTGCAGCCCAATCACCCGACCGATGATCCGGCGGGCATCGCCGCCTCCATCCTGGATGGGTTGTTGCATGGCTGTGGCGATGCCGTCATCGGCGTCAATCCCGCCACCGACAATGTGGACGGCGCCATCGCGCTGCTGCATCTGATCGACGATCTGCGGCTGCGTTACGCCATCCCGACACAAAGCTGCGTACTGACCCATGTCACCAACAGTTTGCAGGCCATCGAACGCGGCGCCCCCGTCGATCTGGTGTTCCAGTCGGTAGCGGGGACGGAGTGGGCCAATCGCGGCTTCGGCATCGACCTTGCCCTGCTGGCAGAGGCGCAGGAAGCCGCCCTGTCGCTGAAACGCGGCAGCATTGGCAATGACGTGATGTATTTCGAAACCGGCCAGGGCAGCGCCCTGTCCGCCGGGGCCCATCACGGCGTTGATCAGCAGACACTGGAAGTGCGGGCCCAGGCCGTGGCACGGGCCTTCAGGCCACTGCTGGTCAACTCCGTCGTCGGTTTCATCGGACCTGAATATCTTTATGACGGGCGGCAGATCATCCGGGCGGGGCTGGAGGATCATTTCACGGGCAAGCTGCTGGGCCTGCCGATGGGGGTGGATGTCTGCTACACCAACCATGCCGAGGCCGATCAGAACGACATGGACAATCTGCTGACCCTGCTGGGTGTCGCGGGCGTGTCCTTTGTTATGGGCGTGCCGGGTGCCGATGACATCATGCTGAATTACCAGAGCACATCCTTCCATGACGCGCTGTATGTGCGCGATGTGCTGGGCGTGCGCCCCGCGCCGGAGTTCGAGGCTTGGCTGGACGGCATGGGCATGCTGGACGTGCGTGGCCGGGTGGCTCCGCCCGACATTGCCACCCTCCCCCTGGCCCGTGCCATCGCCGATCAGAGGTTCCCGACGCAATGAGCCAGCCACCCGCCGACGACCCGCTGGCCCGGCTGCGGGCGGCCACCCAGGCCCGGATCGGCCTGGGCCGGGCCGGTCATGCCATGCCCACCCGCGCCTGCCTGGATTTCGACCTGGGCCATGCCCGCGCCCGCGACGCCGTGTGGACGCCGCTGGATATGGAGGCGGTTACGGCGCAGACGGGCGACTGGCCGGTGCGGATGGTCCGCAGTCAGGCACCTGACCGCGCCACCTATCTGCGCCGCCCCGACCTGGGCCGCGAACTGGCGGAGGCGGACGGGTTGCCGTCTGGCCCGTTCGACCTGTCAATCATTATCGGTGACGGGCTGTCGGCCCGCGCGGCACAAGCACATGGTGCCGCCCTGGCGCTGGATCTGCGTAACCGGCTTGCCGGCTGGTCCCTGGCCCCGCTGGTGCTGGCGCATCAGGCGCGCGTGGCACTGGGCGATGCCATCGCCCTCGCCATGGGCGCCCGCTTCGCCCTGATGCTGATCGGGGAACGGCCGGGCCTGTCGGCCGCCGACAGTCTGGGCGCCTATCTGACCATCGATCCCCGGCCCGGCCGGATGGACAGCGAGCGCAACTGTGTTTCCAACATCCGCCCGCCGCACGGGCTTTCCATCGCGCAGGCCGGGGAAAAGCTGGCCTGGCTGCTGACGGAAGGACGGCGGATCGGCGCCACCGGCATCGCACTGAAAGATGCCGCCCCCACCAAGGACAGACCCCATGTTCACCATCAATCCCATGCCGCCGATCCCGCCCGGCCCGCTGCTGGACAAGCTGTTGCAGGTGGAGACGGCGACGGTGGGTCATTTCCGCCATGACGGCTTCATCGACCCCGCCATCCGCCTTGTCCTCCCCTGGGCGCGCATCGCGGGGCCGGCGGTGACGGTGCGGATCGCCGGTCCCGACAGCACCCTGCTGCATCATGCCGTCAGCAGCGCCCGACCCGGTGACGTGCTGGTCATCGACCGCGGCGGGGACACGCGCCATGCCTGCTGGGGCGGAGTGACGACGAACGCCGCCCGGCTGGCCGGCATCGCGGGCATCATCATCGACGGCCCCGCCACCGATTTCGGGGAGATCGTGAAGGCGGGCCTGCCCGTCTGGTGCCGGGGCCCGTCGGCCCTGACCACGAAGTTCCTGCCCCTGGATAGCGCCATGAATGTATCGGTCAGCGTGGGTGGTGTGGCCATCAATCCCGGCGACCTGATCCTGGCCGATGAAAGCGGGGCCATCGTTCTGCCCCCTGATCAAGCAGAGGCCGCCGCCGACCGCGCCATCAGCCTTCAGGAACGCGAACGTCTGGTGCTGGCCCGGCTGGCGGCGGGTGAGAAGCTGGCCGATATCTCGGGCGCTTCCGACATCATTCGGCGCGCGGGTGCGGCGTGACCGTACAGCGCTGGCACCGCTGGGCCGGGCTGTTCCTGGGGCTGTTCATCGCGGTCCAGGGGTTGGGGGGCACGCTGCTGTTGTTCCGGCAGCCGCTGAATCACCTGCTGCATCCAGAGGCCTTCGCCCCCGCGCCGCCGGACCTGGATGCCAATGTTGATGCCGTGCGCGCCAAAGGCTGCACCATCAACCGCATCGACCTGCCCGACCGCACCACGGACCCGCTATTCTTCCACCTGTCCTGCAACGCCGATCCGTTCATGGCCACGGCGGGCGGCGGGCAGGTGCTGCGGCTGGCACCGCTGGGTGACTGGCCAATGGAATGGCTGTTCCAGTTCCATTACCGGCTGGCCGCCGGCACAGCCGGACAGCAGGCCGTGGGCTGGATCGGGGTGGCGTTGCTGGCCCTGTGCCTGACGGGCCTGTGGATGCTGCTGCGGACCGCCCGGCGGGATGGGTGGCTGGGGCTGTTCCGCCCCGGCTGGCCCAAGGCCCCCCTGCGCCGCTGGCGCGACCTGCATCGTGCCGCCGGTCTCTACCTTGTCCCTGTCCTGGCTCTGCTGGCCCTGACCGGCATTGGCATGGCGTGGAACCCCACCGTGACGGGGGCACTGCCCGTCACCCCGCGCCCGTCGCCCCAGGTGGCGGCGCGACCGGGCAGTCCCCTGCTGCCGCTGTCGGTGATCCTGGGCAAGGCGGCGGGAGAGGCACCCAGCAGCATTCGCCTGCCCGGCGGGCACGGGCGGGTGGTGATGGTCATGCGGGGCCGCGCCGACAGCCCCGATTATGAACAATTCTGGTTTGATGGCTATGCCGGCACCCTGCTGGGCACCCGCCGCGCGGCGGAACGGGCAGCGGCGGACCGGTTCACGGACCTGTTCTATCCGCTGCATACGGGCAGCCTTCTAGGGCCAGCGGGCACCGTCCTGATGCTGCTGGCCGGACTGTCCCTGCCGGGTTTCCTGGCCACGGGGATATTCCTCTGGTCACGGCGCCGGGGGCCGGCAACGCTGCCGATGCGGGTTGCGGCCCTGTCGCGCGACGGCACCGGCGTGCTGCACATCACCCTGCGTCACCGGTTCGGCCTGCCCCTGCCACGCTTTGGCGCCGGGGATCACGTGGATGTGCATCTGCCGAACGGCCTGGTCCGGCAATATAGCCTGTGCGGTCGCCCCGGACGGCGCCTGTCCTGGCAGATCGCGGTGCGTCTGTCGGATGTGTCCGCCGGCGGCTCGGCCTGGATCCACACCCATCTGACCGTGGGGTCACACCTGCGCCTGGGACAGCCACGCGCGCATTTCGTGCTGTCATCCGGGAACGGCCCTGTCCTGCTGTTGGCCGGTGGCATCGGTATCACGCCGCTTCTTTCCATGGCTTGGACATTGTGGGAGACGGGGCGGTCTTTCACTCTGCTGGGCTGCTCCCGCGACCGCGCCGCCCGCCCCTTGGCCGGGGCTATCGCCACCACACCTCTGGCCCCTTTTGTGCGCTGGCATGACAGCGCCACAGATGGCCGCATCGATCTTCGCGCCCTGATAACGGCGCAGGCTCCCGGCACGCATCTTTACACCTGCGGTCCTGATACCTTCATGCAGGCAGCACTGGATACAGCCCACCATCTGGGCTGGTCACCCGACCGGCTGCATTGGGAGGCGTTCGCCCCCGCCAAACCCAGCGGCACGGCCTTTACGGCCATTGTGGATGGGAAGACCATCTCGGTCGGGGCCGGTGAAAGCCTGCTGGACCGGTTGCTGGCCGAAGGCATCCCCCTTCCCCATTCCTGCCGCCGGGGCCTGTGCGGAGAATGCGTGGTGAATGTGCGGTCCGGATCGGTGGACCACCGCGACAGCATCCTGACACCAGAAGACCGGGCCGCCGCCCGCATGACCGCTTGCTGCTCCCGCGCTGCCGCCGAGGGCGGGACCCTGCACCTGTCCTTGACGCGATGACGCCGCCGAACAGCGAAGCCTGTTGACAGGCAATTGATAGTAGCCAATTTTGGCTGTATAGATTTCCGCCATGATGGAGCCTGCGATGCCCTCCCTGTCCGTCGCCTGCGTGCAAAGCACGGCGACCTCTGATCCACAGCGTAATCTGGCCGCCGTCACACCGCTGATCCGTCAGGCGGCAGCGGGAGGGGCAAAGCTAATCTGTCTGCCGGAGGCGTTCGATTATCTGAACCCGTCCTTCTCAGCGCTCAGCGATTACGCCCTGCCAGAAGTGGAACATCCGGCCCTGACCCTGCTTTCGCATCTGGCGCAGGAACTGTCGGTCTGGCTGTTGGCCGGATCGGTCTCGGTGAAGCTGGCGGATGGGCGCATGGCGAACCGGTCGGCCTTGATCGGGCCGGATGGGGCCATCAATGCCCGCTATGACAAGATCCATCTGTTCGATGTCGACCTGCCCGATGGGTCCCGCTTCCGCGAAAGCGATTTCTACCGCCCCGGCGACCGGGCCGTGGTGGCCGACGGGCCGGATGGCGCCCGCATCGGCATGGCCATCTGTTATGATGTGCGGTTCCCGCACCTGCACCGCGCGCTGGCACAGACAGGCGCACAGATACTCACCGTTCCCGCCGCCTTCAGTTCCATGACCGGGCCCTTGCATTGGGAGGTGCTGTTGCGCGCTCGTGCCATCGAAACCGGCTGTTTTGTGCTGGCCCCGGCGCAGTGCGGGGACAATTATCCCGGCCGCCGGTCACACGGACAAAGCCTGATCATCGATCCCTGGGGCCGGGTTCTGGGCCGGCTGGGCGATGAACCCGGCGTGCTGTCGGCCAGCCTGGACCTGGATCAGGTTGCCGCCTTCCGTGCCGCCATCCCGTCGCCCGTCACCAACAACCCGTTCCGGGTCGGAGCCTGAAACCCATGCAGACCATCACCCGCCGCATCACCCTGCGCGAAGGCCACGAGGTTGTGGCCTATGTCCATGGCGAGGGGGCGCGCACCCTGTTCCTGGCCAATGGCGGCCCTGGCCTGCCCAACCGCTACTTGCGTGAACCGCACCTGCGGCTGGCGGAGAAGGGCTATCGCATCGTGGGCTGGGACCAGTTAGGGTGTGGCGCCAGCGACCGGCCCTCCGATCCCGGTCTCTGGACCCTTGAACGCTATGTCGATGAAGCCGAACAGGTCCGCCGCGCGCTCGACCTGGGGCCGGTGGATTTCCTGGGCCATTCCTGGGGCACCTGGCTGGGGACCGAATACTGCCTGACATATCCCGAGGCAGTGCGGTCCTACATCATCGCCGACGGCGCTTGCGACATCCCGCATCTGGTGGGCGAACTGAACCGCCTGCGTCTGGCGCTGGGGTCAGAAACGGTAACGATGATGGTGACGCATGAGGCGGCGGGCACCCTCGACCACCCAGAATATCAGGCGGCCGTCACCCTGCTGAACCATCGCCATGTCTGCCGGCTGCGCACCTGGCCGGAGCCGCTGACCGCGTCGCTGGCCGACTGGAACATGGGCCCTTATGTCACCATGCAGGGACCCAATGAATTCACCTATACCGGCAATATGAAGGACTGGAACCGCGTGCCCGCCATGGGGGGCATCAAGGTTCCCTGCCTTGTCCTGGCCGGCAAGCATGACGAACTGACCCCCGCCTGTTCGCTGCGCATGCATATGGCCCTGCCGGACAGCCGCATCCGTATCTTCGAAAACAGCTCCCACATGCCCTTTTATGAGGAGCCGGACGCCTATTTCGCGGAACTGGAAGGTTTTCTGGCATCGGTTGAGACGTAAGGATGCGGGACAACCGGCCCTTGGCGTTTGGTTTGGCGGTCTGCTAATATGTTGAGCAGAAATCAGATAACAAATTGGCTACCGCAACCATGGCAACGACCAAGGAAACCTCCAGGGACAAAGAAGCCGAGGCCGCCAGCCTTGTCAGCCGGCTGGAAGCGGACCTGCTGGGTGGGGTGTTTCGGCCTGGGGAATGGCTAAAACAAACCGACATCGAAACGAATTATGATGCACATCGTTTCGATGTCAGAATGGCCCTTCTTGACCTTAAGACACGTCAGCTTCTGGAACATGTCCCCAATCGTGGATACCGCGTGGCAAGCCTGTCGCAGCAGGACCGTGAAGAATTGATTGAGGCGCGCACCGTGCTGGAGGTGGCGGCGGCCCGGCGCGTGGTGGAACGAGCAACCGATGATGATGTGGCCGAACTGGACCAGATCGTCGCGGAATTCGACGCCAATATGGAAGATGCCGATCTGCCGCTGCTGCGCGCCCTCAATGCGAAGTTCCACGACCGGCTTTATGCCATATGTGGAAACCGCGTGATGATGGAAGAGATCAAGGCCCTGCGCCATCGCGGCCTGCCGGGTGTCCGCGGCTGGCGCGCCAATTCCGCCATCCAACGCTCCAACCGTGACCATGGTGACATGGTGGCCATGATACGTGCCCGCGATGCAGACGGTCTGGTCCATGCGATCGAACGTCACCTCAATCGCTGGCGGGAGGAGTGATACTGGGCGTTACCGCACCTTTATGAATGCGTCAGGATCACATCCAGGAAATATTCGCCATAACGCTCTAGCTTGCGCGAACCTACGCCCTGCAGGGTGCCCAACTCGTCCAGGTCGGTCGGCTTCTCCCGCACCATTTCCATCAATGTTGCGTCATGGAAGATGACATAGGGTGGAACCCCCTGCTCCCGCGCCAGTTCCAGGCGCAGCGCCTTCAATGCGTGCCAAAGCGTATCGTCGGCGGGTGACAGGTCGGCGGTGGATGTCTTCGGCTTCGACGAACTGCTACCGCCCGACCAGGAAGCCTTGCCCTTCCCCTTGGCCTCCGCCGCCGGATCACGGCGCAGACGCACGACTTCCTGGCTTTTCAGGACGGCAGTCGCCGTCTCCGTCAGGATCAGGCCGCCATGCCCCTCCGGATCGGCACAAAGCAGGCCGTTGGCCACCAGTTGGCGGAAAACGCTATGCCATTCCTGCTTGCCCAGTTCCGTGCCGCAGCCAAAGGTCTTCAGCTTGTCATGGCCCTTTTCTGTCACCTTGTCGGTGGCAACCCCACGCAGCACATCGACCAGATGGCCCACCCCGAACCGCTGCCCGGTGCGGTATACGGCTGACAGCGCCTTCTGCGCCACCACCGTCCCGTCATAGGTTTCGACGGGCTGGAAACAGGTGTCGCACTTGCCGCAGGGCTTGGGATATTCCTCATCGAAATAGGTCAGCAGCGTTTGCCGCCGGCAGCGCGCGGTCTCGCAGAAGCCCAGCAGCGCCTCCAGCTTCTGCCGCTCCGTGCGCTTGAAAGCGGGCGGGCTGTCAGATGATTCCACCATCATCTGCATCTGCACAACGTCGGCAAAGCCGTAGAGCATCAGAGCTTCCGCCGGAAGACCGTCGCGCCCGGCGCGACCCGTCTCCTGGTAATAGGCCTCAAGGGATCGCGGGGGGTCCATATGGACCACGAAGCGTACATTCGGCTTGTCGATACCCATGCCAAACGCGACGGTGGCGACCATCACCACGCCCTCGCCCTTGATGAACCGGTCCTGATTGGCCTGCCGCGTGGCGGGGTCCAAACCGGCATGATAGGGGAGCGCGTCCACCCCCTGTTCGGCCAGATATTGTGCGATGGCGTCCACTTTGCCTCTGGAAAGGCAATAGACCACGCCCGCATCCTCTGGCCGGCGGCGTAGGAAATCCAGCAGCTGCCGGCGTTCCTGGTCCTTGGGCAGGATACGATAGGTGATGTTGGGCCGGTCGAAGCTGGCCAGGAACAGCCGGGCGTCGGTCAGGCCCAGGCGGGCCGCGATGTCGGTACGCGTCTGTGCGTCCGCCGTCGCCGTCAGGGCCACGCGCGGCACATCCGGGAATTTCTCGTGCAGTATGGAGAGCTGGAGATATTCCGGGCGGAAATCATGGCCCCACTGGCTGACGCAATGCGCCTCGTCCAGGGCGAACAGTGCGATGCGCGACCGGTCCAGCAGTTCTAGGAAGCGCGGTGTCACCAGCCGTTCGGGCGCGACATACAGCAGGTCCAGATCACCTCGCTCACACGCCCGCTCCACCTCCTGTGCTTCCCGCCAGTCCAGCGTGGAGTTCAGGTAGGCGGCGCGCACGCCCAACTGTCGCAACGCATCCACCTGATCGCGCATCAGGGCGATAAGGGGCGAAACGACAATCCCGACACCGGGCCGCACCAGGGCCGGGATCTGATAGCAGAGCGATTTGCCCCCGCCCGTCGGCATCAGGACAAGGGCATCCCCCCCAGCCACGACATGCTCGACAATGTCGGCCTGCATGCCGCGAAAGGCCGGATAGCCCCAGACCTTGCGCAACGCATCCTGGGCCGCCTCCAGCGGCGACAGGGCGAAAGTCTCGGCAAGGGCGTCGGGCATGGCGCTACGGCTTGGGGGTTATATCTGTTCGGGACCACCAGATAAAGTGGCCGCCGACAGGTTTACGGCACCCGCCGCATGCGGTCCAGGGCTTTGACGATCTCAGTGGTGGCCGTGGCCGCCATGATGGCCATGACCGTGCCCACCGTCACCTTCCGGGGCCTTGATGGCGCTGATACAGATCACGGCCAGAACGCTGGCGGCGAAGAACAGGCCGATACCGACGAAGCTCATGTCAAATCCTCCAAACCGAATTCCGGCGGCACACTAACGGCGCCGCACGACCGACGCAACCGGGCCATCATGCCAGCAGCCATTCCCGCATCAACCCCGTCACCAACTCCGGCTGCTCCAGCGGGGCCAGATGGCCGCAGCAGGGGACCACATAGAGGCTGGCGCCCGGCACCGCCGCCGCAATCTCCTGCGACCGGTCGGGCGGCGTCTGCGCATCATCGGCACCGACAATGACCAGGGTGGGGACCGCGATGGCCGCAAGGCCGGGCCGGCTGTCGGGCCGCGACAGAATGGCCGCCTGCTGCCGGCAGAAGGCATCACGGCCCACTCTCTCCGTCATAGCCAGAACGACGCCGCCGATTTCCGGCACGGCTACATGGTCAGGATGCACCTGTGTGGACAGAAGGCGCGGCGACATGCCCCGAAACTTGCCGATCCTGGCCAGTTTAAGCATGGCCGCCCGCCGCTGCCGCTGTTCCACGGTATCGGGGCGGGCGGACGTATCGACCAGACACAGGCGCGTCACCCGTTGCGGCGCGCGGCGCAATATCTCGAACGCGACATAGCCGCCCATGGAAAGGCCAGCCAGCGCAAACCGTTCCGGCGCCTGCGCCAGAACCGCCTCGGCCAGCGCCTCCATCGAGTCTGCCTTTGTGAGGTCGGCGACGGTACAATCCGCGATATCGGACAGGTTGTTTATCTGGTGCGCCCACAAAGCTTCGTCGCACAACAGGCCCGGCAACAGAAGGAGGGGCTGCCTTGCGTGCGGTGTGGGGGGTGTCATCGCCCGAAATCCTTGCTCTCAAAGGCCGAAATTGATATCGAAGGCGCGACCGTAAAGCATTGTGTTCCTGCTGTTCAAATGCAGGTGACGCAGGGTTGCCAGCGGTCGATCCATTATCGCCGCCGACGTCACGGTGTTTTTGTTCGACGTCGCCTCCAGAATGATGAAGGCCTAATGCTGTTCTCGGAACTTGGACTCGGGTCCGAAGTCCTTCGCGCTGTTGAAGAAGTTGGCTATACCACGCCGACGCCGATCCAGGAAAAAGCCATCCCGTGGGTCCTGCAGGGCCGGGATGTGCTGGGCTGCGCCCAGACCGGTACGGGGAAGACCGCTTCCTTTACCCTTCCCATGATCGAGATTTTGGGCCGTGGCCGCGCCAAGGCGCGCATGCCTCGGTCCCTCATCCTGGAGCCAACGCGCGAACTGGCCGCCCAGGTGGCAGAAAATTTCGAGCTGTATGGCAAGTACCACAAGCTGAACATGGCGCTGCTGATCGGTGGCGAAAGCTTTGGCGACCAGATCAAGAAGCTGGAACGCGGCGTTGACGTGCTGATCGCCACGCCGGGCCGCATGATGGACCTGTTTGATCGTGGCAACATCCTGCTGACCGACATCAAGGTCCTGGTGATCGACGAGGCGGATCGCATGCTAGATATGGGGTTCATCCCCGATATCGAGCGTATCGTCAGCCTGCTGCCGCGCAAGCGTCAAACCCTGTTCTTCAGCGCCACCATGCCGCCGGAGATCAAGCGTCTGGCCGATAAGTTCCTGACCACCCCGGAAGAGGTGACGGTCAGTGCGCCCGCCAGCACGGCTACCACGGTGGCCCAGCATCTGCTGGTCGTGGATGAACAGGACAAGCGCGAGGCGCTGCGTCGCCTGATCGCCACCGACGATGTGAAGAACGCCTTCATCTTCTGCAATCGCAAGAAGGACATTGCCGTCGTTCATGGCTCGCTGGTCAAGCACGGCTTCAATGCCGGCGCCCTGCATGGCGACATGGTGCAGTCCAAGCGCACCGAGACTCTGGAGGCATTTAAGGCCGGCAGCATCGACCTGCTGGTCTGTTCCGACGTGGCGGCGCGCGGTATCGACATTTCCAATGTCAGCCACGTGTTCAATTTCGACACGCCGCACCATTCCGAAGATTACGTCCACCGCATCGGCCGCACGGGTCGCGCGGGCAAGACGGGTCGCGCCTTCACCATCGCCACGCCGGACGATGGCAAGCTGGTGCATGCCATCGAAAAGCTGATCGGCAAGGAAATTCCCCGCTTCACGATTGAGGGGATCGAAACCGCCGAACTGTCCTTCGATGCCGATCCGCGCCGCCGTGGCCGGGGTGCCCCGAAGAAGGAAGAGGGCCGCCGCGGTGGCCGCGACCGGGGCGAACGGGCAGAGCGCGGGCCCAAGCCCGAGCGCCATGTCCATGTGGAGCCTGAGGCCGCCGAAGCTGCCATCGAGGCACACCAGCAGAAGCGCGAACGTCCCGATAACCGGGGTGACCGCCACGAGAGCCGTGGCGAGCCGCGCGGCGAGCGCAATCGCGACCGGTACGAGAATCGGGGCGAAGCGCGCGGTGAAAATCGCGGCGAGGGCCGTGGTGACAACCGGGGCGAACCCCGTGCGGACAATCGTGGCGACGGCCGCAACGAGGGTCGGGGTGAGTTCCGCCGCGATGAGCATCGCCGCGACGAATTCCGCCGTGACCGCGATGACCGCCGCGACCGCCGTCCCCGCCGGGACGAGGATGATGACCGTGGCCCGCCCGTTGTCGGCTTTGGCGATGACGTACCCGCCTTCATCCTGCGCGCCGCCCGTCCGCCCAAGGCACCGGTCGTCGACGTGGCGGAAGCTTCGGAAGACTGAGCCATGCAGACGATCTTCATCATGGTCAAATGCGATCTCGGCCGCGCCTATGACGTGGCCGACCTCGCGGTGCAGAGCGTAGCAGAAGTCTCGGAAGTGCATTCCGTCTCCGGCCAATACGATCTGATGATGAAGTGCTTCCTGGAGGATGGGGAGGATATCGGCCATTTCGTGACGGGCCAGATCCAGACCCTGGATGGGGTGAAGGACACTTTCACCATCATCACCTTCAAAGCCTTTACCTAAGCCTTCTCGCAGTACCCGACGGCCAGGGGGCCGGTGCGCCGCAGCCCCTTGTACGCCGCCACATCGTCCGGCACCGACCGCAATACCAATGCGAACTGTCGCCGCTCCGCCCCTGTCAGGGCGTATAGCGGGCGCTGGTGTGTTCGGATGGTGAAAAGGACAGCACCACTGTCGGGCAGCTTGGTCAGCGTCTGCCGCTCCACCCGTAGCCACAGCCGCTCCCCCGCATTGCCCTCATCGATATCGGCATCGGGGGGCACGTGCGCCTTGGTTCCCGGCTGGAACAGGGTGGGATCGTCCGACAAGGTCCAATTGGCCCGCCACACCACCCGACCCGGTGACAGCGTATCGAAGAACCGGTCAACCGGTGTGGCCAGCATCGCGTCATAGCGCGCGACAGGCCGGTGGATGCCCGGCAACGGCTTGCCCAGCTTATGCGGCAGCATCCAGTGCGAGGGGAAACAGACCACCCCGCCCGTCAGCCGCCATCCACCCGGCGACGGCGTCATCAGGCACAGATCATCGGGCAGCAGATGGGCCAGCAGATGCAGCGGATGCTCAAAATCCGCCGGGTCCAGGCGGGCACCATCCACCCGGCTTTCCACCCCCCGCCCCACCCGGCAAAACCAGTCCGGAAACTGCGCCGTCAGATGGGCGAACAGCAGGCCCATCACCTCCGCCGACGCAGCCCGCGCCTCCGGCATCAGGGCCATCACATCCCATTTGCGGTTGCGGATCAGGCGTGCACGTTCGGCCATTTGTTCCGGCCAGCCGGCATCAGGCATCAGCCAGCTTCCCATCTCCTGCGCCCGTAACCCCATGGCCATGCGCCAGACATCGCCATCGAAAGGCCAGGGAAATGGTTCGGGCGGCAGGATCGGCATCGATTGGCACATCACGGACTGGGATGGTGCATCATGCCCCATCCCAGTCCTGACCATCCTTAGAAATCGACCGTGGTGGACAGTTTCACGGTGCGCGGCGCACCCTGCAGAAGGGTGCTGCTGAAACTGTCATAGGCTGATGCCCAGTAGCGCTTGTTGGCCACGTTATCGATGTTGAAGCGCAGGCTGACTGGCCTGTCATTCATCTCAAACACATAGCGCGCGCCGATATCGAACCGCGTCCAGGACCCGATTTCCAGGGTGTTGGCGGCGTTCACCTTCTGCTCCCCCGTCCGCACGACACGGCCCGTCAGAGTGGCCGCCGGCAGGAAGGGCAGATCCCATTCGATATTGCCGTTCAGGGTGTAGGACGGCACACCGGGCGCCCAGTTGCCCTCATTCACGCCACCGCCGGTCCGGCGCAACTCCGCCTTGCCGACGGACAGGCCACCGATCACGCGCAGGCCCTCTACCGGTTCGCCATCCAGGCTGAACTCCACACCCCGGTTGCGCTGCTCGCCGTCCAGCACATAGATCTGCTGCCCCGCCGGATTGGCCGGGTCCACGGGCCGGGTGAAGGCGCTGGGCTGCTTGGTCTGATAGAGGGCCAGCGACAGGCCAACACCACCAACGGCGACCTTGCCGCCGAGTTCATACTGCGTGGATTTGTACGGTGCGAACACCTCGCCGGAATTAACCAGCTTGGGGTCGATAGGCGCGCTCGGCCCCTGGGCCAGACCCTGGATGCGGTTGATGTAGACGGAGAGGCCGTCTACGGGCTTGATCACCAGACCGATGACGGGGGTATTGGCGCTCTCGTCATACTCGCCCGTCCGCGACCCGTCGGCATAGGAATAAGACTTCACCTGGATCGCCTGATGACGCAAGCCAACAGTCAACAAGGCACGGTCATCAAAGGCTCCAACAGTATCGGAGATGAACAGGCTGCCCAACTGCGACCGGCTCAGCGGGAACGGATCATCCAGGTCACCGCCAGCGAACAAGGTCGTGGGTTGTGTTGCTGCGGGTGTGTTGTACAGGTTGGTGGCATAGCCCCGCAGGAAATCATAGGCGTTGCGATTGACCTGCCAGATCATGGAGGCGCCGGCATTCACCTCATGGCTGATCGCGCCGGTCTTGAACTTGGCTCGGATACCCGCTTGCCCCGCCTCATTATTGTCGGTGCGCGGCACGAACATGCCGTCACCCGTGGCCGCCCCCGTCACCACATCGGTAACGGTGATGCCGCCATAAAGACCGCGTTCCGACCCATCCCGCGCGCCGAATGCCGCATAGGCGGTGACATCATCGGTCAGGTCATATTCGCCCTTCACCATGCCGTACAGGTCGCGCAGGGTGGAATAGGTCCACGGCTGACCATAATTGGCATCGGCATCGGGCACCTTGGGAATGGCGGTGGATACCGTCACCTTGGGTCGTAATTGCCGCACATGCATGCGCTGATAGGCCAGATCCAAACCCAGACGTGCGCGGTCGCCCGTCCAATCAATGCCGGCACCCAGCACATAGGCGCTGCGGAATTCCCCATCGACCGCGACCTCGCCTCGGCGGGCGGCACCGTTCACGCGAATGCCGATGCTGTCATCGGGTCCGGTACGGCGGGCAATGTCGAAGCTGCCGCCGACATGCTCATCCCCTGCATAGTTCAGGGTGGCACGGGTCAGCGGCTTGGTTCCGGCCCGCTTCGGCGTCAGGTTGACGCTGCCGCCGATACCCGAGCCGCCGGGTGCAGCCCCGTTCAGGAAGGCACTGGCGCCGTTCAGCACCTGCACCTGTTCGTATAGTTCAGGCGCAATCAACTGACGCGGCGTCAGACCATAAAGCCCGTCCAGCGCGATATCGTCGCCATAAAGCGGGAAGCCGCGGAGGATGAACAGTTCGGCCGCATTGCCAAACGCATAGCCGGTGCGGATGGAGGGATCATTCTCCAGCACTTGGCCCAACGTCTGCGGCTGCTGGTTCAAGATCAGGGCGGAGCCATAGGATTTGATGGCGAACGGCACATCCTCCGCCGCCTTGTCCCCCATAACGCCGACTGAACCACCCCGGATCACCTGTGTCTGGTTGCCCCGCTGGGCCGTCACCACGATCTCCGACAGGCTGTCCGCCGTCTGGGCCAGAGCCGGCAACGGTGCCAGCGCCGCAGCACTCGCCAGGATCAAAGCACGAAAACGCATCCGAAACCCCCATGCGGCGGTCCCAGCCGCCCTTCAGGACAAGATTGAAAATGCAAGCGACAGTCAGTCGCGCTCTTGAAGCTGAGAAATCACGAGCGCCGCACCTTGGTGGCCCAAGCCACGGCAAGGACGGGCACACCCAGCGCCGCCCAGGACAAGGCATCGCGCCAGCCGTCACCCGTCAGCGCGGCGACAAGCCCGATGGTGCTGAACAGCGCGATGGCGATGGGAGCTGCAAACACGGCCCAGAGCGACTGTCGTTTCATTCCGCCGCCCCCATGACGACGGATGCTTCGATCTCCCGCAGGCGCGCTTCCGAGGCCATGCCACGCTTTGCCAGCCACAGATACAGACCCGATCCCAGGATGATGATGCTGAACAGGTCCAGCACGGCCCAAAGCAGTTTCAGCGGCAGCCCGCCATAATCCCCGAAATGCAGCGGCTGTGACATCAACAGCGTCTGCACGTACCAGGGCAACGGGCGCATCGCCGTCAAGTCACCGGTCTGGGCATCGATAAGGGCCGGCGTCAGCAGCTTCTGGGTCAGGGGCGTGTCGCCCTGCAGGAACACGGCATAATGATGCTGTGTGCTGAACGCACCACCCGGAAAGGCCACGAACTGCACCCAGTTGCCGGGTGCGGCCTGCCGTGCGGTCGCCACCGCATCATGCAGGGAACCAAGCTGACCAGGCGGGATCGGCGCCAATCCTCTATAGGCACCCGTCAATTCCGCCAGTTCACCCTGCTGCCAGAGCTGAACAATGGGAGTAGCCAGCGTATTGATCACGCCCGTCAGGCCGACCACGCTGACCCAGGCCAGGGTCACGATGCCCAGAAGATTGTGATAATCCAGCCACCTGACGCGCGTAGACCGACTGGCTCGCACGGTACCGAAGGCCAGCTTGCGCATGAACGGCGCATACAGCACGACGCCCGATACGGTGGCCACGAAGAACAGCACGCCCATGAAGCCCAGGAACAGCATTCCGGGCAGGCCCAAGAACATGTCGGTGTGAAGCTGCAACAGGAAATGCATCACCCCGTCATCGGTGATCACACCGACCAGTTCGCCGGTACGCAAATCGTATGACCGCAGGGTCATTTCCGTTTCCGGCGAATCTGGGCGCGGTGCCGTCGTGACATTTACAACGGGCCGATCCTCGTCAAAGCTCATGAACAGGCCCGCATGGCCCGGACGGTCGGCCAGGGCGATGGCCATAATCTCATCCAGGGAACGGTTGGGTGCATCCGTGGCGGTCAGTGTCTGTTTATCCGCCCCCATCGCCTCGATCTCATCATGAAAGATCAGGGGCAGGCCGGTAAGGCACAGCATCAGCAGGAATGCCGTACAGATCAGGCTGGACCATTTATGGACCCAGAACCAGGCACGGATCGTCCGGGAGGACATTGATGAGACCGCCAGCATGATATTGCGATTAATTCGCATTTATAGGCATCGCGGGCAGACCGTTCAAGCGGCTGACGCAAATTGGGCCGACGCGTTCGGGCCATTTAGTGCTGAATTTGGGCCAGAAGGTGACGGCGCGCCGTCCCCGTCAGACCTCCATCACCGGGTAATCTTCCGGTAGATCCACCACGGTTGGTGCCGGAATTGGGCCAATATCAGTCAGGATCGTGCCCCAGGACCAACCCACGCCGAACCCTGCCAGCAGCAGCTTCTTCCGTCCCTCGGCCAACTCCGCGCCCAGGCGCGAACAGAGCGCCAACGGCACCGACGCGCTGCTGGTGTTGCCGTATTTCTCCATGTCGATGATGTATTTGACGGGATCGGCGCCAATTTTCTTGCGGATATGATCCAACATCATCTTGTTGGCCTGATGCGGGACGACATAATCCAGATCGCCCACCGTCACGCCCGCATCGGCCATTGCCTCTTTCAGCAGGCCCGGCACCGCACGCAGGGTGAAGGTGAAGACCTCCGCCCCGTTCAGATGCAGGCGGGCGTCGCGGTAAAGCCGCGTCATCTCCGCCTCCGACCGGGGCGGGTCAGTAGGGATAAGGCAATCGCGCTTACCCCCGGCCTTCACAAAAATATGCTTAGCCCCACCGCCGTCGGTGCCCAGGCTGACATGGATGGGGGATGCCCCCGGATCAATCTCCAGTGCTGTGGCCGAACCCGCATCTCCGAACAATGGCAGGGTCGCCTTGTCTTCCGGATGCAGCCAGCGGGTGGAGTTATCCCCACACAGGACCAGCGCGCGCTTGGCCGTACCCGCCAGCAGCCGTGCCGCCATCCAGACGCCATAGACAAAACCCGAACAGCCCAGGGTGACATCGAAGCAGGCCGCGGATGTCGGCAGGCCCAGATGTCGTTGCAGGACCGCCGCCGTAACCGGCAGCACGTAATCCACATCCTGGCTGACGAAAATCAGCACATCGACCGATGACGGTTCCCAGCCCAGTTGTTCCAGCAACCCTTCCGCTGCCGCCCGGCACATGTCCGACGCGCAATAGGGCCGGGGCAGAACGCGGCGCTCATAGACACCGATGCCGGCATGCAGCTTGCGCGCCTCCTCCGGCGTGAAGATGCCCGGTTCCTCGACAAAGGAATGGCGCTGACGCGGCACCACGGCCCGCACACCGGCGATCCGTACCCCTTCGATGGTGGCCTTCATGGCTTCACTGTCCTGACCTTCATGTCGTCCATCCAATAGACCACAAACCGGTATGGCGATCCAAGCGGGTGCACGGCCCATTGGGGCCACTCTTGCACCATGCACACCCCCTATGTTACAAATATCTCAATTATTTCTAGTATTTATGCCCCGTGAAACAGGGTACGTATTTGTGTTGCACCATGTTGCACGGGGGTTCTGGCACCCATGGCCCTGATCCTGATCCGCGCCGATGCCAGCCCGGCCAAGGGTACTGGCCATATCATGCGCTGCCTCGCCCTGGCGGAGGCATTGCGCGCCCAGGGTGACCATGTGGCCTTCGTCACGGCGGAGATTACACCATCGCTGGCCGATCGTCTGGCTGCGGATGGATGGGGTCATTACATCGTGACCGGCGACGGTCCGGCGGCAATGCTGGAACTTTCTAACCGGCTGAAGGCCGACGCTCTAGTCGTTGACAGCTACTGGCTGGATACCGATTGGCGGGCCGCCGTGCGGCCTGGGTTCCGGGCTGTGCTGGCGCTGGATGATCTGGCCGACCGTCCCCTACATGCGGATCTGGTCTGGAACCCCTCCCCGCTCGCCCACACCCTGCCCTATGACCGGCTGGCACCCGGCGCGGGTCTGCTGTTCGGGGATGCGTACCTGCTACTGCGTCAGGAGATTGCACGGGCGGCGTTGGGGCCACGGCTGCCCCTGGCCGACCGCGACAGCATCCTGCTGACTTTCGGCGGCTCTGATCCGGCGGGCCTGACGGTGCCGGTGGTGAAGCGACTGGCCCCTGCACTGCCCGCCGGCATGCATCTGGACGTGGTGGCGGGTGGCAGCAACCCCGCTCTGGACTGTATCCGCGCCGCCTGCGCCCGGTTTCCAGATCAGGTGCGACTGCATGTGGACAGCCGGCGAATGGGGGAGTTGATGGCGGGTGCCGGGCTGGCGGTCACGGCGGGCGGCGGCACAGTCGGGGAACTGGCGACCCTGGCCGTGCCCACCTTGCTGGTGGTGGTTGCCGACAATCAGGCCCCCGCCGCCGATGATGCGCGGGCCAAGGGCTGGGCCGCTGTTGTCGATGCGCGGGGGCACCGGATGGCGGCTGACTCGATTGTGGAAAGGACCCTATCGCTCTGGTCCGACCTGTGCACCCGTACCACCCTGTCCCACCGCATCTCTGCCGGTGGCATCGACGGGCGCGGGGCGGAGCGGGTGTCGGCGGCGCTGCGGAACCTGCTGACGTAGGTCAGGGCGAGGGCTTGACGCCCCCGACCTGACCTATGGTTTAAACCAACCCCTCTAACACCCCCCGTAGATCCGCAGGCAGGGTGACAGGTCGGCGGCTGTCGCGATCGACATAGACATGGATGAAATGCCCGGCGGCGGCGGCACTGTCGGCCCCTTCGCGGAAGATACCAACCTCGTACCGGACAGAGCTGTTGCCCAGATGGGCGACCTTGATGCCGGCCTCCAACGTGTCGGGAAAGGCCACCGACGCGAAGTACCGGCACCCCGTTTCCACCACCAGCCCGATGGTGCCGCCGCCATGGATGTCCAGGACACCCTTTTCGATCAGATAGGCGTTCACCGCCGTGTCGAAATAGGAATAGTAAGTGACGTTGTTGACGTGACCATAGACGTCATTGTCCATCCAGCGCGTGTCCAGCCGGCGGAAATGCCGGAAATCGGCGCGGGTCGGGGCGATCGGACGGGACATGGGCTCTCCTTCTCAACTCATCTTGCGGATCACGCCTTCCTGCGCCGTGCTGGCGATCAGGCGGCCTGTCCGGTCATAGATGCGGCCCTGGTTCAGACCGCGTCCGCCACCAGACCAGGGGCTGTGCGTAGTGTAGAGCAGCCAATCATCGGCCCGGAAATCCCGCTCATGCAGCCAGACGGCATGGTCCAGGCTGGCCCCCTTGGCAGTCCCCGCCAACCAGTTCAGCCCGTGCGGCAGCAGTGAGGAGCCCAGCAACACCATGTCGGAAACATAGGCCAGCGCCACCCGGTGCAGGTCGGCATCGTCCGGCAGCGGGGCCACCACACGGAACCAGACATGCTGCACCGGGTCGTGCGGCTGCCCATCCGTCGGGTCCACGCGGTTCACATGGCGCAGTTCCACGGCCCGGCGACGGCGCAAAAAAGCTTGGGCCGGTGCCGGCAGCTTGTCGATGAAGCTTTTCACGATCTCCGCCTCGGGCGGCAGATCCTCAGGCCGGGGAACGGCCGGCATGCGGTAATCGGTGTGGGCTAACCCCTCTTCCGGCCGGTGGAATGAGGCGGTCAGGGTCAGGATCGGTTCGCCACCCTGGATCGCCTCCACCCGGCGGGTGGCAAAGCTGCGTCCATCGAAATCGCGGTGGACACGCAGGTCGATGGGGAAATTCTCATCCCCCCCGCGCATGAAATAGGCATGCAGAGAATGGGCAATGCGCCCCCCCTCAACGGTACGGATGGCCGCGGCCAGGGCTTGGGCCACCACCTGCCCGCCGAACACGCGGCCCTTGCCGCCGATCTGGCGTGACCCCTGGTAAAGGTCCGGGCCCAGTTCGCTGACCGTCAGCAGGCGGACCAGCCGCTCTACCATCTCTTCCGGGCCGGGACCCGTCTCTGCCGCTTCCATCGCGGTTACCCCATGTTCAAACATACGTATTACTATCCCGGTCGCGGGGCTTGGCTGGCAAGTCCGGTGGCGGCATGGGTGATTTGCTTGTAGAAAGTCCGGCCATCGACATTGCAGCCTAGGACTATCATGGACCGCCTGACCATCGACGCTTCGCCCCGCCCGCTGATCGACGGGACACCCGCCATCTCCGCGCTGGGCTGGGGCATGTGGCGGTACCATGATGACGATGTCGCCGCCGCCACGGCGCGTTCCATGGCCGCACTGGAGGCCGGGATCACCTTGTTCGACACCGCCGACATCTACGGTTTCGGCCATGAGCATGGTTTCGGCGCGGCGGAGGCTTTGTTCGGGCGGGTGCTGGCCGCCAATCCGGGCCTGCGCGACCGGATCGTGCTGGCCACGAAGGGGGGTATCCTGCCTCCCATCCCTTATTGGTCGCGCGGGTCCCGCCTGATCGAAACCTGCGAGGCATCGCTGCGCCGGCTGGGGGTGGAAAGCATTGACCTGTATCAGATCCATCGCCCCGACCTCCTGGCCCATCCCGCCGAACTGGCCGCAGCATTGGACACACTGCGCCAGCAGGGCAAAATTAGGGCGGCAGGCGTGTCGAACTATACCCCGACGCAGTTCGCGGCCCTGGCCGCCCACATGCCCTTCCCCCTGATCTCCATCCAGCCGGAATTCTCCCCCCTGCATACCGATCCGCTGTTCGACGGGGTGCTGGATCAGGCGCTGGAACGCAATCTGGCCGTGCTGTCATGGTCGCCCCTTGGCGGTGGACGCCTGCTCGGTGCAGCCGATGACGCCCGCACGCAAGCGGTGGCCGTCGCCTTGGACGCGATTGCCGCCCGTCAGGGGGCGACGCGCGCCGCCGTCGCCTATGCCTGGGGCATGGCCCATCCGTCCCGCCCCATCCCCCTGATCGGCAGCCAGACCCCGGACCGCATCCGGGAGGCCACCGACGCCTTCAAGGTGGAGATGACGGGGGCCGAATGGTACGCGGTGCTGGTGGCCGCCATGGGTAAACCCTTGCCCTAACGGCCCGCCCGCCATCCGCGCAGCAACAGGGCATTGCCGACGACACAGACGCTGGACGCCGCCATGGCGGCCCCCGCCAGCATCGGGTTCAGAAGACCCGCCATGGCCAGCGGCACACCCACCAGATTGTAGATGAAGGCCCAGAACAGGTTCTGCCGGATCTTCGTGACGGTCCGGCGGGACACCGCGATGGCATCGGCCACCAGGGCTGGGTCGCCCCGCATCAGGGTGATGCCCGCCGCCCGCATGGCCACATCGGTGCCGGTGCCCATGGCGATGCCGACATCGGCGGCGGCCAGGGCGGGGGCGTCATTGATGCCATCGCCGACCATGGCCACAACCCGACCACCTGCCTTCAACCGGGCCAGAGCCTGCCCCTTGTCCTGCGGTAGCAATTCGGCAAGCACCTCATCCAAGCCCAGCGCCGCCGCCGTCGCGCCCCCTGCCCCGGCATTGTCGCCGGTCAGCATGATGGTGCGCACGCCCAGCGCCTTCAGCCGGGCAATGGCTGCCGGCGCTGTCTGCTTGACCTTGTCACCAAAGGCGATCAGGCCCAGCACCTGTCCATCGACAGCCAGCCAGGACAAGCTGTGCCCCCGTGTGGTCAGTCCCCGTGCAACAGTGTCCAGCGCCGCGATCTCTACCCCACGCTCCGCCATCAGACGACCATTGCCCAGCAGCAGGGCACGCCCGTCCAGCACCCCCTCCACGCCCAGGCCCGGTAGGGTACGGATGTCCTCCGCTGCCCCCACATCCGGCATGGCATCACGTACGGCCTGGGCCAGGGGGTGGCTGCTGCCGGCCTGAAGGGCGGCGGCAAGGCGCAGGACCGTGCCCTTGTCCATACTCGCCACCGGCTGCACCGCCACGATTGCGGGCCGGCCTTCGGTAAGGGTACCGGTCTTGTCAAAGGCCACGACGCCGATATCCCGGGCCCGTTCCAGCGCCTCCGCATCGCGGATCAGGATACCGGCCCGTGCGGCAGCCCCCGTGCCCACCATCAGGGCCGTCGGCGTCGCCAGACCCAGTGCACAGGGACAGGCGATGACCAGCACGGACACGGCATTAATCATCGCCGCCTCCACCCCGGCCCCCGCCAGCAGCCAACCCAGAAGGGTCAGCAGCGCCAGTACCAGGATGAGGGGCACGAAAATGGCACTGACCTTGTCCACAATCCGCTGGATTGGGGCTTTGGCCGCCCCCGCCTCCTCCACCATGCGGATGATGCGGGCCAGCGTGCTGTCGGCCCCCAGCGCCCCCACCGTCACCGCAATGAACCCGTCCAGGTTCATCGACCCGCCCGTCACCGCCGCGCCAATCCCCTTGGCGACGGGCAGGCTTTCGCCGGTAATCATGCTTTCATCCAGATGGGTGGCGCCCTCCAGGATGGTGCCATCAACCGGCACCTGTTCGCCGGCCCGGACCAGCGCCACGTCACCACGACGCAGCTCGGTGATGGGCAGCGTCATCTCCGCCCCGTCGCGGCGCACCCGGGCGACCTGCGGACGCAGGGCCATCAGCGCCTCAATGGCGGCCCCCGTCTTGCGCTTGGCCCGCACTTCCAGCCAGCGGCCCAGCAACAGCATGGCGATAATGGTGGCCGACGCCTCATAATACAGGTGCGGCACATGCCCTTCATGGGCATTCAGCGCCATCCAGCCCGACAGGCCCCACCCGGCCAGCGTGCCCAGCACCACCAGTACATCCATATTGGCCGCCCCATGCCGCGCGGCGTTCCACGCACCGGCATAGAAGGGCCAGCCGAGGCCGAACTGAACCAGCGAACCCAGCATAACTTGCGCCCAGACTGGCAGTATCGGTCCGCCCAGCATGGGCAGCAGCAGTGGGACAGCCAGTAGCAGGGCCAGTGCTGCCCGCGTGCCCTCCCCCAGTACCGGCTCCCGCCTTCCACCGGACAGCGGTACAGCGTCTTCTGCAACCGCCGGTACTGCCCCGTAGCCCGCCATGGTAACGGCAGCGATCAAGTCCGCCTCCGCCACCTCTGCGGCATCGATCAAGGCCGTACCGGTGGCCTGGGAGATTTTTACGTCGATGACACCGGGTACGGCGCGCAGGGCCTTCTCCACCCTCCCAACACAGCCCGCACAGCGCATTCCTGTCAGCTTCAGGCGCAACGGTTCTATCAGCGGAGTATAGCCGGCAGCACTGATGGCAGCGACAACGGCTGCCGGCATTTTAGCGTCTGCGTCAGCGGTTGGGGTCACCATCACGCGCCCACTGGCCAGATTGATGCTGACACCGGCCACGCCGGACAGCTTGCCGACCGCTTTCTCCACGCGACCAACACAGGAAACACAGTTCATGCCCTTTACAGGCAGGGACAGAATTGCAGACATGACACCCCCGAACCAGAGCAGGCCGGATCAGGCAAGCATGATGGAAAGCAGCAGTCATTGACCAGCCGCAATCCCTGCCCTTCCGGCAATGTCTCAGGGTTCTGAACCTTCCCACAATGGGAAGGTCAAGAGGGATTCTTCATGGGGCGATGAGATGCCGGACCAGCGGTGGTTCGGTGCCGAGGTGGAAGCCACGCACAGCCTCCTGATCCTCCCGGTCAGCATGGGTGACACGTTCATGTTGGCGCAGATGTTCGAGCCAGCTTTCCAGGACAAAGCTCTCGACCATGCGGCCCGGCTCGGCGGCATCCTCATATAGCGCCCAGCTGATGGCGCCGTCGCGGTGACGGATGCGACGCAGGGTGCGCATGGCGCGGGTGAAATCGGCCTTGCGGGTGGGGTCGATCAGGTACTCCACGGTGATCATCACTGGCCCCCGGTCGGTGGGACTGTCCACCGCCACGATAGGGGAAGGCCAGTGGGATGACGGCGCAATATTGCCCGCCATGTCGCCCTTGATCTGCCAGCGCAGGGCCAGCCCGAGGGCTAGCACCATACCGGATGCGGCAATCAGCAGGGTGTTGGGAATGCCCAGATGCCCGGCGGCAAAGCCCCAACCGGCACTGCCGGCCGCCATAGAACCCTGGAAGACCAGCAGGTTTATGGCCAGCGCGCGGGCCTTCACCCAGCTGGGGGCCGCTGTCTGTGCGGCGACATTGAAGCTGGACAGCATGGTGATCCAGGCCATGCCGGCCAGGGACATGCAGGAGGCGGCCTGCGCGAAGTTATGGGCGAAGGCCAGGGCCGTGCTGACGGCGGCGAAAAGCAGGGTGGCGGCCACGGTCAGGCCATTGGCCGACAACACCTTGCGCACGTGGGGCAGAAACACGGCCCCGACAATGGCACCCGCCCCCATGCTGCCCAGCAACGCGCCATATTCGGCAGCCCCCAGGCCCAGTTCGCGGCGTGCGATGATGGGCACAAACGCCCAGAGGGCGCTGGCAAACACGAAGAAACCGACCGACCGGATCAAGACCGTGCGCAGGGCCGGGGAATGGCGAACATAGCGGGCGCCAGCTCGCAGAGCGCCGGTGAAATGCTCGGCCGGCAGGGTGGCATGCTTGGCCTCCCGCTTCCAGGCGATCAACACGATCCAGACACCCAGCACCGACAGGGCATTCAACGCGAACACCGCCGCCGGCCCCGCCGCCGCGATGATGAAGCCGCCAAGCGCAGGGCCGATGGCGCGGGAGATATTGATACCCAGACTGTTCAGAGAGATCGCTTCCGGCAGGGCCGATTTGGGCACCAGTTCCGGCACGATGGCCTGAAAGGCCGGAGCCGAAAGGGCCGCCCCGGTGGCCAGCGCGAAGGTTAGGCCCAGCAGAAGGCCCGGCCCTGTAAGCCCCTGAAAGGTGGCCAGGGCCAGCAGCCCGGCGCAGATCAGCGCCCAGAGCTGCGCCAGGATCAGCAGCCGGCGGCGGTCGACAATATCGGCCAGCGCCCCACCCGGCAGGGCAAACAGGAACATGGGCAGGGTGGTCGCCGCCTGAACCAGCGCCACCATGATGGGAGCGTCAGACAGGCTGGTCATCAACCAGCCGGCCCCGGCATCATGCATCCAGGTGCCGACATTAGACACGATGGTGGCAATCCACAGCGCCCGGAACAGAGGCAACCGCAAGGGGCTTTGGGCTGGGCTGTTGGTATCTGCCATCAGGATCGGCCTTTGCGATGGGTCAGGATGGCGGCCAGCACCAAACCGCCAATCAACCCGACATGTTCCAGGAAGGTATTGCGCTCATGAAACCGCAGCATCGGATCGGCCGCAGTCCAGAACGGATGCGCAATCAGGGTGGCCAGCGCCGTGAACACGCCAAGCGCCCCCGCCCCCAACCAGGCAAACCGTCCCGTGATCAGCGCCGCCGACCCGCCCAGCTGGACGATCAGCGTGGCGACCACCGTCACCCAGGCCGGTTCCAGCCCAAAATGCGCCGCCTCTGCCAGAGCGCCATCCAGGTCCAGCAGCTTGGCGATGCCGCTGGTCCAGAAGGGCAAGGTAAGCAGAATACGGGCGCCCAAGTTGAGCGCGGGGCTTTCCAGCAGTGCGGCTATGGGGACGAGTGCGTCGCGCATCTCAAACAGCCCAGCAGCCGCAACCGAACGCGCCCCAGAACCCGGCCTCGTCCGCTGCCGGGGCCGGGCTGGCATAGGAAGCTGCGTGGTCATGGCCGTGGACTGCGCAGGAGGAGGCACAGCCGCAGAGGGAGCCCATCTTCAAGAGCTTGCCATCCTTGTCCCGCGCCGGCTGCCAGTAGCCGCCGAAGGTGCGCACGGGCGACCAGTCGGGCATGGGCTTGGGCAGGTCGGGGGCCAGGGGGGCGTAATCGCCCGATCCATGCACAACCTTGCCGCCCAGCAGGGTCAGGACGGAGGTAATGCGTGGGATATCGCTTTCCGGCACGCTGAAATAATCGTCGGACAGGACGATCAGGTCAGCCAGTTGCCCCGCCTTTACCAGCCCCTTCTTGCCCTGTTCGTTGGAAAACCAGGTATTGGCCTCTGTCCACAGGCGTAGGGCTGTTTCACGGTCCAGTCTGTTGGCGGGCGGATACAGGCTGGTGCCGCCCACCGTCTTGCCGCTGACCAGCCAGGATAGGGAGACCCAGGGATTATAGCTGGCGACCCGTGTCGCATCAGTGCCGGCCCCAACGGGAATGCCCGCCGCCATCATCTTCGCGATGGGCGGCGTCGCCTCGGCGGCCTTGGCGCCATAGCGGTCGACGAAGTATTCGCCCTGATAGGCCATACGGTGCTGTACCGCGATGCCGCCGCCCAGGGCTGCGATGCGGTCGATATTGCGCTGGTCGATGGTTTCCGCATGGTCGAAGAACCAGTGCAGCCCGTTGAAGGGCACGTCCCGGTTCACCCGTTCAAACACGTCCAGCGCGCGGGTGATGGTCTCGTTGTAAGTGGCGTGCAGGCGCCAGGGCCAGCGGTTCTCCACCAGCAGGCGGACCACGGGTTCCAGGTCGCTTTCCATATTGGGCGGCATCTCTGGCCGCTCCACCCGGAAATCCTCAAAATCTGCGGCGGAATAGACCAGCATCTCGCCGGCGCCATTATGACGGTAGGTATCGTCCCCCTGCCCCGGTGTCACCTGTTTGGCCCAGCCGGAAAAATCCGCCAGTTCCTGCTTCGGCTTCTGTGTGAACAGATTGTAGGAGATGCGCAGGGTCAACTCGCCATCGCCATGCAATTTCTCGATTATGGCATAATCGTCGGGATAATTCTGGAACCCCCCGCCGGCATCGATAACGCCGGTGACCCCCAGCCGGTTCATCTCCCGCATGAAATGCCGGGTGGAATTCAACTGATACTCGGGCGGCAGTTTGGGCCCCTTGGCCAGCGTCGCGTACAGGATGGTGGCGTTGGGCTTGGCCAGCAGCAGGCCCGTCGGCTCCCCATTCTGATCGCGCTGGATCTCACCACCCGGCGGGTTGGGCGTATCGCGCGTATAACCGACGGCACGCAGGGCCGCTCGGTTCAGCAGGGCACGGTCATAGAGATGCAGGATGAAAACCGGCGTGTCGGGGGCCGCCTGGTTGATCTCATCCAGGGTCGGCAGGCGCTTCTCCACGAACTGATGTTCGGTGAAGCCGCCGACGATGCGCACCCATTGCGGCGGCGGGGTCACCTCCGCCTGTTTCTTCAGCATGGCCATGGCGTCGGCCAGGGTCGGCACCCCGTCCCAACGCAGCTCCATATTATAGTTCAGGCCGCCCCGGATGATGTGCATATGGCTATCGATCAGGCCGGGGATGACGCGGCGGCCCTTAGCGTCGATGATGCTGACGTCAGGGCCGGATGCTGCCCGCACCTCAGCCTCTGTGCCGACGGCCAGGATACGTCCGTCGCGGATGGCGACGGCCTGGGCCTGCGGATTGGCGCGGTCCAGGGTGGTGACCTTGGCGTTGGTCAGGATCAGGTCTTTGGTTGGCATGGCGGCTTTCCCCGGGTCGGCCAGAAAAGGTGTCATCAGCAGGGACGCAGCCCCGGCCATGGTGGTGCGGCGTGTCGGCCCGGTCATGCTTTCCGGTCCTGGTCGCCTGGCAGGCGGCCCATCACATGCTGGGCACAATCCTCACGCAGATAGGCCGTCACCGCCTCGCCTGCGTAAAGACGCTTGGCCAGCGGCACGATCTGCTCCCCCAACAGAATGCCCAGAAGCCCGATCAGCGCAATGGTCGGCGGCGCCGGGGAGCGCACATTCAGCAGGCTGTAGATGACGCCGACCAGCAGGCCAGCCCCCAGCGACAGGAGATAGGGCTTCATGGATTGGCTCCCCATATTTCGGGCGGGATAAAAGGGGCGGCGATCACCGCCGCCGCCCGGCACCTGAGGGAACTATCAGTGCCCTTCGGACGCCCCGAACATGGTCTTGGCGTAAATGATGCCCAGGCCATAGGCACCGCCGAACTTCTTGGCGATACCGGTGGTCAGCTCGTAGGTCTCACCGCGTGCCCAGTCGCGCTGCAGCTCCAGCATATACTGAAGCGAGGTCATGGGGCGCACGCCGGCCTGAATCATGCGTTCCATGGCGCGTTCATGCGCCTCGTCCGACACATCGCCGCAGGCATCGGCGATCACATACACCTCATAGCCCTGGGCCAGGGCCGACAGGGTGGGGCCGACGATGCAGACCGAGGTCCACAGACCGCAGAACACAAGGCGATCTTTGCCGATCTTGTTCACAACCTCGATCACGCCGGCATCCTCCCAGGTGTTCATGGAGGTCCGGTCCAGCAGCTTCTCGCCCGGAAAGGCGTCGGTGATCTCATTGAACATGGGGCCGGAGAAGCTCTTCTCCGCCACCGTCGTCAGGATGGTGGAAACACCAAAGCCCTTTGCGGCATGAGCCACCAGGGCGGCGTTATTGCGCAGCTGAACCGCGTCGATGGACTTGGTGGCAAAGGCCATCTGCGACTGGAAGTCGATCATGATCAGAGTGTGATCAGCGGGCGACAGCAGCAGCGGGCCGGGGGTCGGGGTCGCGACGATGGACATGGGGTCGTTCCTTCTGCCAGGGCACGGGGCGGGTCTTGCGCTCAAGAACCCTGCCGTCCTGAATTCATGGAAAAGGCGGTATGGATGGCGACGGGTGTTTCCCGTTCAGCGCCAATCCTAACCACCAACGCCCCGCTGTTGCTTGCGCGAAAGTCCGGCTTTTAGAACTTTTAACCTACGGCATCACCTGAATATCCACCCGCCGGCGCGACGTCTCCGTCAACCCGTCAAAGGCCGGGTCCGCCAGGGGGGCCGGGTTCTGTTTCCATTCAACGCGCACTTTGTTTGCCGGTACACCCAGGCTGACCAGCCAGAGCCGCGCCATCTCCGCCCGCGTCTTGCCAAGGGCCGCCGGCTCGGCAAGGCTTTGCCCTGAAACATGCACGGGCTCGGTCTCCGCATAACCGGTAATAACCACATTGCCGCCCGATGCCTTGGCATAGGTGGCGGCTCTCACCAGCATCCAGTCGCTTTGCTGGTAGACCACAAAATCTCGGCCGAAATCGAAGGGGATGGGGAACAGCTGGGCGGTGTAGGGCGGCGGTGGAGCCGGTTCCGGCGCGTAAAGCGGACGGATATTGCGGGCCGGCAGAACGAAACGCCGGCCCGGAAAGCCTTCCGCCGGGATCAATACCCGCGTACAGGCCTGTGCAGGCAGAATCGATACCCGCACCGGTTCCAGCACCACAGAACCGCAGGCATTATCCTGCTTATCCGCAATCCGTCCTTCGACGAGTACCGCCATGGACCAGTCGGGCTTGGTCGCCGACTGGGTAATGTCGAAACGCCGGCCCGTCTCCCGCTCCTCCGCCAGCCAGCATCCGGATTTGCGGCCCGCGTCAGTGTCGCGATAGACGGGGCAAGAGATGAAGCGCACGGCGTCTGCCGCCTGCGCAACACTGTTGAACGAAAGAAGCGCCAGCAGCGCCATCATGATCCGCCGCATGTCAGAGCGCCCCCATCAGATTGACCAGATCGCGCTTTTCTTGCTCCGTGTAGCCGATATTGTAGCGCCGGTCGTAATAGTCGATCACAGCCCGCAGATCGGGGGCAGAGCCGCTGGCGAAATAGGGTGCCCTGCCCGTCAGGCCGCGCAGGGTCTGCAAGGTGATCTTGCCCACATCCTCACACCGTCCCGTGGTCAAGGCGTATCCCGGATCGTGGGTATGGATGACGCGACCATAATGCGGATGCGCCGGCCCCTTGCAGGTGAGGCGGAACAAAGGCAGATGCGGCTGCGGATCAGCAAAGGGCATGGTGGTGGTGCCCAGATCGACCTGACCAGGAGCCACATCCATGCCCATCTGGCTCATGTTATGGCAGAAGACGCAGGAATTGCGGACCGGATTGCCGAAGCCGACGGGGGAATTGATCCCGGCGCTGTCGGTAATCAGGAACATCTTCTCCCGGAAGACACGCGCCCCACGGGCAACGGATTCCCGCCATGCCCGCTGTTCCGGCGTGATATCGGCATCGGCTGGGATTTTCTCCCACGCCGCAAACTCGCTCCACACCGCCATTCCCTGACTGCCCAGGCGGCCAGGTTCAGATTTCGCTAGGGTTTCCGGGCCACCACGGGCGCCCATCGAGTCCAGATCGCCGCCGACACGGTCCCGCTGCCGCGCAACGAAGATACGATCCTCAAAATCACGGATGCGTTTGATATCGTCCGGGGTCAACGCGTCGAAGCCCAGATGGGAATGGGCTGCGTCACGCATCTGCGCTTCCAGCGACAGGACGCGGCGATCCGCCATCAGGTTGCCGCTGACCATCTGCCCGGTTTCGGGATCGATGGGCAGGGGCTTGCCGACCTTGGGATCGACCGCGAACCCCATGGCAAGGATATATTTGAAGTTCGCCACAGGACGAGGCCGGCGGAAGACGGAAACCTGCGGGTTCGGTGATGATAGACCCCAGACCTTGGACGCATTGCATCCGGTCGGGTCGCGCACAACCTCCAGCGTGAAGTCGGGTTCAATCTTCTGCCCATCATGATCGACAGGCGGCCAGGGCCGGGCGATACGGAACAGGCCATGATCCAGCAGCAGGGAATGCGATGCCCGCTCCCCCTGCGCCAGATCGGGGCAGTTGGCCCCGTCGATGGCCGCAAAAAGCGGGTCGTTGCCCTCCGTCTCCTGCCACCGGATACGGGCGGTTTCAGCCGACAGGCTCATCCCGTCCGACGGCTGGTGACAGGTGACGCAGGCACGCCCGTACTTTCCCTTCGGTTCGAAGAAGGGATGGCCCTTCGTCTCCATCGGCCCGCCATCCAGCAGCAGGCGGGTGACACCATCCGGGTCGGCGTCATCATACTGAGCCGGAAAGGGCGTACCGTCGCCAGGCGACCACCAGGTGGCCCCCGCCGGCAGGGTGAAGGCCGCCAGCAGGGCCAGGACGGAAACGAAGGACCGCTTCATAAAGACACCCTCGCCTTAGAACCGGTAGGTCAGGCGGCCGCCATACTGACGACGCGCGCCATAGATAATGCCGCCATCAGCGGAGGAAGAGTTCTGAAGCTGGCTGGCAATGTAGGTTTCGTCAAACAGGTTCGTCACGAACAGTTCCAGGCGGACGGCATCCGTGGGATCGATGGACAGGCGGGCATCGAACACATCGCGCGACGGCAGGGTGGTGACAAGGCTGGGGAACGGGGTCGCGTAGCTTTTGCCAACGTGGCTCCATTGCAGGCGCGGGGTGATGGCCGTCTCGCCCGCCATGATCTCGTACTGGACCCCGGCATTCACGGTCCATTCCGGGGAGAAGGGCAGCGTGCTGCCCTTTGTCACCAACTCATTGCGGTTGGCGACCGTGTTCTGCAGCGTCGTATTCTTTGCAAACTCGGCATCCAAATAACCAAGACCGGCATTGAAGCCCAACGCACCGAACCGTCCCTCCAGCTCCAGCTCACCGCCCATCGACTGGCCGGCAGCGGCGTTCTGGGTCAGCGGCAAGCCGTTGGCCAAGCTGGCCAGCTGCATATCCTTGTAGTCAGAATAGAACACCGACCCGTTCAGGCGCAGGCGACGGTCCAGCAAGGTGGTCTTCCAACCCGCCTCATAGACCAGATTGGTTTCGGGGCCGAAGGCCGGGCTGGAGGCCGGCAGGTTGCCGCCACCGGCCTTGTACCCACGCGACAGGCTGGCATAGAGCATCGTGTCGTTGGTCGCGTGGTAGTTCGCGCCCACCTTGCCCGTCAGCTTGGTGGAGCTGAGCTTGCTGATGCCCGTGCCGCCGGCGGAAACGATACGGTTATAGGTCTGGTCATCCCAGGAGTGGCGGGCACCAACGATCAGTTCCCACTGCTCCGTCGCGAAATAGTTCGCCTGACCGAAAACCGACTGCGACTTGTTCGTCACCTTCGAAATGATGGTGGAGGTGGAGGAGACGAAATTGACGGTGTTGTTATTGTCGCGCAGGACGGTGATGGGAATATCCTCATCCATGCGGAAGGCACCGATCACCCAGGTCAGCGGCCCATCACCGGTGGAGAGAAGGTTCACCTCGTTGATCAGCGTTTCAATGGTGGTGTCAGTGTAACCGACGCGTCCGACATTGGATGCAGGCGGACGCGGGCGGGCCGTGGATGTGCGGTCGCCATCGGTCTGGTCCGTCGTGCTGCCATCCTGCCAGGAGGTGAGCGCGCGCAGATCGACGCTGTCCGACAGCGCGAGTTTCAGCTCACCCGATAGCCGATAACCTTCCTGCTTCAGGTAGGAAATGGCGTCTTCCTGAATGACATAGGGATTGGTGCTGACGGTATCATTGCGACGCTTGACGGCGTTGTTGTCGCTATCGCTGTTGAAATATTCCCCGCGCAGGTTGATGCGCAGCGTCTCGGCATCGTTGCGCAGGGCGATGTTGAGGCGGGCACCCTCCAGATCGATATTGCCCGGATCGCTGCGGCTGGGTCCGATATTCTTGGAAAAGCTATCACGCTTGTCGCGGACGGCGGCAACGCGCACGGCGACATTGTCACCCATCCCGACATTCAAGGCACCGGTGGTGCGATACCAGTCATAGGATGCGATGGTCTGGTCGACAAAGCCCTTCACCACCCCGAATTCCGGGTCCGGCGTGCGCACATAGATGGCGCCACCCGTGGAATTCTGGCCCGTCAGCGTGCCCTGCGGCCCGCGCAGCACTTCCAGCGAGCCAATATCGTAGAAGGACTGGCTGATGAACTGTTCATGCGGGATAAGCTGCCCGTCGATGTAATAGGCGACGCCGGGGCTGGAGCTGGGGGCCGTCTGCGCGATACCGACGCCGCGGATATTCACATAGGTGGAACGGTTCACCTGATTGATGGCAATGGAGGGGGAGACCTGCTGAATATCGGCCAGATTGGCCACACCCTTGCGGACGATATCCTCACCCGACAGGACCGTGGCGCTGATCGGCACGTCCTGAAGGCTCTGTGTCCGGCGTTCCGCCGTCACCACGATCTCTTCCAGAACAGGGGCGCTGTCGGCCTGGGCCAAAGCCGCCGGAACGATGGCACTACCGGTCAGCAAAAGGGTAAGCAGACGCACTGCCGGGCGCGATGCCAGCTTCTTCATAGGGCTTCTCCCTTGGGATGGCCCGGACGCGCAAAGCGAAGCGGGCTCTTGATTCGTTGAATTACGCAACGATACGACAGCGCAACATGTAATGCAATATAACAAATTATAAGCACGACGAATTTCCAACGGGCTCCGTCCAGGGGCAAAAAAAGCCCGTGACACGGGGTGCCACGGGCTTGGACTCGTTACAGGGAATAATGATTTATCCGTTGTCTACATAACGGCCACGAATGGTCATCACCGCCGCTGACACGCCTGCGGCCAATACGACAGGCACCATGGCCATGGCAACGCCCGCCGGTCCCCAACCCTGGCCCAGCAGATGACCTGCCACCAGCGGGCCGGCGATGGAACCTAAACGGCCAACCGCAATGGAGGCACCCGTGGCGAGACCACGGACGACGCCTGGATAGTAGAGCGGGATGATTCCATAGAGCGAATATTGCGCGCCCAGCAGGAAGAAGCCCGCAAGCCCGGCCAGAACCAACACCGGCACCAGATTCTCAGCCCCTGCCAGCCCGAACATGGCCAGCGCCAGGCAAGGATAGGCCGCGATGATGGGAATGCGTGGCCCCAGCCGGTCAACCAGAAACCCGATCCCCAGGGCCCCGACAATACTGCCGGCATTGAAGGCAAAGGCCGCCCCTGCCCCACCGACACCGCCCAACCCCTTGGCAGCAACCAGCGACGGCAGCCAGTTCAGCAGCAGATACAGAACCAGCAGCGTCATGCCAAAGGTGAACCAGGCCAGCAGGGTGATCAGCAACCGCCCCTCACCAAACAGTGCCTTTACAGCACCGGGACGCTCCGCCAGGGAGGCATGAACCACCCGGCTGTCGGGCATCAGCTTCCACATGGCGGGCAGCAGCAACAGGGGCAACACGCCGCCGGCCAGGAAGATGGAGTGCCAGCCATACTGCTCCAGCAGACCCGCCGCAAACAGCGCGGCCAAGGCGCCACCCGCCGGCATGCCGGAAAACATCAGCGTGATGGTGCGGGTACGGCGTTCCGGTGGCGCGATTTCCAGCGCAACCGCCACAAGGCTGGGCATCGCCGCCCCCATGCCGGCACCTGCGAAGAGCCGGAAGACGCCAAGCGATACCGGACCGGTCGCCACCAACGTGGCAAGCGTGAACAGGCCGAAAATCGCCACACAGACCATCAGCAGGCCTTTGCGTCCCATACGGTCGGCCAACCAGCCGCCGGTGAAGGCGCCAAGCACAAGGCCCGCCATGCCGGCCCCAAACACCACACCCGCCTGTCCAGGCGTCAGGCCCAGTTGCGGGATCAGATACGGGGCCGCAACGCCGATGGCTTGAATATCAAAGCCTTCCAGCAGCGCGATCAGGAAGCAGAGAAGCAGGGTGATGCCGCCACGCGGCACGGATTGGGCGGGTGCGCCCATGGGTAACCTCCCGTCTATGCCCCTCGTGGCGGGGGCTTTGGCGATTCTGATGACATCATAATACAGAATCTTGTTATCATGCATAATCATTTTATTGGACAAGGGTTGGCGTTAATGCTTTTAATCATGTGACGCATCCGCCCCTGTATGTCCTGCCAATCAATGGCTTGAGTGTGGAGCGGAGAACACCCGACAGCGACCGAGCGCATTCCCTACGCACCCCCTCTTGCGTCGCTGCAAAATTCATTATATAACATAACTAATAACGGGCCGATGGCCCTATATGGGAGGAAATGGCGCATGAGCACGCAATTGGACGCCGCCCTGCTGATCGGCGGCAAGACCCGTCCGGCCGCCGAGGGCCGCAGCTTCACCCGTC
This sequence comes from Niveispirillum cyanobacteriorum, assembly GCF_002868735.1. Classification (GTDB taxonomy): domain Bacteria; phylum Pseudomonadota; class Alphaproteobacteria; order Azospirillales; family Azospirillaceae; genus Niveispirillum; species Niveispirillum cyanobacteriorum. Next base: position 412,460 of record NZ_CP025612.1, on the reverse strand, counting down.
TCAATCCCCTGACCGGGGAGGTGGCCAGCACCGCCGCCGCTGCCAGCATCGATGATGCACGCGAAGCCGCGGATGCCGCCGCCGCCGCCTTTCCTGCCTGGTCGGAAACCGGCCCCAATGCCCGCCGCGCCCTGCTGCTAAAGGCGTCTGAGGCCCTGACGGCCCGCATGCCGGACTTCATCGCCGCCATGGCCGCCGAAACTGGTGCCACCGCCGGCTGGGCCGGGTTTAATGTAACGCTGGCCGCCTCCATGCTGCGCGAGGCCGCGTCGATGACCACACAGATCAATGGCGAGGTGATTCCGTCCGACAAGCCAGGCTGCATAGCCATGGCGGTGCGCCAGCCGGTGGGCGTGATCCTGGGCATTGCCCCGTGGAACGCGCCCGTCATCCTGGGCGTACGAGCCGTGGCAACGGCACTGGCTTGCGGCAATGCGGTGATCCTGAAGGCGTCCGAACTGTGCCCCCGCACGCATGCCCTGATCGGTGCGGCCCTGGCCGATGCCGGCTTCCCGGCGGGCGTTGTTAATGTCGTGACCAACGCGCCAGAGGATGCCGGTGGCATCGTCGGTGCCCTGATCGACCATCCCGCGGTTCGCCGGATCAACTTCACCGGTTCCACCCGCGTAGGCCGCATCATCGCCGAACGCGCGGGCCGCAATCTGAAGCCGGTGCTGCTGGAACTGGGTGGCAAGGCGCCGTTCGTGGTGCTGGATGATGCCGACCTGGATGAGGCAGTGAAGGCCGCCGCCTTCGGCGCCTTCTTCAATTCCGGACAGATCTGCATGTCGACCGAACGCATCGTGGTGGACAACAAGGTGGCCGACGCGTTCGTTGAGAAATTCGCGGCCAAGGCAGCCACCCTGGTCGCCGGCGACCCGCGTGAAGGCAAGACGCCGCTAGGTTCCGTGGTCGATCCGCATGCTGTCACCAGCATCCAGGCCCTGATCGACGACGCCGTGTCCAAGGGGGCAAAGCTGTATCAGCCGACGCCAACCAAGGGCACGCTGATGTCGGCGGCCATCCTGGACCATGTTACGCCCGCCATGCGCATCTATGCCGAGGAAAGCTTTGGCCCCGTGACCACCATCGTGCGGGTGGACGGGGAGGATGCGGCCATCCGCACTGCCAACGATACCGAATACGGCCTGTCCGCCTCCATCTTCACCCGCGATGCGGCCCGTGGCCTGCGTCTGGCCCGGCGTGTCCAGTCAGGCATCTGCCATGTCAATGGCGCCACCGTCCATGATGAGGCGCAGATGCCTTTTGGCGGCGTCAAGGACAGCGGCTATGGCCGGTTCGGCGGCAAGGCCGGCATCGATGCCTTCACCGAACTGCGCTGGATCACACTGGAAACGCTGCCCGGCCATTTCCCGATCTGATGAATATCCCCATTCAGGATGAACATGATGAGCACCGCTGACACTGTCGCCTTTGATGTCGTGGATGGCATCGCCTGGGTCCGTTTCAACCGCCCGGAAAAGCGCAATTGCATGAGCCCGACCCTGAACCGCCGCATGATGGAGGTTCTGGACGAACTGGAATTCCGCGAGGATGTGGGCGTCCTGGTCCTGTCGGGCGAAGGCACCGCCTGGTCCGCCGGCATGGACCTGAAGGAATATTTCCGCGAGACGGAGGAGAAGGGTCTGGGCGCCACCCGTCAGGCGCAGCGTGAAAGCTATGGCTGGTGGCGCCGCCTGCGCTGGTACCAGAAGCCGACCATCGCCATGGTCAATGGCTGGTGCTTCGGCGGCGGCTACGGCCCGCTCTATTCCTGCGATCTGGCCATCGCAGCGGAAGAGGCTAAGTTCGGCCTGTCGGAGATCAACTGGGGCATTTTGCCCGGCGGCGGCGCCACCAAGGTGGTCGTTGACCTGATCCCGATGCGCGATGCTATGTACCACGCCATGACGGGTGAAGCCATCGACGGCAAGAAGGCCGCCGAATGGCGTCTGGTGAACGAGGCGGTGCCGCTGGCCCAGCTGAAGGACCGCGTGACCGAGATCGCCAAGGTCCTGCTGGAAAAGAACCCGGTGGCCCTGAAAGCCACCAAGGATGCCGTGCGCCGGGTCAAGGAAATGACCTATGACAATGCCGAGGACTTCCTGGTCCGCGCACAGGAAGCCGCCAATTCCTTTGACAATAATGGTCGCAAGGAAGGCATCCGTCAGTTCATCGATGAGAAGAGCTACAAGCCCGGCCTTGGCGCGTACAAGCGCGGGTAATCGGATAAGCGCTGCTTGTGCCGGGCTGTCCCCTTGACGGGACCCGGCACCTGTCAGGTCGGTATTGTTTGAGGGCTGTTCCATGGTTACCCCCCATCTTCCCGCCCCCGATCCGCTGGCCTTTCAGGCAGCAGCGCAGCCGGACAAGATCGCCATGATTGATCTGGTCGGTGGGCGCCGGTTCACTTATGCCGGGCTGGACGCCGCCGTGAACCGTTGCTGTGCCTGGCTGTTGGCCCGGCTGGGTGATGCGGCGGGACAGCGTATCGCGGTTATCGGGCGCAATGACGCGGCCATGCCCGTGCTGCATCTGGCCGCCGCACGCCTGGGTTCCATCTTCGCCCCCTTGAACTGGCGTCTGACGGTACCGGAACTGGCGTTCCAGGTCGCGGATGCGTCCCCGGCCCTGCTGCTGGCCGATGCAGAGTTCTTGGACACTGCCACGCTGGCGGCGGAAGGCTGCGCAGGCACGGAAATCCTGGAACTGTCACAGGCTGATGCAGCCTGGACCGCTATGGAGCCGCTGCGCCCAGCGATACCGCCATCCGTGGATCAGCCCTCTACGCTGCTATACACGTCGGGCACGTCGGGCCGGCCCAAAGGGGCTTTGCTGACCGAAAGCAACCTGTTCTTCACGAACATCAATTTCGGCCTGATGAACCGCCTGAATGCCGACAGCGTCGTGCTCTGCGACATGCCGCTGTTCCATGTTGTGGGCCTAGTCACAATGGTGCGGACCCCGCTGGCGCAAGGCGGAACGCTGCTGCTGTCGCGTGGGTTTGACCCCGCGGTGACCCTGTCCCGTCTGGCGGACCCCGATATGGGTGTCACTCATTACATGTGCGTGCCGCAGATGGCGCAGACCCTACGTCAGCATCCCGATTACAACCCCGCACGGCTAGGCCGTCTGGTCGCGCTCTGCACCGGCGGCGCGCCCATGCCCGCCGCCCTGATCCAGCGGTTCACCGAGGATGGCATCACCATCGCCGATGGTTATGGGATGAGTGAGGCTGGAACCGTGCTGGGTATGCCCATCACCGACCGTGCCCGCATCGTGGCCAAGGCCGGTTCCGCCGGCATCCCCGGGCCCACTCTGCGCCTGCGTCTGGTCGATGATGAGGGACGGGACGTGTCAGATGGCGGTGTCGGGGAAATCTGGATCAACGGCCCCAACCTGTCGCCCGGCTACTGGAACCGTCCCGAACTGCCGACCCTGGCGCAACAGGGCGGCTGGCTGCGCACCGGGGATGCGGCACGGCGGGATGCCGACGGCTTCTATTATCTGGTGGATCGCAAGAAGGACATGTTCATCTCCGGTGGGGAGAATGTGTATCCAGCAGAGGTGGAGGCCGCCATCTTGGAACTGGACAGCGTGGCAGAGGCCGCCGTCATCGGCGTGCCAGATGAGCGCTGGGGCGAGGTCGGCTGGGCCTATGTGGTGCCCCGCGCCGGCCATACCGTTACGGCGGAACAGGTTCTGACGCACCTGGACGGGCGCTGCGCACGGTACAAGCGGCCACAGCGTGTGTTCATCACCGACAGCCTGCCGCGCACCGGATCGGGCAAGGTGCAGAAACATCTTCTGCGCCAACAGGCCGCGGACACCACGAATCCCTCGAAATCCGCCTGACTTGGCGATAGTTTGCACCGGCAAATGCGCAAAGGTGGAGTGAGCGGTATGGATGAACGCGGCGGTATCGATCTTTCGGCCCTGCAGGGATCTGTTGGTTACAGGTTGCGGCGGGCCCAGATTGCGGCATTCACCCTGTTCACGCAGTTCATGTCGGAATTCGATATCCGCCCGACGCAGTTCGCCATATTGACGGTGATCCGTGACAATCCCGGCCTCAGCCAGTCACAGATCAGTGACGCGCTGGGCCTGAAGCGTGCCAATCTGGTGCCGCTGCTGGACGGGCTGGAAGGGCGCGGGCTGCTGGTCCGCTCCCCCTCCCCCGCTGATCGGCGGTCCTACTGTCTGCACCTGACCGACCATGGTCAGGAACGGATGCGCGAAATCCAGGCCCGGCACGACGCCTATGAACAGGAACTGACTACGGCGCTGGGCGTTGCTGGCCGCACCGCCCTTCTGGCCCTGCTGGACGGGTTCAAAATGGCGGGCGGGGACGGCGGGGATGAAGGCTAAGGGTCACGTCCGCCGCCAAACACGCCAGCCCAGCAGAGCCACCACAATCGCCAGATAGACCAGTGGTTCCAACGGCCAGCTTTTCACCAGCATCACATAATGCACGGCCCCCGCCAGCACCGCCGGGTAAACAAGCTTGTGCAGCCTGTTCCAGTTGCGCCCGCCGACCCAGCGGATGGCGGCGTTGAAGCTGGTGGCCGCCAGCGGAAGCAACAGGACAAAGCCTGCCATACCGATGGTGATGTAGGGCCGCTTGACGATGTCGGCCCAGATGGCCGGCCAGTCTAACCCCTGATCCAGAAGCAGATAGACGGTCAGGTGCAGCACGACATACAGAAACGCAATCAGCCCAACCGCACGCCGGTACTTCAGCAGCCCGATACCCAGTTCCCGACGCAATGGCGTGATGGCCAATCCCAGGATCAGGAACCGCAGGGCCCATTCGCCCATGGCATGTTCCAATGTCTTGGCCGGATCGGCCCCCAGATCGCCGTAGAAAATCTGATAGACATAGAACAATGCCGGTATAAGCCCCGCCAGATAGACCGGCCAGGTCGGAAAACGCGGCTGGATGCGCAGATTGGCGATAGCCATCAATAGAATTTCCGCAGGTCCATGCCGGCATAAAGGCTCGCCACCTGGTCGGCATAGCCGTTGAACGGCAGAGTCGGACGACGCTTGGCAAACAGGCCGCCACCATCCCCGATCCGCCGCTCCGTAGCCTGGCTCCAGCGCGGATGATCGACCTCTGGGTTCACATTGGAATAGAAGCCATATTCCTGCGGCGCCTGGATATTCCAACTGGTAGCCGGCTGCTTGTCGGTCAGGCTGATACGCACGATGGACTTGATGCCCTTGAAACCGTATTTCCAAGGCACAACAAGGCGCAACGGCGCCCCGTTCTGGTTGGGCAGGCTCTCCCCGTAAAGGCCGGTGGCCAGCAGGGTCAGGGGGTTCATCGCCTCATCCAGGCGCAACCCCTCCACATAGGGCCAATCGAGGATCTTGAAGAATCCACTCTGGCCCGACATTTCCGACGGGCGGACCAGCGTCTCAAACGCCACGAACTTGGCACCAGACTGTGGCTCCACCCGTTTCAGCAGGCTGGCCAGCGGAAAGCCATTCCAGGGGATGACCATGGACCAGCCTTCGACACAGCGCATGCGATAGATACGCTCCTCAATCGTCATGCCCTTCAGCAGGTCATCAAGGTCATACTCGCCCGGCTTGCCCACCATGCCGTCGATCTTCACCTTCCACGGCTTCACGGTCAGGCGCCCGGCATTGCGGGCGGGGTCGGATTTGTCGGTGCCGAATTCGTAGAAGTTATTGTAGCTGGTAATGTCTTTCAGGCTGGTCGGCGTCTCATCCGTGCTGAACGGGCTTTTCACCGCTGCCTGTGCGGCGCCCGCGCCTGCCAGCATCATCCCCCCGAACCCGGCCAAAAGGTGGCGGCGGTTCAGGTACAGATCGCGCGGCGTTACCTCGCGCTCGCTCAGATCGGGGGCATGGCGCAGCAGCATCGGGGGCATTCCTCTGTCGGACACAGGTACTGACAGACAGATATGCCGTAAGACCCGGTTTGGACAGTGCGCCCTGTCACTTGCTGCGTCAATTTAGCTTCCGCGTTTGCGAGTAATTTGCAATATACCCAGAGCCAATGGAGGATCGAATGCGGATCAATGCGAAGCTTTGGGTAGGTGTCGGCCTGTGCGTAGCCATGGGCCAGACCGGTATGGCAATGGCCCAGGACCATCACGCCGGCCATGGCGCCGCCGTGCCGGCCGCCGCCGAGGGTGGCGAGGGCGGGGAACTAGGCGCCTTTGACAACCTGTCCGAAGATCAGCAGTTGCAAGGCTCCCTGGGTCTGATACGCGGCCACCTGTCGGTGGGCCGGGAGCTTTACAATGCGGGGCGCGGCGGCGATGCCATTCCGCATTTCCTGCACCCGGCGGAAGAAATCTATGACGGTGCCCGCCCCGTGCTGGACACCCGTAAGGCCGGGTTCGAGGCCGAGCTTGACGCCCTGGTAGCGCTGGCGCGCGCGAAAGCCCCGGTGGCCGATGTCGTAAAGGCGCTTGAGACGGTTGAGAAGGCCATAGCCAAGGCAGAGGCCACGATCGCCGCGGCTGACCGTGCCAAGCCGGCCTTTCTGACGCCTGTCATCGCCACCCTGCTGCGCACGGCGGCGTCAGAATATGCGGCGGCGGTGGAGGATGGAGTGATCACCAGCCCCATCGAGTACCAGGATGGACGCGGCTTCTACGCCATCGCCAAGGTCTATCTGCACCGTCTGGCCGCCTCTGCCGCTACCAGCGACCCGTCAGGCAATGCCGCCAAGGCCATGGATAAGCTGGCCCCCGTCTGGGCCACGCTACAGCCGCCCAAGGGCAAGGTGACCCCGCCGGGGGAAGTGTCGGCCATGGTCTCCAATGTCGAATTGGCATTGAGCCGGCTGCGGTAAATAACAACAGAGTCTCATCATGGGTAAGGTGCGGCGTTCATTTCCGGTATTGGCAACTGTCATAATGGCCTTCACCCTGGGGCTGGCCGGGCCGCGGGCGGAAGCCGACCGGCCCGGCAACCTATCCGCCTGGAGCCGGCCTGACAGCGCGCCCTACCCTGCGGACAACCCGTTCTCCGACGCCAAGCTGGAACTGGGCCGGCGCCTGTTCAACGACACGCGCCTGTCCGGCGGCAATTCGATGTCCTGTGCCAGTTGCCATGACCCGGCCAAGGGCTTCTCCGACGCCCGGCCGCGGGCCGTGGGTGAAGGCGGGCAGGCAGGTCCCATGCATACGCCCACCCTCTGGAACTTGGCCTGGGCGGAGCAGCTATTCTGGGATGGGCGGGCCGGCAGCCTGGAAAGGCAGGCCCTGGGTCCCATCGCCAACCCCATCGAGATGAACCAGGATCTGGCCGCCCTGCCGGCGGAACTGAAGGGTGACCGGGATCTGGAGGCGGCCTTTGCCCGCGCCTTCCCACAGGATCCGGTGATCAACCTGGATAACATTGCCAAGTCGCTGGCGATCTTCGAACGCACCCTGGTTTCGCCCATCACACCCTTTGACCGGTGGGTCGCGGGTGATGAAGCGGCCATCCCTGACGCTGCCAAGCGCGGCTTCGCCCTGTTCGATGGCAAGGCGGCGTGCAGCAACTGTCACAAGGGCTGGGCCTTTACTGACGGTGCCTTCCACGATATCGGCCTGCCGGCGACGGGGCCGGGCCGTGGCGGTGTGGTTGGGCATGCCGAACTGGCCAATAGCTGGAAAACCCCGACCCTGCGGGAGATTGGCCGTACCGCACCCTATATGCATGACGGCTCCATCACCGATCTGAAAGATGTGCTGCGCCATTATGTGCAGGGCGTGTTGCAGCGCCCCACCCTGTCACGCGATCTGCCGCCGCATCTGGACCTGACCGATGCCGAACAGACCGACATCCTGGCCTTCCTGGGCACGTTGAACGCCGATCCCGCGGCTCTGCCGGTGCATGTGAACGCCGTGCCGGCCACCGATCCCGGTCCCGTCACCGCCGGCCCCGCACCCGCCCGGCTGGAGGTGACGCAGCGGGATACCGCCTTCAGTGCCGCCGCCGTCCGCCTGCGCAAGGGCGGCACCCTGGTCATCCATAACGAGGATACACGCGTCCATAACATCCGCGTCTTCGCCAGCGACATGGATTATGACAGCGGCGTGCAGGACCCTGGGCAGTCGGTGGAGGTCCTGTTCGACCATCAGGGCCGTTTCCGCGCCGTCTGCAACATCCATCCCAAGATGAAGATGAGCGTTGAGGTGGTGGAGTAAGACGTCTGGCCAGCAAGCCAGCCGTGGACCTGCCGCCGAATTCGGAGACGAAGACGGTACAGCTCCGACCTGCATCGCCGTGATGCAACGAGATGAAACAAAAAACAAAGGGGTGTTTCAGGAGTGACGGGTTGCGCCGCTCCGAAAGCCTGTGGCTCCGAATGGCTATGGACGCAGCTTTGGTGGTGAGGAATCCATCTTAGCAAAAGGCGGGCAGTAAGTCTGCAATTCCGCTCATGCCCCTGACAGCAGGCACAGATCTGTGTCAGCCATACCCAACTGATCGATCAGTGCCGCCAATAGAGGCAGCACCTATCCCACGAACGCCAGCAACGGCTCCCAATCCGCGCGCAAATCAGCCGCACGCTTGGCCTTCTGGTCGAACAGGGTCAGACCGTCGGCGGCAAGGTCGGTGTACATCTGGCTGTCGCGCAGGCGGGCCACCACCTGATGCCCCGCGCCAGCCAGGAACGTATCCAGGCGGTCCGCCGCCTTCGTGCGGGCCCGCAGCCGGTTGCCGACGATGGCGACGGGCACCTTCGCCTTGGCGATGGCCTTCACCTCTTCCAGCTTGTCCAGGAAACGGGCCGTTGCCGCCTCGTCAAAGGCACCGGGCAGGACGGGCAGGACGACGATGTCGGACATGCGGATCAAATCTTCGACATCCTTGGGCCGCATGGCCGCCGGCGCGTCAATGACCAGCCGGCCCGTGCCCGATGGCGGTTTGCCGATCTCCTTCACCCAATCCAGTCCCAGGATGGCGGCCGCCGTGTCCGGCCGGGTCTTCAACCAGCCCAGGGATGATTTCTGTCGGTCCAGATCGGCCAAGGCCGTCTTGTGCCCATGACCGGCGAAGAAGGCGGCCAGATGCGTCGCAATTGTCGTCTTGCCGACGCCGCCCTTGATATTGGAAACCAGGATGGTGCGCATGTCTTTCCCTTGCAACAGCGGGCGGAGGGTTCAGCGATCCTCCGCCTCTCCTTCCGCTTCCTGCCAGAACGGCTTGGCATCCGTGAAGCGGTGCCAGTCGGCGACGATATGTTCTTCCAGATCATGCAGGCCGCGCGCGTGCCAGCCCGTGACCAGACCGGCGCCCAACCGCCAAGCGGGCGGCAACGTCTCGCCCCCCGTCCGCTCCAGTTCCGCCACCAGCTTGTCCACGGTGGCCACATCCTGCAAATGGCCCAGATGGTCCTGCAAAGTGGACAGTTCCTCCAGGAACCGACGGAGCGCCTTGCCTTCATAGAGCGAACGGAAGAAATCTGCCGCATAGCGCAGCTTTTTCAACGAGATGCGCAACTCGTGCCGGGGGGCGGCGGCTAGCTTGGCGAAGCCCCTTCCCCGCTTGCGCGCTTGCTTGTGCCGCTTGCCCAGCAGGGCACCCGCCATTTCGGTGACGGGGGACAACAGCAGTGTCGATTGCTCGCTGACCGGCTGGTTGCGCCATTGCCGGCCATCGACCCAGGCCGCTAGGTCCAATAGGAGTGCTGTATGCGATGGATCGGCCAGGGTCGTGCGGACCAGGGCATAGCCGCGTTCCCGTGCGGCGCGCGCCGCCATTTCCAGTTCTGCCAGACCGGCATGACCGGAGAGAGCCGTGGCGACCGGGTGCAACAGATCGCCCAGGAAAACATCCCATTCCCGCGCCGATCCCAACGCGTCGGCAAGCGCCTTCACACGCGGACCCAGATCATCCAACTGATCCGCCGGGATGAAGGGCCGGAAGATTTGCAGGGCGGAGCGCAGGCGGCGCAATGCCACGCGCATCTGATGCACCCCCTCGGGGTCCTGACCCAGCCGCGTAACCGGCTCATTCGCCATCAGATGACCCAGGCAATGGCGCACGATGGTGGACAGCGTCTCCTCCACCGTCGCGTCCGGGTCCAGGGTCAGCTTGGCGGCCTTCACGCTGACCGGCGTAGCGCCCGAAGACAGGGCATAGCCGCGCGCCGATTTGGTCTGCATCTCAAGTCGCACCGGCACTTCGGCATGGATGGCGCGGGCCAGATCATAAAGGGCAGCGGTCTCGGTGCCTTCCGACAGTTCCAGTTCCAGTTCATGCACCGGCAGGGTCAGGCCGCCCGGAGCCACAATCTCCCCCTGGTCCAGCGCCACCTCGATGGTGATGCCGGGGCGGGGCGACAGGTGCCGGATTTGCCGGCGGATGCGGGTTTCAAACACCGGCACCAGATCGTCATTGCCAACCCCGTCCAGCGCGTCAAGCACGCTGGGGTCGGGCAGCAGCGACAGGTCGGGGCGCGGATGCGCCACCTCCACCTCCCACTCACCGCGCACCAGGGCGCCGGCACCCGGCTGGGGTGCGGACTTCAGAGTCTGGATCAGCGTGCGGCCCACACGACGCACGCGCAACGACAGGCCGTTGGCCAGAAATCGCCGGTCCTCGGTATCAAAGTAAATGCTGTCGAGCGACTTGACCTTCGGCTTGGCGATGGTGTCGGAGAGGCAGGCCAGCCCCCGCAGCCGGTCCATGTCGGACGGCGCCACCGCCAGTTTCAGTTCAATCTCCAACCCGGACATCATACACCGCACACATGGCAAAACACGACCGGCGGGCTGATTCGCCCCGGATTCCGGTCGTTTCAAGCCGACGATGACAATTCCGTGAAACGCTGTCTATCGCAGCGGCCGATTTTTTTGCACATGTCCCCGCCTTGCCTGTGTGTTGAAAGGCCGCGCGCAATGGTGTTTCCTGCCGCCCGGTATTTGATACCCAACACATCCTGACGGGGACTTCTTCCATGCGCTTCCAGACCCTCGACACCATCGATGTCACCGGTAAGACGGTGCTTGTCCGCGCCGACCTGAACGTGCCTGTCGCCGATGGGCAGGTGACCGACACGACCCGCATCGACCGTCTGGTCCCCACATTGAAGGAGATCGCGGCCAAGGGCGCCAAGGTTGTCGTCATGTCGCATTTCGGTCGTCCCAAGAATGGCCCCGACACAAAGAACAGCCTGCGTCAGGTGGTGCCCGCCGTGGAAAAGGCGCTCGGCGCGCCCGTCGCCTTTGCGGAGGATTGCGTGGGTGAGAAGGCAGCATCCGCCATCGCCGCCCTGCCCGCCGGCGGCGTGCTGATACTGGAAAACACCCGTTTCCATGCGGGTGAGGAAAAGAACGATGCCGATCTGGCCAAGGGGCTGGCGGCATTGGGCGATGTGTATGTGAACGACGCCTTTTCCTCCGCCCACCGCGCGCATGCCTCCACCGAAGGCATCGCCCGCCTGCTGCCCAGCGCCGCCGGCCGGCTGATGCAGGCGGAACTGGAAGCCCTGGGCAAGGCGCTGGCCGCACCGGAACGTCCCGTGGCGGCTGTGGTCGGTGGGGCCAAGATCTCCACCAAGCTGGACCTGCTGCTGAACATGGTGTCGAAGGTCGATATCCTGGTGCTGGGCGGCGGCATGGCCAACACCTTCCTGTTCGCGCAGGGCGTGTCGGTTGGGTCTTCCCTGTGCGAGCGTGACATGGCCGACCAGGCCCGCGCCATCATGGAAAAGGCCGCCGCTGGTGGGTGCGAGATCGTGCTGCCGGTCGACGGCCTGATGTCGCGGGAGTTCAAGGCCAATGCCGATCACCGTGTCACAGCCGTCACCGACATCCAGGACGGCGAGATGATGCTGGATGCCGGCCCCGCAACCGTGGAACTGGTGGGCAAGAAGCTGGAAGGGGCCAAGACCCTGGTCTGGAACGGCCCGTTCGGTGCCTTTGAGCTGGTGCCGTTCGACAGCGCCACCAACGCCGTGGCCGCCATCGCCGCCAACCTGACGGCGCAAGGCAAGCTTCTGTCGGTGGCCGGCGGTGGTGATACCGTGGCAGCATTGGAACATGCCGGTGTGGCGTCCGGCTTCTCCTATGTCTCCACGGCGGGCGGTGCCTTCCTGGAATGGCTGGAAGGCAAGGAACTGCCGGGTGTGGCGGCGCTGGAGAAGCACGCCTGATCGCCATGCCAAACTGGCAAACGAAAGGGGGCCGGAAGGCCCCCTTTTTCTTTGATGGCTTATGAGGCTGCGGCCATGCGCCGCTTGGCCTTCTGCGGTGTTGGTGACATGTTTGTGTCATCAACCCCAAACGGAGGGCCGATCATGCCGCCCCTGGTCCGTTTCATGCTGCGTCACGCCGCCATGGGCTTTGCCCTGGGGCTGGTTGTTGCCGCCATCATTGTCGCCACCGATGCGCTGCATCTGCGCAGTCTCGCCATGGCCACCCAGATGGGCTGGCTGGGGCTTGGCGTCTTCTGTTTTCTGACGGGTCTGACCATCGGTTCCCTGCAGATCGGCTTTGCCGTCATGCTGCAAGGGACCGGTGATGATAGGGATGGTCCCGGCGGCGGGCACGGGGCCCGGCTGGTGCCGATCCCCGTGCGGGTCCACCGCCGGCGGTAACCGTCAGGCCTTCTGCACGACGCCATCCACCCGGCGGTTCAGGCCCAGAGGATTGTCGCGCTTCAACGCCGCCGGCAGCAGGGCATCGGGGATGTCCTGATAGCAGACAGGGCGCAGGAAGCGGTCGATAGCCAGCGACCCGACAGAGGTGCTGCGCGGGTCGCTGGTGGCCGGGAACGGACCGCCATGCACCATGGCGTGGCAGACCTCCACACCCGTGGGCCAGCCATTGGCCAGGATACGGCCCGCCCGGCGCTCCAAGGTCGGCAGCAGGGTGGCGGCGACGCCATGGTCACCCTCGTCCAGATGCACCGTGGCGGTCAACTGGCCCTCCAGATGCTCCAGCACCTCCTTCAGCACGCCGAGGTCAGGGCAGCGGATGATGACGGAGGAGGAACCGAACACTTCAGCCCCCAGCGCGTGGTCGGACAGGAAGTCGGCAGCGGTGACGGCGAACAGGGCACCTGCCCCCTTATTGCCCCCGACCTCGGCCACGCGTGCCACGGTGGTGACCTTTTCGTGCCCGGCCAGGGCAGCAACGCCGGTGCGGTAGGCCTGGCAGATGCCGGGCGTCAGCATGGTGATGGGGGCGACATTCGCCAGGGCGGATGAGGCGGCAGCAATGAACCGCTCCAGGTCGGGGCCATCAACGGCCAGGATCAGGCCAGGATTGGTGCAGAACTGCCCCGCCCCCATGGTCAGCGAGCCGACGAAGGCCGTGCCCAGCGCTTCGGCGCGCGCCGACAGGGCGGCGGGCAACAGGATGACGGGGTTGATGCTGCTCATCTCCGCGTAGACGGGGATGGGTTCGGGACGCGACTGTGCGATGCGGATCAGGGCCTGACCACCGCCACGCGACCCAGTGAAGCCCACGGCCTTGATGCGCCAATCGGCGACCAGGGCCTGCCCAAACTCCCGCTGCGTGCCGGACAGCATGGAGAAGACACCTTCATGGAAGCCCAGTTCGGCCACGGCGGCGGCAATCGCCTCGCCCACCAGTTCGGACGTGCCGGGATGGGCCGAATGCACCTTCACCACCACGGGGCAACCGGCGGCCAGCGCCGAGGCCGTGTCGCCACCGGCGACGGAGAAGGCCAGCGGGAAATTGGAGGCACCGAACACCGCGACGGGGCCGACCGGGATGTTGCGCAGACGCAGGTCAGCGCGGGCCATAGGCTTGCGTTCCGGCAAGGCCGGGTCGATGCGGGCACCCAGCCAGTCGCCATTGCGCAGCACGGATGCGAACAGGCGCAACTGGCCGACCGTGCGGCCCCGCTCCCCCTCTAGCCGGGCGCGCGGCAGGCCCGTTTCGGCCCCGGCACGGTCCAGCAATTCATCGCCAATGGCGACAATATTCTCAGCGATCTTTTCCAGCAGGCGTGCACGATCCTCCGGCGCCGCCTCCCGGAACCCGTCAAAGGCGGCCCATGCCAGCGCGCAGGCCTGATCGACATGGGCGGGTGTGGCTTGCGCGAAGGCCGGTTCGATCTGAGCATCCGCGGCCGGATCGACAGCCTTGAACCCGGCCTCGGTGGCGATACGGCTACGACCGATCAGCAAATTGCCATGCAAAGACATCAAACACTCCCGCTTTGTCGGTGTTCCCTCCAGGGCCCCGGGTCAACCGGGGCCGATCGGCGGTATTGTTACCGCTAACCATGTTGCTCTGGCAAGCAGCATGGTGGGAAGGCAGCATAGCGTGATTTGATGACGGATGCGGAGGGCCAAAACAAAAAACCGGACAGCCCGGGACAACCTTCACCTTGCTGGAAAGCCCAGCAAGTTCTTCACAAGAAGATTTGAAAGTTGTCACCAGCTTCCGGCCTGTCACCCCCAATCAACATTGGGAGGAGATGGTGCCCCGAGTCGGATTTGAACCAACGGCCTACCGCTTACGAAGCGGTTGCTCTACCGCTGAGCTATCGGGGCGCCGTCGCGGTGAAGTGGGCGGGGTTATAGCCAAGGGACTTGAGGTTGGCAACAGTGAAATTTGCCTGATCAGCCGATTATCATCGTCAAGCGCCGCATGGCACCAATGCTTGTATCGTTCCGGGGGCGAACCGGTTGGCGTTGCCGGTATTCGGGCCGGTTCCTGGGGGAATGATGACGGAATGGGTGGTGCCGCTGGTCCTGTGCGCGGCCCTGATGCATGCGGGATGGAACAGTCTGCTGAAGGGCGGGGGCGACCGGCTGGTGGGGATCACCATGCTGAATGTCTGGTGTGCAGTGGCGGGTGTCGCCCTGTTGCCCTTTGTGCCGGCCCTGCCGGTGGCGGCCTGGCCCTATCTGGCGGCGTCGCTGGCCTTCCACACGGGATATCAGCTGTTTCTGGTCCGCACCTATCGGCTGGGTGACCTGTCACAGGTCTATCCTGTGGCGCGTGGCGCCGCCCCGCCAATGGTAGCCCTGGTCGGGTTGGTCTTGGGCACCGATCCGTTGAAGCCGGTGGAAGGGCTGGCAATCGTCCTGATCGCAGGCGGCATCGCCACCCTGGCCCTGCGCGGTGGGGCCGCACTACGTGCCGATCCGCGACCTGTGCTGATGGCGTTGGCCACCGCCTGTTTCATTGCGGGCTATACAACGGTGGATGGTCTGGGTGCCCGTGCCGGCGGCCATGCCGTGGCCTATACGGTCTGGCTGTTCATCCTGAACGCCCCACCCATGGTGGCGCTGGCCTGGGCAAGGCGGGGGGGGGCCGGGCTTTGGCAGGCGACCAAGACCGGCTGGCGGCGCGATCTGGTGGGCGGGATCATGGCCATGTCCGGCTATGGCATCGCCATCTGGGCCATGACCCATGCACCCATCGCCCTGGTCGCCGCCTTGCGCGAAACCAGCGTCATCTTCGCCCTGTTGATCGCGCGGCTGTGGCTGAAGGAACCGGTGGGCCGCTGGCGCACCGGTGCCGCCCTTCTGGTCCTGGCGGGGATCGCGACACTGCGGCTGGCCTGACACCTTACCTGTAATGCGCGGCCAGTTCAGTGAACAGACGTGTGTAATAGGCGTCGGTGTCCTTCACCCGCACCATCACCTCCACATTCCCGGCCCCGTCGGGCAGCAGAAGGCCGGCGCCGATCCCCGTCCCTTCCGTCACGATATGCGTCTGGGCGCGGACCGTTTCGAACAGGTCGGGATGGAACAGGCCGGCCACCGCCGTGGGATCATGCAGGAACGCCCCCTCAGTATGGAATTTCGGCTTATCCAAGTGATAGGGCGCGTGCAGCATGCGCGCCACCTCCTCCCCAAATTTAGGCAGGGCACGGGCGGCGGCCAGCCGGGTGGGGGTGGAAATCAGCTGATGTGTGACATCGGCCGGGGCCAGCACCACCGGCACCCCGCCATTCAGCACCGATTGCGCCGCCGCCGCATCCATCCAGAAATTGAACTCGGCAAAGGGGGTGACATTGCCCCGGCGCACAAAATTGGGCGGCAACGGCCCAAATGATCCGCCCATGGCGACGATCCGCCCGATACGGGCATAGGCATCGGGTGCCGTCGCGCGCAACAACGCCAGATTGGTCAGCGGTCCCGTCGCCAGGATCGTCACGGTCCGCACCGGCATGGAGCGCAGGGTCTGCGCCATCCAGCCGACCGCATCATGCGACGCGGCCTGTCGTGCGGACGGGGCCAGCACCAGATCGCCCAGGCCGGATTCAGCAAAGGCCCCGTCGCCGGGCGGCGGTTCATCCTTGCCCAACGGCGCCTTGGCACCGGCATGCACGGGGATATCAGGCGCGCCGACATGGTCTAGGAAGGCGAGGGCATTGGCCGTCGTCCGGTCCAGCGTGACATTGCCGTTCACGGCACTGATCCCCAGTACCCGCGCGCGGTGCGGCAGGGCCAGCACCCACATCCACGCCAGAAGATCATCGGTGCCGGGATCGCCGTCCAGGATCAGGGGGATCTGCGCGCTCATCGAACCATCCTTTCAACCACAGGCCACAAGGATACGAAGCCTGCGCCCGGAAAGGAAGCGGGCTGCCGTTGACCCGCGCCGCGATCCGTGTCCATTCTTGCTAAATATCAAGAAAGCGCCCTGGGAGGGACCCTTGTTTCAAAGCCGTATCTTCACCGGCTGGTTCGTCGGCATGTTCGGCCTGTGGCTGATCCTGTTTACCGCTTTCAATGACCTGGGTTTCCTCGCTGGACACTGGTATTACCCGGCCATCATGGTGCTGGGGGCCTTCGTTGCAGGGCTGACGCCAGAAGGCGGCGGGGCCGTGGCCTTTCCCGTTCTGAACATCTTCCTGTCCGTCGACCGTACCATGGCGCGCGATTTCAGCCTGATGATCCAGAGCATCGGCATGACCAGCGCCAGCATCTTCATTCTGTCCCACAAAGACAACGTTATCAGGGACTACAAGCCCCTGCTGGCCTTCATCCCCGTCTGTTTCGTGGGCTTCGTGGCCGGTATGCTGCTTTTGCAATCGCTGCCTGTCTACATCATCCAGGCTCTGTTCCTCAGCCTGATCACCACCTTCGCCATTGCCTATGTCTGGAGCGACCATCGCGGTGACCGGCCCCGTCTGGAAACGGCGGGCTGGCGGGATCATGCGCTGCTGGGTCTGGTGCTGATCGTGGGTGGCCTATGTGCCAGCCTGTTCGGCACCGGCGCCGATATCGTGATCTATACCCTGCTGGTCACCCGGTTCCGCATAAAGGAAAAGGTGGCGACGCATATGTCCATCATCCTGATGGCCGCAATATCCATCCTTGGTTATGCCTACCGACATTTCCATGATGCCGGCCTGACGGAATACCAGGTGCGGACCTGGCTGTGCGCTTATCCGGTGGTGTTGTTCATGGCACCGTTCGGGGCCTATATCCTGGCCAAGATCAATGTGGAATGGATGCTGCGCGGCGTTGTTCTGCTGAATATCGGGCAGTTGGCCTATTTCAACCTGAACAACCCGTCGCTGGCCAAGGTCATCTGGTCCGCCATCTTCTGCGCCATCCTGATGACGATCTTCAGCCTGTCTCTATCCAGACTGACCCGCCGCCGCAGCGAAAAGGCGGCAGTGGAGAAGACGGCGGCGCAGGAGGCCTGATCCTACGCCACCAGTCGGTTATGCCCCCCGGCCCGTGCCGCGGCCAGCCGGTCATCGGCCAGCCGCGCCATGTCGGCGGGAGTCGCCATGTCCTGCTTGAAACGGGCCAATCCCGCCGATAGGGTCACGATGCCATGCGGGCTTTTCTGATGCGGAAGGGCCAGGGCCGCCACGTCGTCCAGCAACGCCCGTACCCGTGCCTCCAGTGCCACCGGATCGGTTTCGGTCAGGATGATGGCCGCCCGTGCACCGCCATGGCGATAGACCCGGTCCCCCTGCCCCACCTGCCGGGCCAGCACCCGGAACAGGGTGCGCAGGATCTGGTCGCCCGCTGCCTCCCCATAGGCGCTGTTGTAGGCCTGGAAATGGTCGATATCGGCCATAAGCAGCGCGAAGCTGGCCTTGCCCTGACGCTGCGCCAGATCGAACACGCTGCGCAGGTCGGCATCGAAGGCGCGGCGGTTATGGGCGCCTGTCAGGGCGTCGTGCAGGCTCCATTCCTCCAACTGCTTGTTGGCGGCGTCCAGCGCCTCGGTCCGCAGGGCCACCTGTTCGGCAAGGCTGTCGCTGGCCTCCCGCACGCGCACCGCCATATCCTGGAACGAGCGGGCCAGCAGGCCGATCTCGTCCTGCGTCGCCGTCGGCAACGGCGTTTCGCCGTCAGCGACGGCGGCGTAATCGCCCGCCGCCACCTTCTCCGACGCGTTCTTCAATTGCAGGATCGGGTCGGCCACCTGACGGCGCAGCAGAACGAAGACCAGAACCAGCATGGCCAGGAAATAGGCGGTACCCATGGCCATGATGGCACTGGCTGCCTGATGCGCCTTGGCCGCCACCAGCGCCTTAGGATAACGGGCCACAAACCACCAGTCGGGGCCATCCAGGCGCGTGACAGCCAAGTACGCGTCATCGGCCACATCATCAACGATCCAGACATTCTCATCCGGGCCAGGATCGCTTTTACGCCGTTCCACGCTGTCGCGGATCAGGGCATGGGTTCGCAGCAGGCCTTCATCACCAAGCTTCTTCAGATTGATGGTGGCCAGTTCCTTGCGCAGCCGGTCCATCCACAGCGGATGCGCCACCAGATGACCGTCCGCCGCCATGACGAAATTGTACGATCCCGGCAGATGGTCGGTGATCAACCGGTCCATCAGATCATTGACCAGCACGTCATGACCGGCATTGATCAGATGCTTGCCCTGATAATCGACAGGCAACTGATAGGTCACCATCCAGGCCTTGGCCGTGTGGTCATGGTAAAGCGGTGTCCAGACGGCGTGACGGTCGGGATTCTCCGCGAACATGGTGGATCGCACGACGGAAAAGGCCGTCATGTCCAGATCGGCCTCAACCTCCCGCCCCCAGGCAAAGGCAGGCCAGAACATAATCATGGCATTTTCCGGCGTGCTGATCGTCGTATTGATGAATCGATTGTGCCAGGCCGGACCGTATTCAGCCAGAAGATGATAGGACAGGACAAGACGGCGCTTCAGTTCGTCGGAAATAACCTTCTGGTTTGCGCCAATGAAACCCGACATGCCAGCGCGGCGGATACCATCGGGCCCCACCATACTGTCGAAATATTGCTGACGCAGACGCGTGGCACCATCGGCCCCACGTTCAAAGAAGGTATCAAAATCCGGGTCGGCTAAAATCGCAGGATCGGCATAGAGCGCCAGGAAACGGTCGCGAAACAGCTCCATATTGGAGGCAGCAAGCTGAAAAATGGCGCTTTCTGTGCGCCCGCGTTCCAGAAGATGCGCCTTCAAACTGTCCAGCGCCTCCCGTTCCTCCCGGTCGTAAATGGTTGAATAGACGATCGCCGTCAAGGCCAGAACGACCAGCATGGACCATCCGGCCAGCCGCACGACAAAGCGGCCGAGCAAGGTACCGGACAAGGCTGCCGGCCACCGCCATCCTGCCATCACCCGTCCCATGTGCCACCTGTCCCGCCGCAGCCAACAGGACGAAGGTTATCTTTGTATGTTTCCTCCGGTCAACCCGGGAAAGCGAACTATGGACAGACGGGACAATTTACTACGTGCGTGCCCTCAATGCGTGGCCGGCATCTTGGGTGCGGGTTCATTGCCTTTGATCATGCCCTTGGCCCGATAAAACCGTTCAGCACCGGGATGCAGCGGAATGGGAAGTGCCGACAGGGCCGTGGCCAATTGGATGGATTTGCCACGCGGATGCCCATTATCCAGCATCGACCGCGTCTGTTCGTTCCACAGCGCCGCTGTGATGTCATGCACCAGTTCCGGCTTCAGATCGCCGCGCACCACCCAGACACCCCCGACGCCCAGTGTGCGCGTGGCCGGAACCCCGTCATAAGTATCCGCATCGATCCGGGTTTCCGTGAAATGCGGCATGCGCTTCATGAGTTGCGCCGCACGGGCATCATCGAAGGGCACCAGAGCGATGGGCAGGCGCCGAGCCAGATCGGCAACCGCCGGCAATGGATAGCCACCGACGATCAGGAAGGCGTCCAGTTCCCCCGCCTCCAGCCGGTCACCGCCGGCGGCGGGGCTGAGATAAAAGGGCTTCACCGTTTTTTCAGACAGACCATAGGTGGCCAGCAAGGCGCGCGCCGTCACCAGCGTGCCCGACCCCTGCTCACCCAATGCCACCCGTTTGCCCTTTAGGTCTGCCGGATTCTTGATACCGCTATTGGCGCGGGTCACCAGATGGATGGTTTCGGTGTAAAGATTGGCGATGGCGCGCAGGTCGGGATAGGCCGTTTTCTGGAACGGGTCCTGTCCGGTCATGGCCAGATGCGCGATGTCGGCCTGGACCAGCGCCGATTCCAGACGGCGTGAGCGCATCAGGCCGATATTGTCCACCGCCCCCGACGTCGCCTGTGCCACCACGATCAGGCCCGGCACACCGCAGGCGCCCCCCCGGTCACAGGGGCGTGAACCGGGCGGATTGGAAACCGCATTGGCCAACAGGCCGCCGATCAGGAAATAGGTGCCGCCCGTGGTACCGGTGCCGATCTGGAAAAACCGCACCTGTTCCGACGCCGCCCGGGCCAGGCCCGGCAGGGCAGATACCGTCACCAGGGCCATGCCACCGGCCAACAGGCTGCGTCGTCGCAGAAGACCGGGATGGGTTTCAGCTTCGGGCGGGACGGTTTGCGGGGGTTCGGCTGGATTGGGCATGGCCTAAGCGCCCTTTCCCTTGTGGCTTACGACCATACTATGGTGCGCCTGCCGAACAATGTTCGCAACCGGAACGGGGACGAAATGGTATAGGCAGCGACAAAAGTCGGGGTCGTGTGGCCGATATCCAACGGTTTTTGTCACAAAACATTCAACAGCATCAAAAGGCCGAGCAGGGCGATGCCACCACCCGCCACGCGCGAGGCCTTGCCCCCACCAATCTGGTACAAGGTGGCCGACAGGCCCACGCCCGAAGACAGAACCAGAACACAGCCCATCAACATTCCGGGCCAGAACAGGGCGTTTCCCGTAACGGGCCCGCCCCATTGCGACAGGCTGATCCCATGCAGGGCACCTACCGCCGCCGCCATCACCAGACCGATCACCGCCGGCAGGGTAAAGGTCGCTGCCAGCAACCCGCCCAGCACGATCAGCGATGCCTCTAGCGCCAGACCGGCGAAGGGCAGATGCAAGCCGGCCCGCGTCAACAGGCCCGCAATGATCCCGGCGGCCAGCGCCAGGCCCGCCCCCGCCCCAGGCGTTCCCCGCCCCTGCATATCCAGCCATAGGCCCAAACCCAGAAGGCCGAACAGATGCACATAGGTGAGAACCGGACCTGCGATGCCGGCGGAAAGGCCCGGCGGAACCGACGCGGCATGGGCCAGACCGGGCAGCGCAATCAGGGTCAAGCACAGGGCGGCGGCAATTCGCATTCAGCATATCCCAGCATTATCTTCACCCCTTGATGGCCGCAAGCTGGGGCCCGGGTCAAGCCTAGGGGCATGCAGGATACGACCATGCGCGGGCCATTGCCCCCTACCCCCCTGTGCCGCATCGCGCTATGTAGGGGGTGGATGGCCGTACGGGCGACCGACCGGAGATTGAGAAGATGAAGCTTTATGGTGTCGTGCTCAGCCCCTATGTCACCCGGGTCCTGCTGGCGATCCGGTACAAGGGGCTGGACATCCCGGTGGTGCCACCACCGGGCGGCGGGCTGAAATCGGCGGAGTATCTGGCCATCAATCCCTATGGCAAGATGCCGGCCCTGGATGCGGGCGGGACCACGATCATCGAGTCCGAGGTGATCTGCGAATTCCTGGACGAACGCTTCCCGGACAAACCCATCCTGCCCGGCAGCGATCTGGAACGCGCCCGCGCCCGCATCATCAGCCGGGCCGCCGATCTTTATATCCTGCCCGCCCTTCTGGGCCTGCTGGGGCAGATGAACCCCGCCACCCGCGATGCGCGTCTGGTGGGGGAGAAGCTGGCGGAACTGAAGCGCGGGCGCGATGGGCTGGAAACCTTCATCGACGGTCCCTGGTGCATGGGCGACCGTTTCACCCTGGCCGACTGCGCCATGGTGCCAGCCTGTTTTTTCCTGGAAAAGTTCCTGCCGGCTTTTGGCGGCATCGACATGTTCGCCGACCATCCGCGTATGGGGGCGGTCTGGCGCCATGCCCAGAATGACCCGATGGTGGCGGCTCTTTTGAAGGAAATGAACGGCGCCCTGGATGATTTCATGCGCCGCCGCGCCGCCAATGCCTGATCCCGGACCTAGTCAGGCGTCCAGATGGGCGCGCACCAGCGGGGCCACATCCTGGGCATGAAGGCTGAACAGACCACCGGTCCAGGGCAAGTCCATGACTTGGATGTTTGGCGCTATCCCGCGCGCACGCGCCGTTACAGGTGACATGCTTTCCTGTGGATTCAGGATCAAGGTCGGCTGTTTGACCTGTTTCAACCCGCCGGCATAATCATAGGCGAAGGCTGCATCATGCCCCCATCCGCGATGCAGCGGATCGCGGTTCATTTCCCAGAAGACCTTCCAGGCCACATCGTCGCCCAGTTCATTGCGCATGCGGGCAAATTTCGACCAGAGGTCGGGCAATTGGGCCGCGGCCTGATCCAGGCTTTCGGGATGGCTGCCGGCAAGGCGGACCTTGTAATCGGCAATTTCCTGGGGCGTGAATAGCGGAGCAGAATGCAGGACCAGACGCCGCACAGCACCCGGTCGCTGCCGCGTCAGCTCCACCGCCGTGGCGGAGCCTGTATGGCTGCCGACAAGATCGACTTGTTTGAGGTTAAGCGCATCCATCAGATCGCTCATCGCACCAGCGAAATCGGCGATGGTGGATGGCTGCGGCGGACGATCCGACAGGCCAAAGCCCGGATTGTCAGCGGCAATCACCATCCGGTCACTGCCCAGAAACGGCAGGAACCGGGTGAAACCCAGGCCCGATCCGGGGGAGGCGTGAAAGCACATGACCGGCAGCTTGCCCGTCGGCTTTGCCGGTTTGACAAAATGGTAATGGATTGCGCCGAAACGGCAGGGGGCCATGTCCTGCTGCACACCGGCCGCCGCCGCCGCGGGGATCGCCCCCGTCTCCTGCGCCAAAGCGCCCTGATCCGCGACAGAGACTCCTGCGATGGCCATCCCAGCCAGCAGTAGTTGGCGGCGGTCAACAGCATCGGCGGTCACAGGCATTCTCCATCAGAGCCGGTTTCGCCGCGACAATGCCCCAGCCATCGCCCCCATGCGCGCGTCCGCGCCATAGGTCACCACAGCGCGGATAAAGCAGGCTGGGCTGCGGTACCATGCCACCGCTGTAAACTGGCCCCATCCGGTCGTTGACCGGCCCCATGGCTTGGGCGCATGGTGCCGCCCCTGACCTGCGCGCGCTCGCGCCTGTGGGTCACAGCATCCAGGACACAAACGCGCTTAAGCGGAACGAAGGACGGGAACGAACATGGTGAAGACGGTGAAGCTGGCGGTATCGACCGCTGCGACCATCGCCCTGCTGGTGGGTGCGGCCCATGCCGATGAAGGCATGTGGACCATCGACAATGTGCCGACGGCGGCCATCGCCAAGGCCACCGGCTTCACGCCGGACGCCAAGTGGCTGAAGAAGGCGCAGCTTTCCTATGTGCGTCTGGCCGGCGGCTGCTCCGGCAGCTTCGTGTCGGGCGAAGGTTTGGTGATGACCAATCACCATTGCGTCGCCGACTGCATCGCCGAACTCTCCTCCGCCGACAAGGATTATCAGGCCGACGGTTTCCTGGCCAAGACCCGCCCGGAAGAGAAGAGCTGCGCCGGGATTGAGATCAACCAGCTGGTTGAAATCACCGACGTCACCGCCCAGGTCGAAGCCGCCACCGCCGGCAAGACCGGCCAAGAATTCGCCAATGCCCGCCGCACGGTTCTGGCCGATATCGAGAAGAACTGCGCCGGCGGCGACGCCAAGCTGCGCTGTGATGCCGTGACCCTGTATCAGGGCGGCCGCTATAACCTGTACAAGTACAAGCGCTATCAGGATGTGCGTCTGGCCTTCGCGCCGGAGGCCGCTGCAGCCTCCTTCGGCGGCGACCCCGACAATTTCAACTTCCCGCGCTACGCGCTCGACATGTCGCTGCTGCGCGTTTACGAGGATGGCAAGCCGATCAAGAGCCCGAACCATTTCAAATGGTCGACCGAGGGCAGCAAGGAAGGCGATGCCAGCTTCGTCATCGGCAATCCCGGCTCCACCAGCCGCCTGCGCACCATCGCGGAGCTGGAATTCGTGCGCGACAATGTCGCCCCCTCCTTCCTGTTCTTCGCCCAGGAAAAGCGTGGCCGCCTGATCGAGTTCGGCCGCGAGAATGCCGACCGTAACCGCGAGGCGTTTGACGATCTGAACAGCATCGAGAATTCCATCAAGGTCTGGAAAGGCCGCCAGATGGCGCTGGCCGACAAGGAATTCTTCGGCGCCAAGGTCAAGGCGGAGCAGGAGCTGCGCGCCAAGATCGCTGCCGATCCGAAGCTGGCCGCCCAGGTCGGCGACGCGTTCGAACAGATCGAAAAGGCGCAAGCCCGTTACGTTCAGCTCTATCAGCGCCTGATCCATCTG
This sequence comes from Niveispirillum cyanobacteriorum, assembly GCF_002868735.1. Taxonomy (GTDB): domain Bacteria; phylum Pseudomonadota; class Alphaproteobacteria; order Azospirillales; family Azospirillaceae; genus Niveispirillum; species Niveispirillum cyanobacteriorum. Next base: position 387,793 of record NZ_CP025612.1, on the reverse strand, counting down.
GAGCGCATGCGCGCCTTCGACAGCGTGCTGGCCATGAATGCCCGTCTGGTGCTGCGCGCCGGGGATGAGCGTCTGCTGCCGTCGGGTCAGCGTCTGCGCGAATATGGTGACAGCCGTCTGCCGGCGCTGAAGCAGCGCCTGTCCAACCCGGCCCCGGTGCATGCCGACCTGGAAGTCGCCCTGCTGACCTTCTCGCTGACCAAGTTCCGCGAGCAGTTCGGCCCCGATGACGCCCTGGTCAAGGCCGTGCTGGGCAAGCAGTCGCCCGATCAGGTGGCAGCCGCCGCCGTGAAGGCCAGCAAGCTGGGCGATCCGGCCGAACGCCTGCGCCTGTTCGAGGGTGGCAAGGCGGCCATCGATGCCTCTGACGATCCGATGATCAAGCTCATGAGGGTGGTGGATGCCGCCGCCCGCGCAGCCCGCAAGTCGGTCGAAGAGGAAGTGGACGCCGTGGTCGAGCAGGCCCAGGCCCGCATCGCCAAGGCCCGCTTCGCCCTTTATGGCGACAGCGTCTATCCCGACGCCACCCTGTCGCTGCGCCTGTCCTATGGCAAGATGCAGGGCTGGACGGAACTGGATGGTACCGAGGTCAAGCCCTACACCACCATCGGTGGCCTGTATGAGCGCGACACCGGCGCCTTCCCGTTCGACATGGCCAAGAGCTGGGATGACGCCAAGGGCAAGGTCAACATGGCCACGCCGTATAACGCCGTCTCTACCAACGACATTATCGGCGGCAATTCCGGCTCCGCCGCCATCAATGCCAAGGGCGAGGTGATCGGCCTAGTCTTCGATGGCAATATCCACAGCCTATCGGGCGATTATGGCTATGAGCCCAAGCGCAACCGCACCGTCATGGTCGATGTGCGCGGCATGTCCGAGGCCCTGCGCAATGTCTATGGCGCGCAGCATATCGTTAAGGAACTGGGCCTGAAGTAAGGCCTGGGGCTTCGTTTCGTGCAAAAAGGCCGCCGGGAGCGATCCCGGCGGCCTTTGAGCTTTTAAGCGCCCGCCAAGCCAGTATCAGGGCTTGCGCTTCTTCTGCTTGTCCTTCTGCACCTCGTTCACCACGACACCGGCACCGGCGCCGGCCAGGCCGCCCAGGGCGGCACTGCCCAGGCTGCCACCCAGGACCGCGCCGGTACCGGCACCGATCAGGGCGCCACTGGCGGCGCGTTCCTGCATGTTGCTGCCGCACGCGGCCAGGGTGAAGGTCAGGGTCAGGGCGGCAATTCCGGCCTTGGCATAGGCAATCGACATAATCTTCTCCATCGCAAGTGGCGGATGAAGGATGAACATCATCGCCCGCCCGCTTGTTCCCACGCATCCGCCCCATGTCACCGCGTCATGGCAAGGGCTTCCGGGCACAACGCACCTTCGAACGACGGGATTTTTCTCAATAAAATCAAAGCGTTTGCGGATGAGGTATTATAATACCGTTTTGCAGGTCCTTGCATCTGCTGCATTTTTTGCTTGCGGTGGCAGGTCATGGGCGGTACATCACCATCCGCTTCGGTGCCAGCCCGGTGGTTGGCGCCTTCATCCGTATAAGCCCGAGTGCTCCGATGAAGACCTTTAACCTGAAGCCGTCCGAGATCGAGAAGAACTGGATTCTGATCGATGCGGAAGGCGTTGTCCTGGGTCGTCTCGCCAGCCAGATCGCCCTGATCCTGCGCGGCAAGACCAAGCCCACCTACACCCCGTTCCTGGATTGCGGTGACAATGTCATCGTCATCAATGCCGAGAAGGTCGTCCTGACCGGCAACAAGCGGAACGATGCCATGTTCTACTGGCACACCGGCTTCCCGGGCGGCATCAAGGGTCGCTCTGCCGGTCAGATCCTGGATGGCCGCTTCCCCGAGCGCGTTATCATCAAGGCCGTTGAACGCATGATCAAGCGCAGCCCGCTGGGCCGCCGCCAGATGGGCAACCTGCGCGTTTACGCCGGTGCCGAGCATCCGCACGCCGCGCAGTCGCCGGTGGTGCTGGACCTCGCCGCCAAGAACGCCAAGAACAAGCGGAGCGCCTGATAAATGGCCACGATCAACAGCCTCGCTGACCTGAAGGCCGGCGCTGCCGCCGCCTCCGTCGCCGCTGACCCGGCCGCTCCGGCTGAGCCGAAGCTCGACGCTTTCGGCCGCGCCTATGCCACCGGCAAGCGCAAGAACGCCGTCGCCCGCGTCTGGGTGAAGCCCGGCACCGGCAAGATCACCGTGAATGGCCGTGAGCTGGCGGTTTATTTCGCCCGCCCCGTGCTGCGCATGATGATCAACCAGCCGTTCCAGATCACCAGCCGCATCGAGCAGTTCGACATCATCGCCACCGTTTCCGGTGGTGGTCTGTCGGGCCAGGCCGGTGCGCTGCGTCACGGCATCTCCAAGGCCCTGACCTACTTCGAGCCGGGCCTGCGTCCGCCGCTGAAGGCCGCTGGCCTGCTGACCCGCGATAGCCGCGTGGTCGAGCGTAAGAAGTACGGTAAGGCCAAGGCCCGCCGCAGCTTCCAGTTCTCCAAGCGCTAATCGCGTTTGGTTCCCGGTTCGCCGGGCTCAGTACGGAGAAAGGGCGTTCCCCAGGTGGGAACGCCCTTTTTCTTTTGCCTGGCAGATGCAGGCCGACCCTGTGGGATGACAGCAAATGGTTAAGGCGCCGTTGGCAACCGCACCAAGGCGTCCGCATGTTCCTCCGCCGCCTTCCACGCCGCCGGCGCGAGGTTGGATATCTTCTGGGCCATCTTTACGGCTGTTGCCTGTTCCCCGTTGATCAGGCTGGTTTCGATGGCAGCCGCCAGGTGCTGCACCTGCCGCAACCCCAGATTGCCGGCCAGAGAGATCATGGAATGCGCCTCGCGCCGCAATTCCTCCCAACCACCATTCTGCGCCATGCTGCCCATCCGCGCCGTGCGTTCACGCCCTGTTGCCACGAATTTCGTGACCAGATCGGCAAACTCCGGACCGTCGGTAAAGGCTAGCAACCCATCCATGACCGTCTTGTCGATGACGGGGTATCCAACGAAATCCATCAAGTTTTCCGAAGGGGGCGGGGCAATGGCGGGGTCAGGGGTTTCCCGCATGCTGCACCAATGTGCTGCCGTACGCAGCAATTCAAGGGGCTCATAGGGTTTGGAAACGTAATCGTCCATGCCGGCTTCCAGATAGCTCTCACGCATGCCGACCATGGCATTAGCCGTCATGGCAATGATGGGCGTACGGGGCTTGCCTGTCTGGCCTTCCTGCGTACGGATCATCCGCGTCGCCTCAATCCCGTCCATGCCGGGCATCTGCACATCCATCAGGATCAGATCATATCGGCTGGCCTCCGCCGCCACGATGGCTTCCATGCCGTCATCCACCAGATCGACCCCATAGCCATCCCGCTCTAGGATAAGGCGGGCAACGTTGCGGTTGACGGAATTGTCATCCACCACCAGCACACGACGCCCCTTACCACGGCCGGCATCCAGACTGGTGCCCATCTCCGGCATCGGGCCTGATGCGGGCGCGAACAGGCGGCCCAGAACCTCCTTCAGGTTCTGCGGGCGTATCGGCTTGACCATGACGGCATCAAAACTCTCGGCCGCCGGGTCACCGGGATCGAGCTTGCCGGCAGAGGTGACAAGCACCAGCTTGATACCGGCAAAGCTGGGATGACCGCGCAGCCAGGCGCCCAGCGTCTCACCCGTCATGCCCGGCATGGCCTGGTCGATCAGGATAAGTTTGGGACAGGTGCCTTCACGCAGGGCGCGTTCCAGGTCGGCCAAGGCCGCCGGCGCGCCATTGGCCACGGCGACCTTCATGCCCAGCCGTTCCAGCTGACGCGATAGGATGCGGCGGTCCGTGTCCGTATCATCAACGACAAGGGCACGGCGATCACGCAGCCATTCATCCATCCGGGCCGAATCCGGGGGCGGCGCCGCCGCATCAGGCAGCGGAACCGTGAAGCAGAAGCGGCTGCCCTCCCCGCTTTTGCTCTCAACCGTAATGTCGCCGCCCATCAACTGCACAAGCTGACGGCAGATGGTAAGGCCAAGGCCGGTCCCACCGAAACGGCGGGTGATGGAATTATCAGCCTGAGTGAATTTCTGAAACAGCCGTCCGACCTGTTCAGTACTCATGCCTATGCCGGTGTCACTGACGGCGAACTGCAAGGGCGTCACCCCACCCGGCGCGTCATTGGCAGCCGCGACATGGATGGCAACCTGCCCCTCGTTGGTGAATTTCACGGCGTTGCCCGCCAGATTAAGCAGAATCTGACGCAGACGCGCGGGGTCACCGCGATAGGCCCTGTTGACGGCAGGATCGATATGGACCGTCAGGGCGATGCCCTTCTCCTGGGCGCGAGGCGTCAGAAGCGCGACAACGCCATCCACGATCTCATCCAGCGCGAAATCAATGCTCTCCAGTTCCAGCTTGCCGGCTTCCAGCTTCGAAACATCCAGAATGTCATTAATGACATAGAGAAGGGCATCGGCGCTTTCCCGGATCGTTTCGGCAAAGCCCCGCTGTTCTGGCGTCAGGGCCGTGTCCAGCAGAAGCGCTGTCATGCCCACGATGCCGTTCATGGGCGTACGAACCTCATGGCTCATATTAGCCAGGAATTCCGACTTGGCCTGATTGGCGCGTTCCGCTTCGCCGCGCGCGGCTTCTGCCGCTTCTGCTGCGGCTTCGGCGATGCGGCGGGACCGGTCAAGGTCGGCGGCCAGCGCCTGAAGACTCTGCGCCTGTTCGCCCATGCGGTCGCGCGCCGCCCGCAATTCCTGTTCCTGGGTGACGCGGTCACCGACATCGCGGGTGGCCGAAACGATACGCTGTCCCGCCAACGCGTCCGCTGCCAGGGCAAAGGCCGTCTCCACCCAAATCCAGTGACCATCGCCATGACGCAGCCGATAGGTCACCGGCGCACAGGGCATGCCGGCGATCAGGATGGACAAGGCACGCTCCAGCACAGCCCGTTCGTCCGGGTGAACGCGGTCCTGCGGGGTGGACCCAATCAGTTGTTCGGGCGCATATCCCAGCATCCAGCTGGCCGTGGGGGAGACATAGATATATGTGCCATCCAGCGTATGCAGCGCCACCACGTCGCTGCCCTGTTCCGACAGCAGGCGGTATTGGGCATCGCGGGTGGCCAGTTCCGCCGTCTGCCGTTGCAGACCGGCGGCCATATCGTTGATGGCGGCGGCCAGGGTCCCGATCTCTCCCGGTCCTGCAAGGGCACGCAGGCTCAATTCTCCACGGCCCAACCTCTGCACGGTGCCGATCAGATCGCGCAACGGGTTCAGGACAGCCTGCGTCAGGCCCAGATAAACGGCCATGACCGACAGGACGGCTAAAGCAAACAGCAGGCCCATATTGCGCTGGAACTGCCCCACGGCCAACGACAGAACCTCGTCCCGGGGATAGGAGACGATGATGCGGATACCGCTGTTCAGCGACACGAAACCCATCAGCCGCGGAACCTCGTCCAGTTCCTCACCGATCCAGGTGCCCTGATCGCTGGCCATGGCCGCCTGCGCAAAGGGGGCATGCGCCATCGACACCCCGTCGATCCCCGACATGGTGGGATACCGGGCCAGGATCACACCATCGCGGTCCAATGCGGTCAGCGTGGCACCGGGTGCCGCCGCCAGGGTACGGGCCGCCAGACCATCCAGCCAGTCGAGGAGCATGCCGGCAAGAGCCACACCCGAAACCTGCCGATCCTCCACGACAATTGGCTGCGCATAGACCATCACGGGCCGACCCGAGGCGCGGGAGCGGAGATAGCCACTGCTTGCCGGACGAACCTTTGTCAGCGCCTCTTTGAAGTAGGCGCGGTCGGACAGATTGATCTCTTCATCATCGGGGGCGGTCGAACACAGGATGGACCCGTCGGGCCGGGCGACGAAGATGTTGGAAACCCAGGGCTGGGTCCCCTTCAGTGTTTGCAGTGAACGGGCACAGTCTGCCGGTGCCTCCCGCGAGATCCGGGTGGCTGCAACACCCACCAGACGCTGCAGGCTGGTTAGAAGCTCCGCCTGCTGCGTGGCGGCAAAGCGGGCAATATCCTGTGCCCGATTCAATGCCTGCTGCTGTGCCTCATGCCGACGAGATTGATACTCCAGAAGCATCAATCCCGACGCGGCCATGATGACCACGACCAGCAAAAGGACTAACCTTCCCCTCAATGACAGCAACCGTAACCGCATCGGGCGTTCGTTCCACGAAATCCGCAAGCACCCTTGGCCGCGCGTTGGGCACAGAATACCCGTGCTGGATCGGAAACAGAACGGACCGCAGCGACCGATGGCAAGTGCATTGGGATAGTGCGGCGCTATGGCCCCTCTATAACCCATTCCTTCCACTTTAGAAGGCAGCAACACCATGAAAAGCGGCGTCCGCCGTGAATTGTTCGTTCGTGCTTTTAACCTTTCCGATGTCGCATAAATATGGATACTCCGATGAACAGCTTGTGGGCGGGGGTATCGGTGCGCGTTGAGATTTTGGGTTTATGCTTCACGAACGCCGAGGGTGCCACCACGGGTCATAACCTTTGGCTGGTTGCACTATCTTACCTGACCGCCGCTTTTGCTTCCTTTGTCGCGCTGGACATGGCCGAACGGCTGCGCCATTCGGACGGAAACTGGCGTTGGGCCTGGCATGGCGCAGCGTCGATGGCACTGGGTGGCGGCATCTGGTCCATGCATTTCCTGGGCATGCTGGCGTTCGATACGGAGGCCTCAGTCGGTTTCCATACGGGATTGACCATCCTGTCCCTGGTAGTGCCCATTGCGGTGGTGGCGCTTGGCCTGTGGCTGGTCAGTGGTGGCATCGGGCCGGCGCGGCTGTTGCCGGCAGGCGCGATTGTGGGCATGGGCGTCGTCGTCATGCACTATACGGGCATGGCGGCACTGCTGCTGCCGGGCTCAATCGCCTATGAACCAGGCCTTTTCACGCTCTCCGTCGTGATTGCCCTGGTAGCAGCGACGGTTGCGCTCTGGCTGGCCCTGACGCCACAGCGTTTCAGTTTGCGCGTGGCGGCGGCCCTGGTGATGGGCGTTGCCATCTGCGGCATGCATTATACGGGGATGGGCGCCCTTGTCGTCACCATCGACCCCACCCTGCCACCTGCATCCGAAGGCATCCCGCGCACCGTCCTGGCCGCCGCCATCGCCGCCGCCACCTATGGGCTGCTGGTTCTGGGCCTGGTGGCCGGGATCGCCGACCGTCGTATTTCCGCCGCCGCCGCGCGGGAGGCCGAACAGTTGCGCCGGTCCTTCCAGGCGTTGGGAGAGGAGATGCAGGTCCGCCGCCGCATCGAGGCGGAGTTGGAGCAATCCAAGGTAGCCCTGGAACAGCGTGTGGCCGAGCGCACCCTGGATCTGGAAGAGGCCCGCGCCCGCGCGGAGGCCGCCAGTCAGGCCAAGTCCGAATTCCTGGCCAGCATGAGCCATGAGTTGCGCACGCCCCTGAACTCCATCATGGGGTTCGCGCAGCTGCTTCTCTATAACCGTGCCCGTGAGCCGCTGACCGTCAAGCAGGAACGCGCCGCCGTTCAGATTGAGAAGGCCGGCACCCATCTACTTCGCCTGATCGACGAGGTCCTGGATCTGGCCAAAGTGGAGGCAGGTCGGCTGTCCATGTCGCTGGAGCCTGTCGATGCGGCGGCGGTTGCGCGCGATGTGGCCAGCAACATGCAGCCCGTGGCCGACGGCGCCGGCATCACCCTGTCCCTTGATATCAAGGCGGAGAGCGCTACCGTCTATGCCGACCGGACGCGGTTGGTGCAGGTACTGAGCAACCTTACCTCCAACGCCATTAAATATAACCGTACTAATGGCCGGGTCGTCCTGTCCGTCGTGCCCGGAACCGATGGCCGCATCTCCGTCAGCGTGACCGATACTGGCCTGGGCATCCCTGCCGACCGTCTCAATCAGTTGTTCCAGCCCTTTAACCGTTTGGGACGGGAACATGGCACGGTTGAGGGTACGGGTATCGGCCTCACCATCTGCCAGCGGCTGGTCCAGGCCATGGGGGGTGTCATCCTGGTGGACAGCACGGAGGGACAGGGCAGCCGGTTCCATTTCGACCTGCCTGCCGCCGCCCCGGTCGTCGCCCTGGAGAACACCCGGACAGCAGCACTGGCCAGCAACAGCACGGATACAGAGCGCACGATGCTGTATGTGGAGGATAATCCCGCCAACATTCAGCTGATGCGCGACCTGATCGACAGCCTGGGCGGCTTCCGGCTGCTGGTGGCCGCCGATCCGGGATCGGGATTGCAGCTGGCACGTTCGCATCTGCCCGACATCATCATTCTGGATATCAATCTGCCGGGTATGGACGGATTCGAAGTGCTGGCCCGTCTGCGTGCCGATCCGGTCACTTCCGGCATCCCTGCCCTCGCCCTGTCGGCCAACGCCCTGCCCCGAGAGGTTGAGCGGGGAGTCGCCGCCGGGTTCCACCGCTATCTGACGAAGCCATTGCGCGTGCCGGAGTTCCTGTCGGCCGTTGACGAGGCGCTGGCAAGAAGGGCCGCCTGAGCATGAATGTCGCTGCCGTCGCAGCCCCTTCCTCAATGGAAGATGAACAGCGCCTCGCCCATATCCTGGTCGTCGATGACATGCCCGCGAATGTTGAGCTGCTTTTGGGCATGCTGGACATGGCGGGTTTTGAGAATGTCAGTTCCACCATGGACCCGTTCGAGGGGTTGGCCATCGCGGAACGCAATGTGCCGGACCTCGTGCTGCTGGATTACCGCATGCCGGGACTGGATGGTCCGGGCTTCATTGGCCGGCTGAAAGCCATCCTGGGGTCCGAGACGCCGCCCGTGCTGATGGTAACGGCGCAGAATGACGAGGCGTCGCGCCGCCGCGCGCTGGATGCGGGCGCCCGCGACTATGTCACAAAACCCTATGCCTTCTGGGAGTTGGAGGCGCGGTCGCGCAATCTTCTGGAACTGCATCTGCTGAACAAGGCGCAGCGGCGGCAGACGGAAGTACTGGAACGGCTGGTGCGGGAGCGCACGGCGGAACTGGAACGGACACGCGCCGAGATCATCACCCGCCTGTGTTCCGCTGGGGAGTTCCGGGACGAAGATACGGGCCAGCATGTCACCCGTATCGGCCGGATGTCGGGGGTTATGGCGGAACTGGCCGGCCTGCCGCCCGCCCTGTGCGCCAAGATCGCAGCGGCGGCGCCGCTACACGACATCGGCAAGATCGGCATTCCCGACCGGGTCCTGTTGAAACCCGGCCGGCTGGATGAGGATGAGTGGGTCATTATGAAGTCCCATGCCCGCATCGGTGAGCAATTGCTGGCCGGCAGCGGGCTGGCATTGCTGGATTTGGCGTCGGAGATTGCCGGCACGCACCATGAAAAATGGGACGGAAGCGGCTATCCCTTGGGCCTGGCCGGGGAAGACATTCCCCTCAGCGGGCGGATCGTTGCCATCTGCGACGTGTTCGACGCCCTGCTATCAGCACGGCCCTATAAGCAGCCCTGGAAGATGGAAGACGTGCTGGCCCATCTGGATCAGATTGCCGGCAGTCACCTGGACCCCACGCTGACGCGCCTGTTCATCGATAATATTGATCGGATGCTGTCCATCCGTGCCGAACTGATGGATTGATGGTGGGGGCTTACGCCCCCAGATGCTGCACCAGGATCTTGGTGCCCAACAGCACCAGTCCGGCCCCGCCGATGCCAACCGCCCAGCGCCCCAACAGCGGGCCGACGGCCCGGCCCAGCATCACGCCCACTGTCGACAAACCGAATGTCACCAGCCCGATGACCACGGCCGACGCCAGGATTGGCTCATCGAAGAAGGCCAGCGGCACGCCGATGGCCAGTGCATCGACCGAGGTCGCAAACCCGGCCATGAACAGGGCGGAAAGGGTGAGCGTCATGCCACCGGCCCCGTTCTCTTCATCATCCTCGCCGTTCCAGGCCTCCCACACCATGCGTCCACCGACCACGGACAGCAGGGCAAAGGCAATCCAGTGATCCACGGCGGCGACAATATCGGCAAAGGCCATGCCCAGCGCAAAGCCGATCAACGGCATGACCATCTGAAACGCGCCGAAGACGGCGCCAACGGTCAAGGCCTGCCCCATATTGGGACGACGCAGGGCAGCGCCCTTGCCCAAAGCGGCAGCAAACGCGTCCATGGCAAGACTGAGGGCCAGGGCGAAGGTCGTGGTGGCGATCAAGGCAATGACTCCGGGGACGACTGAGCAACGATGAACGCAATCCACCCCCGGTCCCGGGAAGGGCGATTGCGCCATCGGTCTCGTCGAACGGGCCTGCTGGCCAGTCGTCCGCGCCATGGGGCGAACCCCAAGTCTGTTGACACGGACACCACCGGGCAATTGCGCCGGCGGCGGACTACTCCCCAATTGACGGGGGCGGTATAGGCGGCCACCTGCGCCCCGTCAAGCGGTCAGAACCGCACATCCGGTCTGAAGGCACTGATACCTGACAGCGCGATGATGCAAGGAACCCTATAGGAATGCAGGGCCTTCACCCGTTCCGCCAGCACCGCAAACCCGGTCGCACCGCATGTCAGGATCAGCACCGTTTCTGCCGCCAGCTCCGCTTTTCCCTGCCAGCAATAGAATGATTCCATGCCCTGCAGGATGTCGGCACAGGCGGCAAGAGTGCCAACCACCACATCCCTGCCAATGACACACGCGATCTCCCGGTCGGACGCAGTCACAGCAACAAAGCGGATTTATACATCTATCCCACTGATTTCATTCGCATTATGAGTGGGACGTCAGCCCAGACGCCGCCCCCCGTCGCACACAGCGGCAAGGTCGCAGACCCGCGCTTTGGGCAAGGCAGACCGGAAAACGCATTTTTCCTGATACAACCGTTGCATCCCCCAAATGTGGTGGCTATAGTCCGCGCCCGAACGACGGACGGCCCAAACCGACCGGCGTTCATCGAGAGGTCGGAGCGTGGCGCAGCCTGGTAGCGCACTAGACTGGGGGTCTAGGGGTCGCAGGTTCGAATCCTGTCGCTCCGACCATTCTCTCGAAGCCCAATCAAGGGCTTACGCGAAAAGCCGCCGTCAGAAATGACGGCGGCTTTCGTGTTTTCTGGCTTGGGTGCTGGACGGATTGGTGTCCTGCCGCTTGGACAGCGGCGACGTTCATGATATCCTTCGGACATGGCGGCGTAGGCGTCTGCCTTTCAGACGCAAGGGGACGGACCATGACGGCGGCCAAGAACACCATCTGCATCTGGTACGATAAAGATGCCGAGGAAGCGGCTCATTTCTATGCCTCAGTGTTCCCCGACAGTGCTGTAATCGCTGTCCACCGCGCGCCCGGTGACTACCCGTCCGGCAAGACCGGGGATGTGCTGACGGTGGAATTCACGGTGGCCGGGATCCCTTGCCTGGGTCTGAATGGCGGGCCAGCCTTCAAACATTGCGAGGCGTTTTCGTTTCAGATCGCCACCGACGATCAAGAGGAAACCGACCGGTACTGGAACACAATTGTGGGCAATGGCGGCCAGGAAAGTGCCTGCGGTTGGTGCAAGGACAAGTGGGGCATTTCATGGCAGATCACCCCGCGTACCCTGACAGCGGCACTGGCCGCCGGTGGGGATGAGGCGAAGCGGGCATTCGAAGCCATGATGGCGATGTCGAAGATCGACATCGCCATCATCGATGCGGCCCGGCGTGGCTGACAGCGCAACCCATCAATCCTATCGCGGTGACCAGCCCCCTGCCGGTACCGTCAAGGTGCCCGGCAGGGCGGCCATGACATCGGCCCACGAGACATATTTGAAATTGGTGGCGGAGGGATTACCCGTCATGCCATTCAGGTCATCATTGTACCCGTCCTGCACCATCAGCAGGCCGTTGGGATAACCCGGCAAGGGGATAGAGACCAGTTCGGCCCCATCACATTCCTGCCCGGCATCAATGGTGCCATTGGCCGTCAGCTTGAAACTGCCCAGATACAGGTTCTGCCCGCCGCGTTCAAAGATGGCGAAGCTGTCATCCAGGCCACCATTGTCTGAATGCCCGCCGTCGCCATGCGCATCACCCTGGCTGGACGCGATCAGGTAGCCGGTGCCGTCGGCCCCACGATAGAGCGCCAGACCTTCGACATCGCGGGCCACCTTGCTGTCGGGATTGTTGAACGGGCTTTTCACCGATCCGCGCGTTTCATAAAACGGCTTGTCGTCGGCCTTGCCGGTGGTGAGGTTCACCCGCCACAGGCCCACATCCTCCTGCCCCGCGAACAGGATCCCGGCTTCGGCATCCACCACCAGCCCCTCGAACTGCGGTGACCAATCCTGTTCGGGATCAGTGTCATGCTCCGCCCACAAATCCTGGCCCTTGTGGCTGGTGGGGAAATCCCAGTGGCGGACACGCTCATGACCGACAGTACCGTCTTGCTTCACCACCAGACGCTGCTCGGCCAGCCGCGCCGCCTTGCGTTGCGCCACCACGGCCCGCACCTCCCCCGTTGCCCTGTCCTGCCACAGGGTGAGACCATAGGCGCTGACCTGATCGGAAACGGGATTATCGATCTCGCTTTTACCATCCTGTGACAGGCGGGTGGGGAAGACCGGGCCCTGGTTAGGGTCGCTGATATCGGTCAGGGGTGCCGTCGGGTTAGCCGGATCAATGGCCCAGACCACCAGACGGTCGCGCCCCCGGTCACTGGCGACCGCAATGTCGATCGTGGAACCGTCGGCACGCCTCAGCCCATAGGCCACATCGACATTGTTATAGCGGCCATCAGGCTGCGCATCGATCCGCTGCACCAGCTTGCCCTGAAGATCATAGACGCGCAGGCCCGATCCCTTAACCGCCGTGATCACCAGGCTTTTGGCCGGGTCCGTGGGGTGCAGCCAGAAGGACGGATCATCGGCATCACCGGTCTGTACGCTATCGGGCAAACCAGGGGCAGTTTCCGCCACTGGCTTGACAAGGGGGAGACTGGCCGTCGCCGTCGGGACAGCCGACTTTTCCTGCCCGCAGGCAGAGAGCAGCAGCAGAGCTGCAAAAGGGATCAGGGCACGCATGGTCTCGGATTCTCCCATTCCTTGAGGATTTTTGTAAGGGAAAGCGCCCCCCTGCCATGGGGGTAAGCCAACGATGCGCGTTTAACGCATCGTCGGGATCACAAAGCTCTGGTCCACAACCGCGCCCTGGCGGCGGGGCCAGCGCTGGGTCACGGTCTTGGTGCGGGTGAAGAAGCGCACGCCATCCATTCCATACTGATTCAGATCGCCAAAGCCCGACCGTTTCCAGCCACCGAAGCTGTGATAGGCAACGGGGACAGGGATCGGCACATTGATGCCGACCATGCCGATCTCCACCTGATCGGCAAATTCACGGGCGGCATCACCATTGGCGGTGAAGATGGCGACACCATTGCCATAGGCGTGACGGGTGGGCAGGCTCAGCGCCTCGGCAAAGCTGTCGGCCCGCACGATCTGCAGCACCGGGCCGAAGATTTCATCGCGATAGGCCTGCATGTCGGCCTTCACATGGTCGAACAGGGTCGGACCCAGGAAATAGCCTTCCTCATGGCCCTGCAGGCTCAATCCGCGCCCATCAACCACCAGTTCGGCCCCTTCCTCCACCCCCAACGCGATATAACGTTCGATGCGCGCCTTATGCTGGGCCGTGACGACGGGACCGTAATGGGCCTGTTCATCGGTTGAGACACCAACGCGCAAGCCGCCGATGGCCGTCACCAACTTCTCGCGCAGGGCCAAGGCCGTGCGCTCCCCCACCGGCACAACCACCGGCAGCGCCATGCAGCGTTCCCCGGCGGAGCCGTAGGCGGCCCCGATGATATCCGCGACGGCCTGATCCAAGTCTGCGTCGGGCAGGACGATGCCATGGTTCTTGGCCCCGCCCATGCACTGCATGCGCTTGCCGGCGGCCGAGCCGCGATTATAGACGGCCTGGGCGATATCGCTGGACCCGACAAAGCTGACGGCGCGGATGGTCGGGTGATCCAGAATGCCTTCCACCGCTTGCCTGTCGCCCTGCACGACATTGACGATGCCGGGCGGCAGCCCCGCTTCCATCAGCAGTTCGGCCAACCGCACCGGCACCGATGGGTCGCGTTCCGACGGTTTCAGGATGAAGGCATTACCCGCCGCCACCGCCGGCCCCAGCATCCAGAGCGGGATCATGGCCGGGAAGTTGAACGGCGTGATGCCGGCGACCACGCCCAGCGGCTGGCGCATCGAATAGACATCGATGCCCGGCCCGGCGCCTTGCGTGTAATCACCCTTCAGCAGGTGCGGGATGCCGCAGACAAATTCAATCACCTCCAGCCCGCGCTGGATATCGCCCTTGGCGTCGGCAATGACCTTGCCGTGTTCGGACGACAGTAGATGCGCCAGCTCGTCCATGTGTTTTTCAAGCAGATGCTTGAAATTGAACATCACGCGGGCCCGGCGCTGCGGGTTCATGGCGGCCCAGGCCGGCTGTGCGCGGGCGGCAGAGGCGATGGCCGCGTCCAGTTCACCGCCACTGGCCAGCGCCACACGGGCCTGGACCTGACCGGAATTGGGATCGAACACATCGGCGTAACGGCCCGACCGTCCGGGCACGCGCTGCCCATCGATGAAATGCGAAATCTCGCGCATCGTTCATGTTCCTGATTTGACGGGAAACGGCGGTTCAGCGCGGTCCCGTGATGATCCATTCATGGGCTGGGTCATTATGGAAACGCCACTTGCGCTCCGGCCCCGCCATCACATTCAAGTAATAAAGATCATAGCCATGGGGGGCGCCGACCGGATGGTACCCGCGCGGTACCATCACCACATCGCCATCCTCCACGCACACCGTCTCATCCAGCGACCGATCGTCGGTATAGACACGCTGGAACGCGAAGCCCTGCGGCGGGTTGAGACGGTGGTAATAAGTTTCCTCCAGCAGGGTTTCCTGCTCCCGCGACGTGTCATGCTTGTGCGGCGGGTAGCTGGACCAGTGGCCGCCGGGCGTGACGACCTCCACCACCAGCAAGCTGTCGGCGGGCTCCCCTTCCGGCAGGATATTGCGCACATGGCGAGTATTGGTGCCCTGCCCGCGCACCTCCCGCCCCATGCGGGCGGACGCGATCAGGCGGGCCTCCCCACCGGGGCGGCCAGGTGCGGAACAGATGGCCAGTTCGACGGGACCGTCCGCCGTCACGGTGTAAGAAACCCCGGCGGGAATATAGGCGGCACCGGGGGCCGCATCCTCGAACGGGCTTTGGCGCCCGCCGGTCAGGCCCAGATCGGCCTCTCCCGCCACAATGCGCGCCGTGCCAGCCACCAGCACCAGGCAAAGCTCCCGGTCCGGTTCCAGCCCCGACACACTCTGCCCCGGTTTCAACCGGTGCAGGGCGAAACCCACATGGCCCCAGCCCGCACTTTCCGGAGTCACCGACAGGGTGCGGCCATCGGCATCGGGGGCCGTCGGGCGGACACGCAGCCGGCTCATGCCCCCCTCCCCACAATGGTCAGGCCCGCCGCCGTCGCGGCATCGGTCAGGGTGCGGATGCCGATGCGGCCATAATCGGCGGGCGGGGCGATGGCGGGGTCCTGCTCCGCCTCCACAATGACCCAGCCGCTATAGCCGATATCGGCGAGCGTGCGCATGACGGCGCCGAAATCGATGCCGCCATCGCCCGGCACGGTGAACATGCCGGCCAGCACCCCGTCAAGGAAGCTCATCCCCGTTTCGCGCACGCGGGCAAAGACATCCCGGCGGTAATCCTTGCAATGGACATGGGCCACACGTTCCGGGTGGTCGCGCAGCAGGGCCAGCGGATCGACCCCGCCCAGCACGGCATGGCCCGTATCGACCGTCAGGCCGACGCTGGGTCCCGTATGGCGCAGGAAGGCGTCCAGATCGGCTGGCCGTTCAACGACCGTGCCCAGATGGTGGTGATAGGCCATGCGCATGCCCTGGCCCTTCAGGTAATCCGACACTTCCGTCAACCGCGCGCCGAACTGCACCCATTCCGCCTCATTCAGGGACGGGGTGTCGTTTAAGGGGATTTCCTTGCGGCAATGGATGGCATTGCTGGTTTCGGCAAAGACGAAGACATCGGTGCCCAGCGCCTTCAGCAGCGCCAGATGCGGCTGAAGCGCTGCGATCTCCGCCTGCGCATCCTGGACCAGCAGATTGCCGCTGTACCAGCCGCCGACCAGATCCAGATCGTAACTGCCCAGCAGGTCGCGCAGCACGGCGGGATCGCGCGGGAAACGCCCGCCCAGCTCGATCCCGGTGAAACCGATATCCCGCGTATCCGACAGGACCGTGGACAGCGGCGTGTCACCGCCCAGTTCGGGCATGTCGTCATTGATCCAGGCAATGGGGCTGACGCCGAAACGGATGCTCATGATCACAAGCCTTCATTGATCTTGGTTTGATAGGCGGCGCGCGCCTGGCGCACCTGCTCACGCGTGGATGTCTCCGGCACCGCCACGTCCCACCAGGCCCCGCCACCGGCATCGGACGGGCGCGGGTCGGTGTCGATCACGATCACCGTGCTGCGGTCGGCGGTGCGGGCGCGGGCCAGCGCCGCCTCCAGTTCCGCGATATCCGCCACCTTTTCCGCGATGGCGCCCAGGCTGGCGGCATGGGCGGCGAAATCGATGCGGGGCATGTCCCGGTGGCGGGCATCGGCCAGCAGGTTGTTGAAGGGCGCACCACCCGTGGCCGCCTGCAACCGGTTGATACAGCCGAAACCACGATTATCCAGCAGGGTGACGATCAGCTTCGTCCCCAACATGACCGACACGGCCAGTTCGGAATTCATCATCAGATAGGAACCGTCGCCCACCATGACATGCACCGGCCGCTGCGGCTGGGCCATGGCCACGCCAACACCACCGGCGATTTCGTACCCCATGCAGGAATAGCCATATTCCATATGGTATCCGCCGGGCCGCTTCACCCGCCACAGCTTGTGCAGGTCGCCCGGCAGGCCACCGGCGGCACAAACGACGATAGCATCGTCAGCGGCGGCGCGTTGGACCGCACCGATCACCTGTGCATCGGTGGGCAGGCCAGGGCCAGCGGGCGGGGCCGTCACCGCCTCAACCTGCGCATCCCACGCCACCCGCGCGTCGGCCAGGGTGGCAACCCAGCCGGCCGGCGCCATCCAGCCCGACAGGCTGGCCGACAGCAGCTCCAGCACCCGGCCCGCATCCCCCACCACCGGCAGGGCGCCCTGCTTGAAGGCGTCAAAGGCGACGACGTTCACCTGCACCAGATCGCGACCCTGATTATGGATCAGGCGGCGCGAACCGGTGGTGAAATCGGCCAGACGTGTGCCGATGCCGATGATCAGGTCAGCCTCATCCGCCGCCTTGTTCGCGGCCTCACTGCCCGTCACACCGATAGCGCCCAGGTTGGCCGGATGGTCCCAGGGCAAGGCGCCCTTGCCGGCCTGCGTCTCCGCCACCGGAACGCCGGTCGCACGAGCGAAATCGGCCAGGGTTGCCGCCGCCCCGGAATAATGCACCCCGCCGCCGGCGATGATCAGGGGCCGTTCAGCCTTGGCCAGCCGGTCGCGCAGCAGTGACAGTTCACGCGGATCGGGTTCGACCCGCCGAAAATGCCACAGGCGCGGTTCAAAGAAGCTTTCCGGCCAGTCATAGGCTTCGGCCTGCGTATCCTGACAGAAGGCCAGCGTCACCGGCCCGCAATCGGCAGGGTCGGTCAGCACCGCCATGACGCGGGGCAGCGCATCCAGCAACTGTTCGGCCCGCATGATCCGGTCGAAATAGCGGCTGACGGGCCGGAAACAATCATTGGCCGACACGGTGCCGTCGCCAAAATCCTCCACCTGCTGCAAGACCGGGTCGGGCCGGCGGCTGGCGAAGATATCACCGGGCAGGAACAGCACCGGCAAGCGGTTGACATGGGCCAGCGCCGCCGCCGTCACCATGTTGGTGGCGCCGGGGCCGATGGAACTGGTGCAGACCATGGCCCGGCGGCGGTTGCTGGCCTTGGCAAAGGCGATGGCGGCATGGGCCATGCCCTGTTCATTATGCGCACGATAGGTGGGCAGCGCATCGCCGATGCCGTGTAGCGCCTCCCCCAGGCCGGCGACATTGCCATGGCCGAAAATGGCCCAGACCCCGGCAAAGAAGGGGACGGGTCCCCCTTCCCCTTCCACCCTCTGCGCCGCCAGCCAGTGCACCATGGCCTGCGCGGCTGTCAGTCGGATCGTGTTCATGTGGGCATCCCCTGTTCACGCGCATTCCGCCAGGCCGTGACCAGCCGCGTCAGCTTGCCGGCCAGTGCCGTTACCGCCTGTTCATCATCAATGCTGCGGGTCAGCCATTGGCGCGCCACATCGTGGAAGATGGTGCGGCCCACGGCAAAACCCTTCACCTGCGGGAAGGAGGCCGCCACCTGGAAGGACGCGACCAGTTCCTCCTCCGGCGCCGACAGACCCAGCAGCACGATGCCCCGGCACAGCGGGTCGTTCTGCCCCACCACCTGGGAAATCCGGCCCCAGGCGGCGGCGTCTTCCACCGGTTCCAGCTTCCACCAGTCGGGCCGCACACCCAGATCGTAGAAACGCTGCACCGCGCGGGCGACCGTGTCACTGTCCACGGACATGCCGGAGGGCACGATCACTTCCAGCAGCAATTCATGCCGGGTCTTGCGGCAGGCATCGAACAGGCGCAGCACCTGCCTTTCCTGACGCTCGCGCAGATCGGCCGGATCATCGGGGTGATAGAAGACCAGGCATTTCACGACATGGTTCAGCGGCCATTCGGCCAGTTCCGTGGCCACATCGGCACTGCTCTCGAACGCGAGTGGCCGTGACTTTGGTTCCTCAATCGGCCGGCCGATCCAGTAGGGGAAGTCACCCGCCCGGGCCAGCGCATCGAACCCGAACCGCCCATCAAGCAGCACACCAAAGCGCGGATCACCCCCCGCCACGCGGTCCAGCGCCGACAGAGCCAAATTCTTGAAGGCGGGGACAAGACCGATATCCACGCCCAGCTCGGCCGCCAGATCTTCAAACTGGCTGCGGTGATCCACGGCCAGGACGGTCAGTTCCGGATAGGTGCCCTGGCGCGTCGTCGCCCAATGCACATGCTCAAGGTCCTTATCCTCGCGCAGGCGGAACGGGCGGTCTTCATCGGCCAGGAAATGCTGCAGCTCCGTCCAAGTCGGCATGGCCGGCGCGCAGCCATGGCGCGACACCACGATGGCGCCGCAGGCATTGCCCAGCTCACAGCATTGTTCCAATGGCAGATCGCGCAGCCAGCCGCGCAGGAACCCCGCCATGAAGGCATCGCCCGCCCCCAGCACATTATAGACCTCCACCGGGAAGCCGCGCGCACCGACCCCATCACCCAGGCTGTCGGGGATGGCGCCGGGAAAGGCCACACAGCCCATGGGGCCACGTTTGGCCACCAGCAGGGCGTCGGTCTTTTCCCGGATGGCGCGCAGGCAGGCGATGGTGTCGGTGCTGCCGCCCAGGATATGCACCTCCTCCTCCGTCCCGATGATCAGATCGCAGAGCGGCAGCACCTCCTGCAAACTGTCGGTCACGGCCTGGGCAGCGACGAAACGGTTTTCGCCGGCGTCGCGGCCCGTCAGGCCCCAGAGCACGGGGCGGTAATCGATGTCGAACACGACGCGCCCGCCGGCTTCCCGCACTGCATGGGCGGCCTTCAGGCTGGCGGCCCGCACGCCCGGCTGCGACAGATGGGTGCCGTTGATCAGCACCGACCGCGCACGGGCCACCAGTTCCAGGTCCACATCCTCGGGCACCAGCGCCATGTCGGCGCAGTTCTCACGATAGAAAATCAGCGGGAAATTCTCACGGTCGCGGATGCCTAGGATGACAAGGGCGGTCAGACGGGCCGGATCGGTGATCACCCCGTTGGTATCCACCCCTTCCCGTGTCAGTTGTTCGGCAATGAAACGCCCCATATGGTCCGCACCGACGCGGGTCAGCAGACCCGTCCGCAGCCCCAGGCGCGCGCCACCCACAGCCGTGTTCGTCGGGCTGCCGCCGACATATTTGGCGAAGGAGGCCATATCCTCCAATCGCCCACCGACCTGCTGGCCGTAAAGGTCGACGCTGGACCGGCCAATGGCCAGAAGGTCCAGGGTCTGTTGATCCTGAGAGGGCATTCAACACTCCCCATGCGTGTCGCGGGGGCCCGTTCACCGGGCCGTCAATTTCGTCTCCATAGCTATGGCGTTTCATCATGGAATGCAATGGAAATTTCATTCCATTTAAAAATAGAATGAAAACTCCACCGTCAAGCCTTCCGTCCCTTACGCTTAGGTGCCGGTTCCACAGGCTTTTCCTCTGCCGCGAATGCCAGCCCGATGGCCAGCGCTTGTGCCAGACAGATGCTGGCCGCCAGCGAACGGAAGCCCCGCACCTCCGCCTCACGTACCTGCAAAACACAGGTGGCGGGCTTGGCGATAGGGCTGACCAGACTGTCGGAAATGGCCAGGATATCGGCCCCCTGCTCCACCGCGCGTTCCACCAGTTCCAGCGTTTCACCGGCATAGGGCTGATAGGAAATGCCGATCAGCAGATCGCCCTTGCGGATGGCCGACATCTGCTGTCGCGCCAGCCCCGCCACCCCATCGACCAGGATGGTACGCCGCCCCACCTGTTGCAGCAGATAGGCAAGGTATGACGCCACCGGGAAAGACCGTCGGAAACCGGCAACGTAAAGCGTGTCAGCGCCCTGGATCAGGCGGATGGCTCCGTCCACCTGTTCCACCGTCGCCGGCTGTTCCAATGTCTGCAGCGCCAGGACATTGCCACCCACAAACTCCGACAAAAGTTCCGCCGGGTTGCGGGCCGGGTTGGTCGCTGCACTCTGCGCAAAGCTGCGCACCCGTTCGCCATAGTTCAGGGCGGCATTGCCCGACACCAGACCATCGCGGAACAGCCGCTGCATCTGGCTGGCCCCGGAAAAGCCGAAGGTCTTGGCAAAGCGGATGATCGCCGATGGCTGGACATTGGTCCGCTCGGCAATCACGGCCAGGGTTTCCAGCGCCGTCTCGTTCGGCTGATCCAGCACGAAGCGCGCGATCTGCTTCAGCCGCTTCGACAAGCCGTCATAACGTTCCAGGATCAGAGCCCGCAATTCCTCTGCGGTGGCGGGCGGTGCCGCCAGATCTGATATTTCCTCTTCCATCATGCCCCTCGGTTCCAATGCTCTTTCAGATAGAATATCCGTTCCGGGATGGAATATCGACCACTGAAGCTGAACGGCAGATGAATTCCATTTTTTAAATGGAAGGAATTTTTGTTCTATGATAGAGCCTGTTCCAGACAAGGACGGCGAGCGACCGTCCAGGGGAGGTTCCATGTTCAAGATCGCACAATTGGGGGCGGGCCGGATGGGCGGGGTCCATGCCGGCAATTCCGCTGCCCATCCCAGCCTCGACCTTGCCTATATCGTTGACCCGCGCGCCGATGCCGCCGACCGTCTGGCCAGCCGTACCGGTGCGCGCGTGGCCAGCCTGGAAGACGTCCTGTCCGATGCGGATGTGAAGGGCGTGATCGTGGCCAGTGCCACCGACTGCCACCTGGATCATGTGCTGGCCTGCTTGGGGGCGGGAAAGGCGGTGTTCTGTGAGAAGCCGCTGGACCTGAACCTGACCCGGCTGCTTGCATCGGCGGACCATTTCGGACCCCAGGCGCCCGCCCTGTTCGTGGCTTTCAACCGTCGCTTCGACCGGCATGTGCGGGCGCTGAAGGCCCGTATCGACACCGGGACCATCGGCAGCCTTGAGACCCTGCATGTCGTCAACCACGACCCGGAAAGCCCGCCTGCCGGCTTCATCCCCGGCAGTGGCGGCCTGTTCAAGGATTTCACCATCCATGATTTGGACCTCGCCCCCTGGCTGCTGGGGGAGAAGGTGGTAGAGATTTTCGCCTGGGCCTCTTGTTTGGTCGATCCGGAAATCGGGCGGCTGGGCGATGTGGACACGGCCAAGCTGGTGCTGCGCACCGGTTCGGGCCGCCTCTGCACCCTGTCCAACAGCCGGCGCACCGGTTACGGCTATGATCAGCGGATCGAAGCCTTTGGATCGAAGGGCATGGCCCGCATGGATAATGAGGTGCGAAGCACGGTCAGCGTCTGGGGCGCCGATGGGGCGCAGGCGGACGCCTTCCCCTATGCCTTCATGAACCGCTATGCCGGCGCCTATGCCGCCGAACTTGACCATTTCGCCCAGGTGCTGGCCGGCACGGCCAAACCTGAAACCGGATATCAGGCCAGCATCGACGCGCTGGCCCTGGCCGAAGCGGCGGCACTGTCCGTCCAGACCGGCCAGCCTGTGAGAATGTAATAAGGGACCCAAAATCATGCATGACATTGCCATTCTGGGCGCAGGCCGCATTGGCCGCATCCACGCCACCAATGCCGCCCGTCATCCGGGTCTGCGCCTGAAATATATCGTAGATCCGGTGGCAACTGCCGCCGCCGCCCTGGCCAGCGAAACGGGTGCGCAGGTGGCCGACCTGGAGACGGCATTGGCCGATCCGTCGGTGGCCGGCGTGATCATCGCCAGTTCCACCGACACGCATCTGGATTATTCCTGCCGCGCGGTTGCCGCCGGCAAGGCGGTATTCTGCGAAAAGCCGATCGATCAGGACCTGGAACGCGCCCGGTCGGCATCCGCCAGCCTGGCCGGTGCCCGGCTGTTCCTGGGCTTCAACCGTCGGTTCGATCCGCATTTCCAGGCGCTGAAGGCGCGGCTGGACAGCGGCGCGGTGGGAGCACTGGAGACGGTGCAGATCACCAGCCACGATCCGGCCCCGCCGCCGGTTTCCTACATCAAGGTATCGGGCGGCATCTTCAAGGACATGAGCATCCATGATTTCGACATGGCCCGCTGGCTGCTTTCCGAGCCGGTGACCCAGGTCTATGCCGCCGCTTCTTGTCTGGTCGATCCCGCGATCGGGGAGGCCGGGGACGTCGACACGGCCAAGATCCTGCTGCGTACCGGCAGCGGCAAGCTCTGCGTCATCTCCAACAGCCGGCGCAGCGGTTACGGCTATGACCAGCGGATCGAGGCATTCGGGTCCAAGGGCATGGTCAAGGCCGACAATGTGCTGGAAAGCACCGTATCCGTGTGGGGAGCGGAGGGTGCAGCCACCGACCGGTTGCAGAACTTCTTCCTGGACCGCTACGCCGCCGCCTACCGCTTGGAAATGGACCATTTCGCCGACATCCTGTCGGGCAAGGTCTCTCCGGCGATTACCTATGCTGATGGGGTTGGCGCCCTGGAGTTGGCGGAGGCTGCGGCACAGTCGGTAAGGGCCGGACAGGTGGTGACGCTGTAGGCATCACATCTGGTCACCTTAATGGCCCGCCCCGTAGCGATACGGAGCGGGCCATTTTGCTGACTATATGGAACCTTCCGGCAGCATCCGGCAAACGTCCGCATGGAAGATGAAGCAACGCTTGGGCGCCAACAAGTCCGGCGTGTTCTCTCTCCACCAAGCGGCCGCTGCCGGACTTGAGGCGCACAGAATATCCACCGCCAGAGCAGCGTCGATCATGTATCCGGTGATTGTTTCCGTGCGGCCCCGCAGCAAATCCCAAAGCCACCCAAAGCGCGACCGGGACCCTGACAGCACTCCGGCACAGAGGAATTTTCTGGAAGACAGATAACGAACAAGCGGCAATTCCAGGCCTACCCACGCCTCCCTCACCCACAGCGGGGCCTCACCCGGCGGCACCGCGACAATACGGACGGCTGGAAGTTGCTCTGACATCTTGATGAAGCACCTGCTCTTTTCATGCAACTTACCTGTGCAGGAGCGTTCCACCAAGCGAAGAAGCCGCCCCGGATCGCTCCGGGGCGGCAAGGCTGACGGTGTTGAAGCATGAGAGGGAGGAACCGTCAGGGTTGGGAGGCTGCCTTCAGCTTGGCATCGATGGCGGCGAAGAAATCCTCTGCCCGGCAGGTAGTCTTGTCAGGCCCCTTGGAGCAAAGCGGCAGGGCCATATAGGTGACCACCGCCGGGCTGGTCTTCAGGTCCAGCGGTTCCAGGTTGCGCAACTGGTCCATGGTCTGGGCACGATAAAAGGCGCGGATGAAGCGCTGGCCCTGCTGGTCGTGCAGCATCTCGATCCCAATGGCCCCGCCCGGCGGCGTGTCATCGGCGGGATAGCTGTCGATACGCCAATGCAGGTCCAACATGCCAGCCAGATCGGCGATATTGGTGTCGTGGCCCGCCATCAGGGCCAGCTTCACCTGCCCATCCTGCAGGTAGGACAGCAGCCGGCGCATGATGGGCGCCGCCGCGCGGTCGGAAATGTAGGAAGGCCGGTTCTCATATTTGAATTTCAACGGATGGAAGTTCAGCATGCGCTCGATATCGTCGCGGCTGGCCCGACCCCAGGCCACCTGCTCCATCGGCTTGCCTTCCAGATATTCCAGCAGGAAGGTCTGGCTGATGGTCGATCCCTGACCGAAGGCACCGCCCACATCGGGCCGCCCCTCCTCCTCATCCGGTTCCAAGGCGGTATGCAGATCGGCGATCTTGCACCCTGCCTGCAGCTTCTTCTTGGCACACCATTCATCGCCCTGCGGGCCCAGAGCCTTCTGCAAGAGGGCGAATTCTGTCTCGAACCCCGCCATCTCCTGCTTCAGCCCGCCGGGTGGCAGCTTTACGGAGGAAGCGGCCATGGCTTTGACGGGGTCCAGGCGGTTACCGGGCACGGTCAGCGGGTGAAAGACGCTGTCCTCGTCAGCGGTGGTCGGGTAAGTCACCGTGACTTTGCAGGACGGAGCAAAGCCTTCCACCATGCTTTTGGCGGTGCGGATGGCGCGTTCCTTGGCGCTGGCTTCCACCTTGTACTGCCCATCAGCCGGACAGCCATCGGCGGGAAACAGGCCGCGCGTGGCAAAGAACTGCCGGTCGAACCGGCCCAGCAGCACCACGCCCTGCGCGCCCCGATCGGTCAGGTTGCCATAGGGCACCGACCAGGTGGGCCAGGCTTGTGCGGCCAGACCGGCCGCCGGCTCCTTCGTGGGTGGGCGGATCCCGTGGCGGGTGAACATCACCACCTTTTCCAGGCTCAGGCCCGCCGGCTGTGCCGGAAGCTCAACGGCGGCCGCCGTCAGCGGCAGGCACAGGGCAGTGGCGGCAAGCAGCGGACGCAGCATCGTGTGCATCATGGATTTCCCCATTGTCGGGCAAGGAAACCCCGACGGCTATCTACCGCCGGGGTCGCAAGGACGGGGCATCAGTATTTGAACTGCGCACCCAGCTTGACCGACCTTCCATAGCGCTCGGCCTCCGCCATCTGATGCTTCACGCCGATATAGCGGCGGAACTTGGCATCGGTCAGATTGGCCCCTTCCAGATACACCTCAAGCTGCTTGGTGAAATTGTAGCCCAGGCGGGCATCCATGGAACCGTTGCTGTCGGTATAGATATCGGTCGCCTTGTTGGCCCCGACCGTGTCCAGGAACGGCGAACGGTAGGAATAGGCAACACGGGCCGACAGCCCATCCTTCTCATAATAAATCTGCGCCGATGCCACGCGCTTGGACTGGCTGAACATGGGGAGCGTGTCGGTACGGCCCAGCACGCCCTTGGACTTGCTGTCCGTCAGGGTCAGGTTGCCCTGCACGCCCAGACCGTCGAAGGGTGACGGCAGGAAGGTGCCCTGGATGCTGGCATTCACCTCCACACCCTTCACGGTGGCCGACTTGGCATTCAGCGGCGTGGTGACCAGCGCGGTCGGCAGGGTGATGCCGCCAAAGGTGCCGTTGGTCACGGTGATAGCCTGGCTGTAGATCGGGTTGTCGATATCCTTCTGGAACAGGGCTACCGACAGCACGCCCTCACTGGGCAGGTAATATTCGACCGACAGGTCGAAATTCACGGCCTTCAGCGGCGTCAGGTCGGGATTGCCCTTGCTGACGGTCGCAGCGCCCGTATCGACAGAAATAAAGGGCGGCAGGTCAGCATAGTTGGGGCGGCCAATGGCCGTGGTCACGGCACCGCGCAGGATGAACCGCTCATTCACATCGAACCGGGCATTGATACCGGGGAACCAGTCGGTATAGCTGCTCTTGCCGAAGGAATTGAAATCCTGTGCGGGGGTGGAGGCGGCATTGATAATCTTGGCCGCAAAATCACCCTGCGTATGTTCCATACGCACGCCGGGGATCAGGGTCAGCCGGTCCCAGGTGATCGACGTCATGGCATAGGCCGCCGTCACATCCTCCGTGACCTTGTAATCATTGGCCAGTGTGTTGGAGATGGAGCCGGATCGGCTGTAGGTCAGCGAACCCGCATGGGACGCGACATAGGCCTCTGCGGCATCATAATCCACGCGCGGATCAATGGGGAACCGCCCACCGAACACAGCGCGGCCCGTCGCCTCCCCCGTGACCGATGCCAGGGTAAAGCCGGTAGCGTCATAGCTTTCATAATCGCGGTTGTTTGATTTGTGCCGCGACAGGTACTTGGCGCCGACCTTCACAAAGGCATCATCGCCCAGTTCCACGGGCAGCTTGTAATCGGCCCGATACTGGTAAAGGTTCTCTTCCGCCTTGCGATGGTCGTAGGACACGGAACGCGCGCCGTACAGGGCAGCGTTATAGGCCTCCGCCGCCGGCGTGACCTGATAGATATCGCTGGTCGTGTCGAAGGTGGCCGTGAAGGCGTTGGAGCCGGTGCGGAACTGCCACTCGCTGCGCAGCGGGTCTTCCTTAACGGCGCGGGTATAGGTGGCGTCCACCTCCAGCGTGCCCTCACCGATCTCGAACTTGCCGCCGGCATTGGCGGTGACGGTATTGTCATCCTCCTCGCGCACCCGCACAAACCGGGTGCCGCGCGCCCGGAAGCTGCCGGTGGTGGCCGTCTGCGCCGTGATGGTGGTGGGGATTTCCACACGGAACTGATCACGCACCTCGCTGTCAGAATATTCAGCGTAGGAACTGCGCAGATACAGTTTGGTCGCGTCGTTGACGTTCCAGTCGAAATTGGCCACGCCGCCGATACGCTTGCGGGTCAGGTTATATTCGCGCGGACGGAAATCGTCCGGCACGGCATAACCGCCCACGGTGCGCCAGTTGGTGGAACCCTGCACATTCTCCGACCGGATGGGCCGTTCATCATAATTGGCGGACAGGACCAGGCCGAACTGCCGATCATCACCGAAAATGTCGCCCACGGTGACATCACCGCCGAACGGATGTTTCTTGTTCAGTTGATACTGGCCGATGCTGCCACGGGCCGTCGCGAAGAACTTGTTCCGGTCAAAGGCGCTGACCGTATTGATATTCACCTGGCCGGCGATGGCGTTGGCATCGCGGTCGGGCGTCAGGCTCTTCACCACCTCCACCGACCCAATCATGGCCGACGGAATATCGTCCAGCTTGACCGACCGGCCTGCCGGTTCCGGTGCTGCCGCCGTCTGGCCGTTCAGCGTGACATTGGCCAGATCGGGGCTGACACCACGGATGATGACATAGCGGCCTTCGCCCTGGTCATTGGCGACCGACAGGCCAGGCAGGCGCTTGATGGCTTCCGCCACATTCTGGTCCGGCAGCTTGCCGACATCGTCGGCCACCACGGCATCGACGATGCCCACGGCGTTCTGCTTCAATTCCAGGGCCTTCTTCTCGGCCAGACGCATGCCCGTGACCTGGATTTCCTCCAGCATGTCACCTGCCGGCGGCGCGGACTGCGCAGCGGCCTGGGACAGGGTGGCGGCGGACAGGGCCAACAGGCTGACGCAACCCACAAGCCGGGTGGTCAGCAGCGCGCCAGTTTTCTTTAACGGCGTCATTGTCATCTCCAGAAAGGCTGATCTTCAAACGGGGATGCAAAAAGTGGCAAGGCATCCTGACCCTGCTTCTGGCTGCCATCTGCGAAGGCGCCGCGTCATCCCCATGAATTCTTCATTGCAAGCGATTGCGGAACATCCATGCAATGCACAGGTCCGCAGTTCCCCTCATCCGCCGCCAGGGCGGTGGGAACATGCATTCGACCGTGTGGTTGGGTGCTGTCGTCTGCCACGACCAGCCCTTCTGTTCCTGGGCATCACTGTCTCCCTGAATTGTTATTGTGATGACTGATCCGGATCGGAATCACCATCGGTTTCGATTGTTGAGGTGATCTTATGAACGAAAATTCCATTCGTCAATAGAAATGGAATTTTTCTTGTATTTTTTTGTGGGCCGATGGAATTTGCATTCCACGGACGCCACGGGCGCCCTCCCCTTCACCCGACAATGCCGGAGCCGCCCCATGGCCAGGGTACGCAACCCTATGATCCGTATGCAGAAAGTGACGATCCTGCACCCGCCAGGCGATAAGGATGTCGGCCGTCATCTGGCTGAAATCCTGCGTCAGGCGGGGCAATCCCCGGGACGGCTGGGCATGGCGCGGGTCATTCCGATGGCCCCGAAAAGGGCCAAGACGGTGCGGGGGTGATGAAATGAACGTTCCATTTATCGCCGGGAACTGGAAAATGAATGGGCTGCGCGCCGATGGGCTGGGCCTGGCGCGCGACCTTGCGGACTGGCTGGAAACGGTGCGGCCGGGGGTGCAGATGCTGATCTGCCCGCCGGCCACCCTGCTGTCCGATATCGCCGCGTTGGCGGCGTCCGGACCATTGCTGGTCGGCGCGCAGGATTGCCATCACCGGGCATCTGGCGCACATACAGGCGATCTTTCCGCCGCCATGCTGGCCGATGCCGGGGCCAGTCATGTCATTCTGGGCCATTCCGAACGACGGTCACAAGGGGAAGACAGCGCCCTGGTCGCGGCCAAGGCAGCGGCGGCCCGGTTGTCCGAGCTTCGCCCTCTGATCTGTATCGGGGAAACGCTGATGGAGCGAGAGGCAGGACTGGCCGGCACCATCGTGGCCAGGCAGCTGCACGACAGTCTGCCGCCCGGTTTGGACGCGGACAGCATCATCATCGCCTATGAACCCATCTGGGCCATCGGCACGGGCCGTCATGCGGATGCCGGCACCATCGCTGCCATGCATGCACTGATCAAGGCAGAACTGGCCACCCTGCTGCCGGGCGGTGGGGATGTCCGCGTACTTTACGGGGGATCGGTGACGGCGGCCAACGCCGCCGGCATCCTGCACCTACCCGGTGTAGATGGGGTGCTGGTGGGCGGGGCCAGCCTGAAACCCGCCGATTTCAAGGCGATTGCCCTCGCCGGTCTGGGCGGCGCCTGACGCGCCGCCCCCCTCGTCACTGATAGTAAGGCTTATCGGGCCAGCCTTCAGGCATGTCGGTGCCGTAATAGCCCCCACCCTTGCGGAACCGTTCCAGACGCTTCAATTCGCCGGGATCAGCCTTCACATCCCAGGTGCGCCTGCCATTAGTCAGGTCGGCCGGGGTCAGGACCAGCGGTTCCCAGACCCGCGCGCCCGACACGTCATGCAGGGTCATGGTCAGGCTGGGCTTTTCGCCCATCTGGAAATCCAGCACCCCGACATTGACGCTGCGGTTCCAGGTGTCGCGGATGCGCACCTCCGGCATCTGGCGCAGGTTCTTGGTGGCCGGCATCTGGGCGAGCGGCGAGGAGCAGAGATCATAGATGTCGTACCCGCCATGGGCGGATCGTGGGATACAGTTCAACTCGCCCATATGGCTGTCGCCGGAGATGCAGACGACGCCGCCAATGTTCCGGTCGCGCACGAAATCGAAGATCTCATTGCGCTCCGTCATGAACACGCCCCAACTGTCGCCGCCCTTTTCATTCTCTGCGGTGGACCATCCGGTGCCGGAAACCAGCACCTTGAACACCGCCTTGCTGTCCAGCAGCCCGGCCTTCAGCCACGCCTTCTGTGCGGCGCCCAACATGGTCTTGCCGGCATCGTCGCGGTTTTCCGTCGGGTCGCGGTGATAGCGGCCATCTAGGAAGAAGAAATCCACGCCGCCATAGGATTGCTTGAAATAGACACCCTTGCTGTCCGCTTGCCCAAAGGACGGGTTAGGCCAGTAATGGCGGAAAACGTTCAGCGAGCCGTCCTTATATGGGCTGGTGCCGTCAGATCCATTATAGCCGAAATCATGATCGTCCCAGATGGCCAGTTGCGGCGTGCCGCGCAGCAGCGGTTCCAGGCGGCGGACCAGTCGCTGCCGCCCATACAGCTCCGCCAGTGCCGCCGGCTCGTCGCTGTCGCCATAGATATTGTCGCCCAGCCAGAAGAACATGTCCGGCTCCAGCGCCTGCACCACCGACCAGATCGGCTGTTCGGCGTCGAACTGGATACGGCAGCAGGACCCGAAGGCGATGCGGAAATCCGCTTTGCCGCCGGGTGCCGTGTGCGTGCGGTAAGGGAAAGGCTGTTCACGGTCCAGCTGACCATCGAACTTCAACCGGTACCAGTAGGTAGTGGCCGGCTTCAACCCTTCGGCGCGCAGGGTGACGCAGCAATCATCCTCTGAGCGTGCCCGCACCGTCTGCGTGGCGATGACCTTGCCGAAGGTCCGTTCCGCCGCCACCTCCAGCGTGACATCAAAGGCCCCACTGGCCCGTACCCAGACAGTGACATGGCCGGGGCCGGGTGCGCCCACCATCGGCCCCTGCAAGGCGCGGGGGTAACCCAGCACCGCCGCCAGCCCAGCCGCCGGCCACAAGGACACACCGGCCAGCGAAGTCGTGCCGGCCAGGAACTGCCGCCGGCTGCCATGGAAACGCATACTGCTTATCCTTCGTTCTGTGCTTCGTGCAGAGCTTGATTCAGCCGATCCACCAGCGCATTGTGGATATGGCCATTGGTGATGCAGACATTCTGGCCGTGAAGATCCAACCTGTCACCCCGGACATTGCTGACGGTGCCACCGGCCTCCGTCGCCAGGATCAGGCCAGGCGCCATGTCCCAGGCATTCAGCGCCCGTTCCCAATAGGCGTCCCAGCGACCGCAGGCGACATAGGCCATGTCAACCGCGCAGGCCCCTGTGCGGCGCAAACCCGCGACATCCGCCGATAGCAGCGCCATTTCACGGGCAAAGACCGGATGATCCGGCTTGCCCGTGAACGGCATGCCGCAGGACAGCACCGCGTCGCCCAGCGTGGCGCGGGTGGAGACATGGATGCGCCGACCGTTCAGCCAGGCCCCCCGCCCCTTCTCAGCCACGAACATCTCCTCCATCACGGGGATGTAGGTGACGCCGGCCACCACCTCTCCATCGCGCGCCAGGGCAACATTGACGCCCCAGAGCGGACAGGAGAACAGGAAGTTGGTGGTGCCATCCAGCGGATCGACGATCCAGCTGTGGCTGGCGTCGCGGTCCCCGACCTGCCCGCCCTCCTCACCCAGGAAGGCGTAATCGGGGCGGAAACGGGACAGGATGGTGCGGGCCGTCTGCTCCGCCTCCTCATCCGCGACGGAGACAAGATCCGCCGGTCCGCTTTTGGCGCGGATGACCAGTTCGGACAGTTGTGAGAAGCGGCGCAAAAGCCCGTGACCAGCGGCCTGGGCCGCATCGATCATCGCCGACAGTTCGGGGGATGGGGAATTCATGATGGATCAGTCCCTCAATCGCGTGCGCCACAGGGTCGCCGCCAAAACCATGGAAACCACCGACGCGGCGATCCAGAACCAGATCACCGGGCCGAAATCGTAATGCCGGACCCCGTCCACCATGGTCATGCCACGGTCGATCAGCATACCGGAAACATGTTCCTGCAGGGCCGCACCGACATAGCTGAAAATGCCGATAACGCCCATTGCCGCGCCTGCCACGCGCTTGGGCGCGATATCGACGGCGAACAGCCCACCCAGCGAGGTGACAAGACCTGTCATGCCGGCCCCAAACAGCACCATGCCCAGCAGCAGCAGCGGCACGCTGTTCGGCCCGAAAAAGATCAGCAGCATGCCGATCAGTTCCAGCACACCGAACAGCAGGTTGGCCGGCGGGCGGCGCGACTGGAACAGCTTGTCCGATAACAGGCCGAAGCTGATGGCCCCGACAATGCCGGCTACCGTGCTGACCATCAGCAGCGTGCCCGCCATGGCCAGGGAATAGCCCCGCGCCTCCTGCAAATACAGCACGCCCCAGGAATTGATGGCATAGCGGGTGACATAGGTCGTGGCCGAGGCTAGGCACAGCACCCAGATGGCCGGCAGTTTCAGGATGTGCAACTGCTGCGCCAGGACGGAACGCGGATCGGCCTTGGGCTTTTCCCCGTAATGGTCACCCTTCCAGTCATTGACGGGCGGCAGGCCCAGCGTCTGAGGCCGGTCCTGCAACAGGAACCAGACACCGGCGGCGGTCGCGATGCCGATCAGCCCCGGCCCGAAGAACCCGGCCTGCCAGCCCAGCCAGCCGACCAGTGAACCGACGACCAGGAAGGTCAAACCCTCGCCGATAGAGTGGGCCGTGGACCAGACGCCATAGGCGCGGCCCCGCTCCCGATTTGAAAACCAGGCCGTCATGGCCACCACGCCGCCCGGCGCCCCGAAACTCTGGAACCAGCCATTCAGGCCCCAGACCAGGACCGCCATCCAGACGCTGGTGACAAAGCCCATGGTCAGGTTGCACAGCGCCGTCAGCAGGAAGGTGATGGCCAGCGCGCGGCGGATATTGGCGTGATCGGCCAGGAACCCGTTGGTCAGCTTGCCGATGGCATAGGTGTAGAACAAGGCCGATCCGATATGGCCCAGTTCCGCCGGTGAAAATACACCCGCATCGATCAGCGGCTTCTTCACCACACCCAGCGCCAGCCGGCAGGTATAGATCAAGCCATAGCCCAGCGTGATGGCCAGCATCACCCGGATACGGTAACGGCGATAGGCGGCATCGACCGCCGCCGCGTCCGCCGTCACCGGGCGGTCAGGCCCCGTGGCGAAAAAGCCCAGCAACGCGCGCAGCATGGCGCTCTCCTCCCCAGCCGGACGGTTCATCCCGTCGCGTTGGAAGGCAAGATATTCCATATTCCAAAAATTTAGAAGATATTTTCCATCGCACTATCAGCTTATCGACCCGATAAACGCAGAAAGCCGGGCGCTGTCAGGCGCCCGGCTTTCTGTTTCAATGACAAGGACGGGTTTTCAGCCCGGCATGTGGCCTTCGCTGTTGGCCAGATACCAGCGGGCCAGTTCTTCCCGCGTGGGCCACCAGACATCATCCAGGCTCTTGGCATATTCCAGGAATTCCCGCAGGCCCCGGATACGATAGGCGCGGCCCGTGACATGCGGGTGCAGCCCCACATTCATCAGCCGTGCCGTCTTCGCCCCTTCCTGACGCAGCACCGACAATTCCTCGATCAGCGTATCGCGGAAAGCGTCGGTGGTCAGGTTGCGGCGGGTCAGCAGGGTGAAATCATTGATTTCGTTGGAATAGGGCACAGATACCAGCGGCCCGTTTTCCGTCTGCAACGGATAGGGCTGATCATCATTCATGATGTCGCAATAGAACAGGAAACCCTGTTCGGCCAGGATGCCCGCCGTATTCAAGGTGCCGCGCAGCGAGGAGGACAGCCAGCCCAGCGGACGGCGACCCACATGCCGCTCATACATCTCGATGGAGCGCAGAATGATATCCCGCTCCTTGGCCGGGTCCTTGGCGAAATTGGTCAGCAGCTCGCCCTGTTCATAATTATGGGCGAGCAGTTCCCAGCCGCGTTCCAGGCAGGCATCGACCATCGCCTTGCGCCGTTCGAAGGTGACGGCGTTGGTGGTGCAACTCGCCTTGACGCCCATTTCATCGAACAAGTCGTAGAGGCGCCAGATGCCCACCCGCTGCCCATATTCACGCCAGGTGAAGTTGGGAAAATCGGGCGTGTCACCGGGCAGAACGTCGGGAAGGATAGCCGGGCCACCCGCATAGTACGGCTTGTCCGTATCCTTTGTCAGATCCCAGGTTTCCAGGTTGAAGGTCAGGATCAGCGCGACCTTCTTGCCGTCGGGCCAACGCAGGGGACCGCGCTTGGGCAGCGGCACATAATCGTAGGAAAGCATGGATCAGAATTCCTCCAGCAGGCGACCGAAGCCGTAGACCTTGTCCTGGATACCGTTTGCGCGAAGCGCATGCCAGTAGGTGGCCGTATTGATGGCAATCACCGGCTTGCCCAGCCACATCTCTGCCGCCGCTGCCAGCTTCACCATCGACAGGTTGGTGCCGACCTGCAAAATGGCGTCGACATCATCACCGTCCAGTTGTTTCAGGACCTCACGAAGGCGGGGCGTGCCGACACGCGCGATGGAGGTCCAGGACGGGCATTGCAGCGGCACGTCGCGCACCGTCTCATACCCGTAATCAGACAGGAAGTTACGGACCTGCTCATTAGCAACGGGGTAATAGGGCGACACGAAGGCCACCTTCTTCACGCCGCCATAGGCGGCGATAGCGGCAGCCAGCGATTCAGAGCCGGTGGAGAGATACAGCCCGCTGACCTCACGGATCTGGCGGCGGAACCGTGCTGCCCCTTCCGCCCCGCCATAGAAGGTGATTGCCGACATGCCCATGACCAGATAATCCGGATCGGCGGTCATCACCGACTTCACGGCATCGACCGTATTGTCGGCGATGGCCTGGGTGCCGGCCAGGAAGGTCTCGTTGCTGATGGCCTGGGCGTTAGAAACGATGATCCGGCTGTAATGGTTGGTAACACCGGCCGGGCGCATATCGTCGAAATCGGGCTGCACTGTGGTGTTCGTGCTGGGACCCAGCACCCCGAACACCTTGCGCCAGCCACGGCTGTCCTTGGCTTCATCCTGCATGAACATTCCCCTGTCTGCTGGATATGGTCAGTCGATCGCTGCGGCGTCGGCCAGACTCTGGAACATCGCCTGCCGCATCAGGAACTGACGCCGCCGCTCCGGATCGTTACGGATGGCCAGCATCTCGTCCCGGCGCTTTTCCTGTGCCGAGGTGTGGCCTTCCTTCATCATTTCCATGGTCTGGATGGTCTGCGCCTGCACAAAGCTGCGGGCGGCACCGCGGCGCTGGCGGCTGAACTGATCCAGGCTTGCCTCATCCTCGCCATTCTTGATGATGGCGGTCAGCCGCTGGCACAGGTTGAAAGCATCATGGATGCCGCTGTTCATGCCAAACCCGCCCAGCGGGTTGTTCAGATGCGCGCTGTCGCCAATCAGGAAGGCACGGCCCTTGCGGAAGCTCTCTGCCACCCGCTGATGCATGCGATAGATGGTGCGGTGATGGGTCTTGACGCCGGTCTTGCCGATCAGCCGCTGAAACACGCGGTCGCGGTTCTCATCCGACACAAGATCAGAATCAGAGCTTTCCGGCGTGGCCGGCAGCAGGATACGCCAGACCGACGGCACCCGCAGCAGCACCAGCCATTCCTCCGGATCGGCGACATAATTCACATGCGCCAGATTCGGGAAGTAATCTTCCAGCGGCTCCGCGGTGGACAGGCACAGGAACTTCTCCGGATAGGTAAAGCCCTCAAACCCGATGCCCAGCCATTTGCGCACGGCTGAATTGGCGCCGTCGGCCCCGATCAACCAGTCGGCGCGTACCTTCTCGATGGCGAACGGCGTCTCATAGGCCAGATCCACACCCGTCTCGTCCTGGTTCACATAAACCAGACGGCTGCCGAACTTCACGGTGGCCTTGGGATGCGCTTCCAGCTTTTCCGCCAGCGCGCGGGCCAGATGGTACTGTTCGCACTGCAGGCGATAGGGGTAGCGGGTGCTGCCCTCCAACTCGCCCAGGTCGAACTCAATCACCTGCCCCGTCCGGCGGTCACGGTAATGATAGATCGGCGCCTTCAAGCCCTTTTCCAGAAGGAAGGGCGTGATCTCCAGTTCATCCAGCATTTCCAGCGTGGGTGGATGAAAGGTGGAGGCGCGCAGATCCTGCGCACAATCGGCACCGGCCTCCAGCACCAGCACATCAATACCCTGGCGGGCCAGATAATAGGCCGCGACCGTGCCAACCGGGCCGGCGCCGGCGATCACCACCTGCGTTCGGATCATGGGAACTGCCTTTCTATTTATGCGGGTGGGATGTCAATTGGTGGCTTTTTGCAGGTACGCGATCAGGGCATCACGATCGGCCTTGTCCGGCAGACCGATAAAAGCCATGGTCGTGCCGCCGACCAGCGTGGTCGGATGCGTCAGCCAGACATCCAGCGTCTTCTCGTCCCAAACGACACCACTGCTGCGCAGGGCGTCGGAATATTTGAACCCCTCGACATGGCCGGCCGGCTTGCCCCAGAAACCATGCAGATTGGGACCGACCTTGTTGGGCTTTCCCGCCGCCACCTCATGGCAGGTACGGCAGCGCAGAAACAGGCGCTCCCCCTTGTCGGGGGCCGTCTGCGCCGTTGCGGCAGAAGTGCTCGACAGCATGACGGAGACCAGAATGGCGGGAATGATGGCGTGCCCCGGAACGCTGCGATATTTCTTTCCGACAAATGCCATGGCTGTTCATGCCTCCATTCCGAACGATTATTTGGAATCGCTCTAATCGAAATGGGCGATCCGCATGCTGGTATTTGGGCGCATGCCGAATGGGCCGTCGATACACGGGTCCATATCTGGCCACAGGGTGGATAAACCCTCTGCCTGCCCTGTCGGGTCTATGCATACGCGCCTATGGTCAACCTGCGACCAGCGGTTCTCCGCCTCGCGAGCACTGAGTTCCCGAAAACTGACCGCGGCGCCGATCTTTCGACACCGCGGTCTTTTTCGTTCAAGATCAACGGATAACGGGAAGGTTTGGCATGCGGCACGCGTCTTTCTGGTTGACCACCCTTTTGGCCCTGGCCACATCCGGCGCGGCGATGGCGCAGACAGATGCCGACGCCATCTATGCGCAGCGCCTCGCCATCCTGACCGCCGGTGGGCCGATGGAAACGCTGTATCAGCCACGTGAGCCGGTCGCCGGCGCCCCTACCGCCCTTCCGATGGTCCAGCCGGGACAGACCAGCATCAAGCCGGATGCCCTGAACGCCGCCCGTTCCTATGCCGAGGCCAGCGGCGCCCAGGCATTCATCGTCTGGCATGATGGCAAGGTGCAGGACGAAACCTATTTCGCCGGCACCAACGCCGACACGCCCCTGGCGTCGAAATCCCTGTCCAAGCCGATGACAGCCATGGTCGTGGGCCGCGCCATTGAAATGGGTAAGATCAAATCGCTGGATCAGAGCGTTTCCGACTTCATCACCGAATGGAAAGGCACGCCCAAGGAAGCGATGCTGATCCGTCATTTGCTGGATATGCGTACCGGCTTTCTGGAACAGGGGTTCAATGCCGATCCCAACCATCCCTGGAATCTCGCCTATCTGTCGGTCGATCACGGCAGCTACATCGTCAAGGATTACCCCCTGACCGACGCGCCGGGCACCCGGTACGGCTATTCCAACGCAACGTCGGAACTGATCGCACTGGTGATCGAGCGGGCGACGGGCCGGCGTTACGCGGAATTCGTGGGCACCGAACTGCTGATCCCCACCGGTGCCCCGGGGGGCGAGGTCTGGGTGAACCGGCCGGGCGGGCTGGCCCATTCCGGTTGCTGCATGATGCTGCCGGCGCGGGCCTGGGTGCATCTGGCCAAGCTTCTGCTGGATGATGGCAAGGTGGGAGCCAAGCGTCTGTTGCCCAAGGGCTATGTCCAGGAAATGGCCACCGCGACGGCGCAGAACCCACATTATGGCCTGGGCCTGTGGGTCGCTGGTCCCTATGTCGAACGCCGCGGTTTTGGTGCGCCGGGGGCACCGGGACCCAAGGTGCTGCATTCCGAACCCTATCTGGACAAGGACCTGTTCCTGTTCGATGGCAATGGCAACCAGACGGTTTTCGTGTCCCGCAAGACCGGCCTGATCGCCCTGCGCATGGGGCCGAACCCGCCGAAGGGCGTGGATTGGGACAATGCCTATCTGCCCAACATTCTGCTGCGTGGGCTGGTGAAGCCTGTGACGCTGGTGGCGCAGGGGAAGTGATCAAACGGGGCCGGTTTACTCCCCGGCCCCCGCCTCAAATCACCTCTGATTAAGTGCCGCCGCCTGGGTCAGTTCCGCACTGATCGTCTCGGCGGTGCCTTTCAGATCATCCAGATACCGGTCCAAGGCCGCCTCCGGCTTCATGGCCGACGCAAAGAAGATTACCGTCATCGCTGCCTTGAAATGTTCACCCAGGAAGATCGGCACCGCGATGGAGGCGGTCTTGCCCGGCGTCAGATTGTGATGATTGCGCCCCTGCACGGCATAACCCTGCGACCGGATCCGCTCCACATTCAGGCCCGCGCGGGCGGCCTTCAGATATTCCGGGTCCACCTCCTGCGACACCTTCATCCAGCGCAGCAGGGTTTCCCGCTCTTCGTCCGGCGTATAGGCCATGGAGAGCTTGCCCGACGCGCTGTCCAGCACGGGCAGGGTGAAGCCGGGGTAATAGCGTTCGAAGGTCAGGGCCGTGTTGGCATGCGTGCTGTCGCGCAGCATCATGTTGCGACCCACGCGGGACGCGATGGAGATGGGCCAGCCGATACGCCGGGTCAGGGACACGATATGCGGCCGCGCGATCTCCACCAGCCGGTCATCATCCTGAAACCCATAGGCCAGGGACTGCACCATGGCCGTGGGGCGGTAGCGCTTGCGGTCCGGCTCCTGCTCCACCAGCCCTTCATAGACCAGGGTCTGCACCAGACGGCAGGCGGTGGGATAAGGCACCTCCGCCGCCCGCGCGATTTCCATCATGGTCAGCGAGCCCTGCCGGTTGATCGCCTTCAACGCCGCAATTGCACGGCTGATGGCCCGGATCGGCACCCCCTTCTCCATTCACCCCTCCCCCCGACAAATATGACGGTTGAATGGTGCCAAGTTTTGGGGGCGCCGGTCGCACAAGGCGTGAGGATCTATCCACCTGTCGGATAAACGATGATTACCTCAACAGCCGGGTGTGTACACGAAAGGGCGTGATCTACGCGGAAATGAGCCAGAGGGCACTCAGCGCGCCCACTTTTTGTCGAAAGCCCAGACATCCTCAAATCCGATCAGCGAACAGAATTCCTTGAAATTGAACAGCGGCACGTCGGGTGACAGGCTGGTACCCGTCTGTTTCAGGTTCAACAGGGCCGACTCCATTGCCGCCGCCGCCGCCAGACTGGTCATAGCCGGGAAGATGGCCATGGAATAGCCGAGGCTCTGCAGGGTCTTGGCATCACGGATGGGGGTCAGGCCGCCATCGGCCATGTTCGCCATCATCGGCTTGTCCAGGGAGGAGGTGACGATGCGGGCCTCCTCGTCACTGGTCAGTGCTTCGGGGAACAGGATATCGGCACCCGCTTCGGCATACAGCTTCATCCGGTGCAGCACACCTTCCAGCCCCTCGCTCTGCCGTGCGTCCGTACGGGCGATGATCAGGAAATTCTCATCCCGCCGTGCCTCGACCGCGACGCGGATCTTGTCGGCCATTTCCTCTGCCGGAACAACACGCTTGCCCGGCGTATGGCCGCATTTCTTGGGGAATTCCTGATCCTCAATCTGGATGGCGGTGATACCGGCCTGCTCATAGGCCTGGACCGTGTGATGCACATTCAGCAGCCCGCCGAAACCCGTATCGGCATCGGCCACCACGGCGGCGTTGCAGGTCCGAACCAGGGTCGCCATGCGATCCACCATCTGCGTCACCGACGCGATGCCCGCGTCGGGAAGCCCATAGGCCGACGCAACCGTCCAGTAACCGCTGCCATAGACGATGTCGAAGCCGACCTTGTTGGCGATAACAGCGGCGATCATATCCTGGATGCCAGGGGCGGTGATGAACTGCCGGGAAGCCAGCTTCTGGCGAAGGATGGGATTGGCCATGATGTTCTCTGTATGAAGATGGAAATTATCAGCGGGTAAGCCAGGGCAGGCGCGTCCGGCGATCCTGCTCGTACCGGTCGATGGTGCCGGCATAAAGGTTCAGGATGCCCATCACCTCATCCCAGCCATTCAGCAGGGCATCGCGCTTGCCATCATCGATGGCGATGGCAATGGCGGAACCATCGGGCCGAGTGATGGTCCGGGCGGACAGATCGACATGTAGGCTGGCACCGGCGCTGGCATCGGATAGCAGGGCGGCATGGTCCGCCTCCCCCACTGTCACCGGCAGCATGCCGTTGCGATAGCAATTGCCCCGGAATATCTCTGCGAAGCTGGGCGCGATGATGCAGCGTATGCCCATATCCAGAATGGCCCAGGGCGCC
Organism: Niveispirillum cyanobacteriorum; assembly: GCF_002868735.1. Taxonomy (GTDB): domain Bacteria; phylum Pseudomonadota; class Alphaproteobacteria; order Azospirillales; family Azospirillaceae; genus Niveispirillum; species Niveispirillum cyanobacteriorum. Next base: position 347,686 of record NZ_CP025612.1, on the reverse strand, counting down.
TGTTCGCGCGAGGAGCCACAGCCGAAATTCGGACCGGCGACCAGGATGCCGGCATGGCGCCAGGGATCGCGGTTCAGGACGAAATCCGCCAGCTCCCGCCCCTGCCCGTCATAGCGGCGGTCATGGAAGGCATAGCGGCCCAGCCCCTTCTTTTCCGTGATGGTCAGGAAGCGCGCGGGATAGATGATGTCCGTATCGACATCCGCCTCGATCAGGGGGGCGGCGATGGCGGTCAGGGTCGTGAAGGGCTGCATGGATCAAGCCTCCCCAAGATAGTCGCGCGGGTCGGCAATGTGGCCGGCGATGGCCGATGCCGCCGCCATGGCCGGGCCCATCAGATGGGTACGCGCCCCCTGGCCCTGGCGGCCTTCGAAATTGCGGTTCGATGTGCTGGCGCAGCGCGCACCGGGTGGCAGCCGGTCATCATTCATGGCAACGCAAAGCGAACAGCCCGGTTCGCGCCATTCAAAGCCGGCGGCCCGAAAAATAGTGTCCAGCCCCTCCGCCTCCGCTTGGCTCTTAACGGCCTTCGACCCCGGCACCACCAGCGCCTGGACGCCATCGGCGATGCGGCGATCCTTCAGGACACGGGCGGCGATGCGCAGATCTTCGATCCGGCCATTGGTGCAGGACCCGATGAAGACATGGCCGACGACAATATCGCGAACCGGCATGCCCGCCGTCAGCCCCATATAGGACAGGGCCTTGGTCATCTTGGCCGCCGTCTCGGCGTCGCGGGCCCCCGCCGGATCGGGCACACGGCCGGTAACATCGGCAACCTGATCGGGGCTGGTACCCCAACTGACCTGCGGCACCAGCTTGGTGGCGTCAATATCGATCACCCGATCGAAGACCGCACCCTCGTCGCTGGGCAATGTCCGCCAATGGGCGACAGCCGCGTCCCAATCCGCCCCCTTCGGTGCCAGGGAACGGCCTTTCAGCCAGGCGAAGGTGACCTCGTCCGGGGCAACCAGACCGGTGCGGGATCCTGCCTCGATACTCATATTGCAGAGGGTCATGCGCCCTTCCATGGTCAGGGCGCGGATGGCGGGGCCGGCATATTCGATGGCATGGCCGATGGCGCCATTGCTGCCCAGCTTTCCCACCACCGCCAGGATAATATCCTTCGCCCCCACGCCCGCCGGCAGGTCGCCGTGGACATTGACGCGCAGGGTCTTCGCCTTGGTCAGGCGTAGGACCTGTGTGGCCAGGACACTTTCGCATTCGCCCGACCCGATACCGAAAGCCAGGGTGCCGAAGGCGCCATGCGTGGCGGTATGACTGTCCCCACAGACCAGCGTTAAACCCGGCAAAGTAAATCCTTGTTCCGGACCCGTAACATGTACGATCCCCTGACGCGGATCGTCCAGGCCAATCATATCGATACCGAAATCACTCGCATTGCGGGCCAGAAGCTCGACCTGCGCGCGGGCCTGCGGATCGGCGATGGGCCGGTCGCGGTGGCGGGTGGGAACCGAATGATCGGCGACGGCCAGAAAGGCACCGGGATTACGGACCTTCAGCCCCTTCTCACGCAAGGCCGCGAAGGCCTGCGGACTGCTGACCTCATGCAGCATAGCGCGGTCAATATAGAGCAGGCTGATCCCGCCTTCCTCTTCCGCGACCACATGGCTGTTCCACAGCTTGTCATAAAGGGTAAACGGCATCGCCCGGTCCCCGGCCCCTGTTCCATTCCATGCGGAACACATCATGTCCCCACCGGTCGCGCCAAGCCCGCACGACGCGGTGACCGCCTTGCGGACATTCACGCGACCCGACCGCGCCCGACCCCGTACCGCCAGATAGTCTGCGCCCCAGGATTGTCGAGGATTGAGGTTAGGGTCATGCCGGACAGTGCTTCTCACGGTGACAATATCGGCAACGGCTTGAAGGCCGCTTTGCTTTCCATCACGGGTCCCGATGGCGTGACCGACGATGAGGCAACCCGCCGCCTGCACAGCGGCGATATCTGGTCGGAAAGCGCCGAGCCGGTCGCCCTGGTCGTGGCGCCAGACAATCTGGAACAATTGTCTGCGGTCACAGCGCTGCTCCACCGGCATCAGGTGCCCCTGGCACCACGCGGCGCGGGCATGAGCTACACCGGCGGGTACATTCCCACCGTGTCGGGCACGGTATCGCTGGACATGCGGCGGATGAACCGCGTCATTGATCTGCGCCCTGACGACATGGTGGTGACGGTGGAGGCCGGCTGCACCTGGATCGACCTGAACAAGGCACTGGCCCCGCACGGGCTGCGCACACCGTTCTTCGGCCCCATGTCGGGCCTGATCAGCACCATCGGCGGCGGCGTGTCACAGCAGAACGCCATGCTGGGTGCCGGTCATTACGGCACGACCAGTGAAAGTGTCGTGGCCCTGACCATGGTGCTGGCCGACGGGTCGATCCTGCGGACCGGTGCACGCGGGGAGGATGGCGATACCCCCTTCTACCGGCATTTCGGCCCCGACCTTACGGGCCTGTTCTGCGGTGATTGCGGGGCCTTCGGGACCAAGGCCCATATCACCCTGCGCCTTATACAGGCCCCGAAACATGAAGACTACGCCAGCTTTGAGTTCCCAACCGGCGGCGACCTGATGCGGGCGATGGCGGCCCTGGCGCGGGCCGGTGTTGCGGCGGAAATGTGTGCCTTCGATCCCGGCCTGACACGGGTGCGCATGCAGCGCGCGTCGATGACCAGCGATGTGAAGGCACTGGGCGCCGTCGTCACGCGTCAGAAATCCCTGCTACGTGGGCTGTGGGAGGCCGTCCGGGTCGCCGGTGCCGGTCGCAGTTTCGTCAGCGAGGACAGTTTTCCCCTGCATTTGAATGCCGAGGGGCGATCGGCGGAGGCGGTGGCGCATGATATGGCCACGGCCCGGCGCATCGCGACGGAACATCATGGCCGGGAGGTGGCGAATACCATTGCCAAGGTCATCCGTGCCATGCCCTTCCCCCCGCTGAACAGCGCGCTGGGGCCGGGTGGCGAGCGTTGGATTCCCATCCATGGTCAGATTTCCCTGTCCAAGGCGCCAGCCCTTTACGAGGCGGTGGAGCAGGTCTTCGCCGGGATGGCTGACGATTTCGCCAAGCACAATATCAAGACCGGGTACCTGTTCACGTCCCTGTCGACCAACGCCCTGATCGTGGAGCCCGTGATCTATTGGCCGGAAAAGCGGCTGCCGGTGCATTATCAGGCGCTGGAACCCACGCATATAGCGCGCCTGCCCGAACATGCGGACAATCCCGACGCCACCGCCGTGGTGACGGAGGCCCGCAAGCGCCTGATCGCCACCTTCCGACGCTTTGGCTGCGGTCATTTTCAGGTTGGCCGCTCCTACCCTTATCGTGAGAGCCGGGACGCGGCCAGCCAATCGGTCCTGGATGCACTGAAAGATGCGGTGGACCCCGCCCGCGTTCTGAACCCTGGCGTGCTGGGCTTTGCCAAGGGGCAGAAATGAGCCAGAACTATAAAGCCCTGCAGCAGGTCCGCTTTGCGCAAAGTTTCCGCGAGGCGGCGGAGATCGTGGATCAACCGCTGCGCGATCCGGGGCCCGGTGAAATCAGGGTGCGCAACCATTGGTGTGGCGTCAACGGTATCTTTGATACCCAGATCGCGCGCAATGCCGTGGATTATATCCGCATCCCCATGCCCACCTGGACGGGGGTGGAGGCCATCGGCGTGGTGGAGGCGGTGGGCGAGGGCGTAACGGGCTTCAGGCCCGGTGACGCCGCCGCCACCAACCGCTTCACGGGCGGCTATCGTCAGGCGAATATTGCACCGGCGGCGCAGTTCATCCCGACCCCATCAGCACACCGCGACTATCTGGCGCTGGCCTCCACCGGCGTTTCGGCGTTGCTGGCGTTGGAACATGTCGGCGGACTGCGTGCGGGGGAGACGGTTGCCATTTCGGCGGCGGCGGGCGGTCTTGGCCATATGCTGGTGCAACTGGCCAAGCTGGCCGGGGCACGGGTGGTCGCCGTCTGTGGGGGTGAGCGGAAATCGGCCTTCGTCTGGTCGCTGGGTGCTGACCGGGTCATCGATTACAAGCGCGAGGATGTGGCGCAGGTCCTGTCCACGGAGTTCCGGGATGCCCTGGATCTGGCCGTCGATACCGTCAGCGGCGCGATCTTCGATGCCTTCCTGGACAATGTCGCCCCACTGGGGCGCGTTGTGGTGGCGGGTGCGGCCCAGGACCTGGACGGCAAGCCGGAAATCGTCACGGCACCGCGCGTCGGCAACAAGCTCTACTACAAGGGCGCTTCCGTACGCGGCTTCATGAATGGCCGTTTGACCGACCTGTGGCCAGCAGCACGCGAAAGACTGTTCAGCCTGCACGCCGCTGGCAAAATCAACGTCACCTTCGATGACACGCCGTTCACAGGTCTGGCCCAGGTGCCAGACGCTGTGGAGCACCTGCTTTCCGGGCGGTCAATGGGCAAGGTCACCGTCGATCTGCGTTGATCAGACAACTCACAAGCATAAGGATTTCTGGATATGAGCAACAATGTCGCCGAACTGCGCCGTGACATGCCCCTGCTGGCCCGCAATGAGGGCGTCTGGGAAGGCTGGTACCGCTATTACAGCGCGGAAACGGGCAAGCTTGTGGATGAGCATCGCTCGCGCCTGATCTGCCGCCTGAAGGAGGATGGCGAGTTCCCGTACCATCAGACCAACCATTATTTCTGGGAAGATGGCCGCACCGACGTGCGCGATTTCCCCGCCTCTTATGCCGATGGCCGCATCTGGTGGGACAATGACCTGATCAAGGGTTGGGCTGCCGCCATGAAGCCGGACGATTTCAACCGCTCCACCTGCCTGCACTGGACCCGCAAGGGCGATGACGATCTGTATCTCTATGAGATGATCCAGATTTCCGATTGCGGTAAGTTCCGGTCGCGCACCTGGCATTGGTACAAGGGCGGCAAGTGCTTCCAGCGCACACTGATCGACGAGGTGTTCGTCACCAGCGACTGGAAGAACTTCACCAACACCAGCGCACCGAACACCTGATCTGTACGGCCATGCAGTTCGATTATTCCATACCGGTGATCGTCGCGGGTGCTGGGGCGGCAGGTGCTGTCGCCGCCCTTGCCGCTCGCGGTGCCGGGGCGGATGTTCTGCTGATCGAGCAGGATGCCGTGCCGTTTGGCACGACCTCCATGTCCCAGGGCCTGCTCTGCGCTGCCGGTACGGCGGCGCAGAAGCGCCTGGGCATTCATGATGATGGCGACATTCTGTATGCCGACATCATGGCCAAAACGCAGGGAAAAACCGACCCGGTGCTGGCCCGTGCCATCGCCGATGGGGCGGGCCCGACCCTGGACTGGCTGGTCGAACAGCATGGCCTTCCTTATGAGCTGGATGTCCGCTTCAAGGCGGCGTTCGGCCATTCACGGCTGCGCGTCCATGGCTGGCCGGGGCGCAGCGGTAACGACATGCTGATGTATCTTCACCGCCGCCTGGAAGAAACCAGGGTGGACGTGATCCACCAGGCGCGCCTGGTGGAAATCGCGGGTGATGGTGCAGGCGGGGTCGCCGGCATCGTGATTGGGCGACCCGACGGCAGCCACGAAGCTATCGGCTGCGACAGCCTTATCCTGGCGACAGGCGGGTTTGCCGGCAACCGAGATATGGTGCGCACCCATATCCCCGATGCCGGTGACGCCCATTATCACGGTCATGAAGGCAGCGACGGCCTGGGCATCCGCTTAGGCGCGGGGCTAGGTGCCGAACTGGCGGACATGGGCGCCTATCAGGGTTACGGCATGCTGACCGACCCGCAGGGGGTAACACTGCCGCCCGGCTTCATCCTGGAAGGCGGCTTCCTGGTCAATCAACATGGCGACCGTTTCGTTGATGAAACCGACGATATTTCAGCGGTCGTGCATCCGGTATTGGCACAGCCCGATGGCCGGGCCTGGATCATCTTCGACCAGCGGATCGAGCAGGCCTGCGCCCATATCCCCGAAAGCGCGCAGTTGCGGGAGTTGAACGCTGCGCGCGCTGCTGACAGCGTGATCGATCTGGCGCTGCGCATCGGCGCCGATCCTGCCCGCCTGGCCGCCAGCCTGGACGATATCCATCGCGCGACGACCGCGGGCCGCCCTGACAGCCAAGGACGGCGCTGGACAGATCCGGTGCTGGAAGCGCCGTTCCGTGCGCTGCGCCTACGCGGGGCCATCTATCATACCCAGGGGGGCTTGCGCACCGATGGGAGCGGGCGGGTTCTGGCGGTAAGCGGACTGCCCCTGCGTAATCTTTTCGCCTGTGGCGGGGCCGCGCGATCGGTTTCCGGGCCTTCCTGCTGGGGTTATCTGCCGGCGATGGGCATCTGTGCGGCGGTCACGCTGGGCCGTTTGGCCGGGGCCGAGGCCGCCCGGCTGGTCATTGCCAAGCAACCGACATGACTTACCATCAGGCCACGATCCGGGGCATGATCGGCACTGTCCGCCGTGCCCCGGTGTGAGGGCCACCGTGCAAGCAACAAGGATTCGCCAAATGCGTATCACCGCCGCCATCCTGGACCAGATCGGCCTGCCCGGCCCTTATGCCGACAGCCGACCGCTGCGTCTGGCACAGGTGGAACTGGCCCCGCCGCGTCCCGGTGAATTGCTGGTACGTATCGATGCCGCCGGCCTGTGCCATTCCGATCTGTCGGTGATCAATGGCGACCGGCCCCGGCCCATGCCCATGGCCCTGGGGCACGAGGCGGCGGCGACGGTGGTGGAAACGGGCGATCCCGACAGCCCCTTCAAGCCGGGCGACCGCGTCGTCCTGGCCTTTCTGCCGGCCTGCGGGCAATGCGCCTGCTGCGGGGCCGGCGAGGGTTATCTGTGCCAGCCGGGGGCGACGGCCAATGGCGAGGGGCGGCTGCTGCGGGGCGGACGGCGGATCATGGAACTGCCGGGCAAAGAGGTAAACCACCATCTGGGTGTGTCGGCCTTTGCCACCCATGCGGTGGTGGACCAGCGATCGGCGGTAAAAATCCCGTCCGACATCGCGCCGGAAATCGCCGCCCTGTTCGGCTGCGCCGTGCTGACCGGTGTCGGCGCGGTTATGAACACCGCCGCCGTGAAGCCGGGTGAAAGCGTTGTCGTCTATGGCTTGGGCGGGGTCGGCCTGTCATCGCTGCTGGGCGCCGTGGCCGCCGGGGCCAACCCGGTCATCGCCGTCGATCCCATTGAGGATAAGCGCAAGCTGGCCCTGGAACTGGGGGCCGCCGCCGCCGTGGCGCCCGCCGATGCAGCCCAGGCCATTGCCGACCTGACGGGCGGTGGTGCTGATGTCGCGATTGAGACGGCGGGCAAGGCTGCCGTGCTGGCCGCCGCCTACAAGTCCACCCGCCGGGGCGGACGCACCGTCACGGTCGGTCTGCCCAACCCGGCGGAAATGCTGAGCTTCCCGGCGGTATCGCTGGTGGCGGAAGGCAAGACCTTGATGGGCAGCTATATGGGCTCGTCCATCCCGTCGCGCGACGTGCCGCGCTATATCGGCCTGTGGCGGGCCGGACGGCTGCCGGTGCATCGGCTGTTGAGCGGCACCGCACCGCTGTCGGAGATCAACCGGCTGATGGACGAACTGGCGGCGGGCCGGGTGATCCGGCAGGTGGTCCTGCCTTAAGGCACCATGGGGAGGGGGCAACCCCTCCCCCACGCGGCTTATTACAGCCCGAGCGCACCCGGATTCATCAATCCGGCACCGTCCACCTTGGTCTTCACAGCGCCCAGAACCTGCCGCGTGACAGGGTTCATGGCTTCGGTCACGGGATAGAGCCGCCCGACCTGCAAATGCGCCGCGCCATGCTTGGCATAGAGCGCAACGCATTCCTTCTTCAGCTGCCGCATCAGTTCCGCGCCTTCCGGATTGGCGGGATAGCGCGGCAGGTTCTTGGCCGCATCGGGTTCCAGGATACGATCATGGAATGCCGCGCGCTCATCCTCCCAATAAAACGCCAGTTCATAGAGGAAGCCGTTGGTGGCGATGGTGGAGAACATGGCGGCGGCCAGGACCTTGTGCCGCGTCATCTCCGCTGCTTGGCGTGCGTAAAGCGCGTCCAGATCGGCGCGGAAGGCGGCCACCCGGCTGAAGGGCAGGATGCCGTGGACAGGCACCCAACGCTCCCCCTTCGGCCCCAGGATATGGTTCAGCGGCGGAAAGGGATATGCGCGAACCAGGGTCGGCATGGAGTTCTCGATCTCCTTGCCGAACGGTTCCGCCGCCGCGCGGATACGGCGCAGCATCGACCGTTCCTCGTCCTGGTCAAAGGCATCAATGGTGTAATGGGCGGAATAGTTGATGCCATCCAGGAAGCCGCGCCCGGCGACGACGATCTTCGCCATCTGCCAAAGCGATTCGAACGGCCCCCGCCCCGCCCGGCCCACCGCCAGCAGCATCTTCAGATCGGATTTCAGATCGCCCATGCCCAGGCGCTGCTTTTGCAGGAACGGGTCCAGGCCAAACGCCTCTGACGCCACCCCTTCGCGCGCCACGGCGGCCATGGCGCCCAGCATCTGGTCGAAGGTCTGGAAGCCGAAGGAGATGCCGGTATTGATGGGCCGGCGGCGGACCAGACGCAGGGCCATAGCGGTCTTGATACCCAGGGCGCCGGCATCGCCGCTGAACAGACCGGTCAGATCGGGGCCGTAATGACGGAAGAATGGAGCGCTGTTAGGCTGCGCCCAGGAACCGGTGCGCAGAACCGACCCGTCGGCCAGCGCCACCTCCAGCCCCAGCAGACTGTCCACTGCCGTGCCGAAAGTGCCGGTGCCGTAAGTGACGGCATTCTGGGACATGGTCCCGCCAAGGGTGGCGCGGATGCCGGAGAACGGTCCCCAGAAAGGCGTGCGCAGGCCCAGCGGTGCCAGGGCAGCGTCCAAAGCGGCCCAGGTCACCCCCGCTTCCGCCACCACATACATGTCATCGGCATTGATCTCAACAATCCGGTCCAGGCCGCTGGTATCCACCAGCACCGCACCTGCTGTACCCGCCAGATAGCCGTTGGAATAGGACATGCCGCCACCACGCGGCACCACGGCCACGCCCACCTGATGCAGCAGCTTCAGCGCGCTGGTCAGCGCGTCGCGCGTCACCGGTCGGATGACGGCCAGCAAAGGCGCGCCAATGGAATGCACATCCTGACCGAAGAAGGACAGGTCGTCGGCATCGGTCAGGACGGCAGCATCCCCCAGAACCGCGCACAGACGCGGCAGAAGGTCTGAGGTGGGGGCGGCGGTATCCGGCATGATATTGGTTTCCCTGGAAAATGCGTCTGTTGAAGACACAGTGACAGGATCATGCCGGGTCGGCTGGGCCGGCGATGCACCTTGTCCGGACAGCGGTCATGATTATTCCTCGAACCGCTCAGGGTACCGGCCCAGCAATCCGATCAGCGTAGCGCCGACGCCAAACCCGACGGCGCAGGCGATCAGGCCGACTGTGTAGGAACCGGTCGCGTCATAAAGACGCCCCACGCCCATCGGCCCCAGTCCGGCCCCCAGCGCGAAGAAGCCAAGCTGCCAGCCATAAATTTCCCCATAGGCCCGCAGGCCGAAATAGCGGCTGGCCAAATAGGCGACCAGATCGACCTCCGCTCCCGCCGCCAGACCGATCAACACAACAGCGGCCAGCGCCAGCGACAGGTTGGCCCCCGCCAGCATCAGCAGAAAGCAGGCTGCCCCGGCGATGGCCAGGATGCCAAAGGCAACGGCAGGTGCATAGAAACGGTCCACCAGCACCCCGATGCCCAGGCGGCCCGCAATGATAGCAAAGCCCAGCAGGCTAGCGGCCCAAACGGCACTAGCCCGTTCCATCCCGCCCCCAGACAGGATCGAGACCAGATGCACGATCAGAGCTGACACGGCGAAGGAGGCGAACAGGAAGCCCACGCCCAGCATCCAGAATTGACGCGACCGGCGGGCGGCGGCGGCGGTTAGGCCGGGGCGAACCAGCGTTGTGGCCGCTGTGACATGCTTCGCACCACCAACTTCATGAAACAGCAGCCAGACAATTGGCAGACCAATGGCCAGGACCAGCGCCGCCTGACCCAGATAGGCCATGCGCCAGCCATAGTCGGCGATGAGCCATTGCGTATAGGGCGGGGCCAGGATGGCGACAACACCGGTCCCCGTCAGGGTCAGTCCCAGCGCCATGCCGCGCGCCTTGTCGAACCCGGCATTGACGGCACGGGTCCAGACGATGGGCAAGGTACCGGCCCCCAGCACCATGGCGATGCCGAAGGCCAGATAGAAGCTCCACAATTCCGCACCGATCAGGCTCAGCCCGCCCAGACCGGCCGCCAGCCCGACCAGGGACACCAGTCCCACCTTGCGCCCGCCGAACCGGTCGGCCAGCCGGCCCACCACCGGCCCCAGGATCAGCGTGGTCAGGGTCGTCAGGATGGTGGCAGAGGCCAGCGAGGTGCGGGACCAGCCGAATTCCTGGGTCAACGGCCCGATGAAAATGCCCAGCGTATAGAAGGTAAGGCCTGTGATGCCCAGGCCCACACCCGTCGCCGCCGCCAGGATCAACGACCAGCCGCGCCGGAATTCCTCAATCTTGCCCATGGATATCCATTTTCCCGCGTAGCTGTCAGTGGCGACCGTAGCGGCCATAAAGGGCCGCCGCGATAAGATTGAATAGACCGGGCAAGACCCCGAAGGCCAGCATCACGCCGGTCAGGGCGCGCGGCTCCTGGGGCAGGCCCGCCATGGACCGCGCCACGTCAAAACCGAAACCGGACAGGACAAGCCCCACCAGCAAGGTGCCGCCAAGGGCAAAGCCGATCTTGTCCACCGCCACCCAGGCAGCGGAGTAAAGCCCGGCATTGGCCCGATCCTCACCCGCGATGTCCGACATCATGGAAAAGCTGAGCAGGGCCCAGCCGGAATTAAACAAAGCGGCCACCACACAGAACACGTAGGCGACCATGGTGCCCGACTGGGCATTCTGCGACCAGGCGATATAGGTGACACCATAGCCGATGGCCGACAGCACATAGACCGGCTTCTTGCCCACCCGTTTGGCCACCGCAACCCACAGGGGCTGGGCCACGATGATGCCGGCGCAGACCGCCACGATCAGCCCGCCGATCAGCTGCAGCGCCGCCGCCCCTTGCCCCATATTGTAGGTCAGGAAATACAGCATGGACGCATAGGCCATCCCCGAGCCGATCAGTTGCAGCAGGTTGGAGGCCAGCAGCACGGAAAAGCGCGGGGCAGCCAGCACGGCGATCGCAGCCGAGAACGTCATGCGCGTAGCGGTCGCGACCGCCGGTGCCCGGCCCGCCTGCCGTGCCGCGCGGCCCGCCCCGAAAAAGGCGATCAGCAGAGAGATAGGGCAGATCACAGCCAGGACGCGGGCCATGCCCTCGTACCCGGGTTGACCACCGCCCAGATATTGCACTACGCCGGGCGCCACCGCCCCGCCGATTAGCACGCCCGCAGCCGTGAACACCAGCCGCCAGGCCATCAGGACAGTCCGCTGGTGCGGATCGTCCGACAATTCGCCCGCGATGGACAGATAGGGCACAGAGAAGCTGGCGAAGACGGCCATATACAGGCTGAATGCGGCAGCCACATAGGCAACCCGCCCCGTCTGCGACAGGTCAGCCGGCACGTGGAACAGCAGCAGAAACGCCATGGGAGAGCCAATGACACCGGCCAGCAGCCACCAGCGGCGGTGGAACCGGTGTTTCCAGCGGTCGGACAGCACGCCAACCAGCAGATCACAGCCCACGCCCCAAACCAGCTTCGGCACGAAGATCGCGACACCGGCCAATGCCGGTTCGATCCCCAGGACAGTGGTCATGAAGAACAGCAGCAGCAGCGACGGCACGTCGCGGAACACCTGTCCCGCCACTTGGCCCGCGCCATAGCCGACCTGAGACAGAAGACCCAGGCGGCCGGCGGCGGGCGGGGGCGCATCGGTAATGGCGGCGGTCATCGGTGATCCTTGAATGGTCGCTACGTCGTCAAAAAGAAAAAGGGCGGGCGGGCACCGTAGCACCCGCCCGCCCCTTCTCTCACTTGGGCGGCATCGGCGGCAGCGTACGCGGTGGCGGCGGCTGCGGCGGGGTCCATCCAGCCGGCACGGGGGCCGGCGTCTGGAACCGAGCGTAGTTCTCGATACTGGACAGGGACGGACCGTAATCTTCCGTCGGGGAGGCTAGCCATTTCGGGTCCATGGCGCGGGCGGCTTCGCGGATATCGGCCGGGATGTCATTCACGCTGTCATAGGCACCGAAGGAGCAGAAATAGGAAATATGGCCCGGAGCTTGACCCATCAGCATCCAGGGCAGCCAGGGCGTGATCCGCGACCAGGAGCCCACGGCCTTCACATGCGTCAGCTTCGGATTCTCCAGATCCTTACGCTTGATCACATAGGTGAACAGCTCGGAGACGCGGTTAAAGGCGCCACCCGACTCACGCACCCACTTATCGGGCTGCAGGGCGTTCGGGTAGAACAGATGGATGTCGGTGGTCAGGATCACCGTGTCATCGGGGCCATAGCGCCAGTCCAGCAGGAACGGCTCCGGCGGCGGCTTGTCCTTGTTCAGCCCACCATAGGAAGGCGGCTGCGGCTTGAACTCGCCGATCGTATAATTATAGGGGTCGTTGGCGATGGGAACGACCCGCACATCCTCGTTCGTATACGGGTTGTGCCAGGTCTTCATGATCTCGCCGGTCTTGGCATCCCGGTAGAAGCCGATCTCGCGCAGCATGCGGCGATAGGAACCGTCTTCCAGCCGCTTTGTGCGCACGAAGCTGAACCCGTCCAAGATGAACAGGGTACGCACCGGCTCGTTATCGCGGACGCCGTAGACATTACCCCGGAACCAGCCGATCTTTTCCTTGGTCGGATCAATATCCGCGTCCAGGCGGACATAGCTGTCCCGGTTCCATTTCGGGTCCTTGAAATCGATCTTGGTCTGGAAGGACGGCGTGGCAGAGGACGCCATGGCCGCCGACACACCCCCACCGACCGCACCAGCGGCGGCAGCCATGGCCGCCAGGCCCAGGCTTTGACGGCGCGTCAATTCAGGTCCGCTCATGATCCCGGAACTCCCATTGTTCTGAACGGAAGGCGTGGCACCGCCCCCCTTGTCGTGATCAAATCTGGCGCGGAAGAATTCAGGCTGGAAACGATCATGCCCCCGAATATCCACCAGGTGGACATTCAGGGGCAGCGCCCTTTGCCCGCATCCCGGTCCGGCTCTTCAATCGGATCAGGGTTTTCCAAGCAACCATCACCGATCCGGGAGCGGTCATGCTTAATACATTCCAGCAACAGGCGCACCCAGCGCTGCCCACCGCCACACATGACGAGGCGACGCGTCAGGAATTCACCAAGAGCTTCAAGAATTTTATTCAGCAGAAGTTGCTGCCGGGTCTTACGCCGATCTATCGCAACCGGGTTGCCCCGGCTTTCGAGGCGCAGCATGGCCGCGCACCTGCCGACCGCCGCGACATCCGTGGCGGCATGGTTCGCGATCTTTATTTCCAGCATTACGCATCCGCCAACCGCATCGCGCAGGAACTGCTGTGGGAGGCGACAAATGTCAGCATCGACCGACAATTGCCGGAGCTGATTGAGAAGGCTGCCGAACTGTCTGCGAAGTCGGGTGCCGTGCTGGATATTCCCGAAGGTTTCGTGGTCCCGCGCTATATCACGGCGCTGGATATCCACTGCATGCCCGGCGGATACGCGACCGAGGTCGCCAAGAACGACATCTCCGTTGGCGCGCTGTATGACCGCGGCGTCTATCTCTACGCCATGGGCTATATGGGTCCGCTGAACGACGATATGGGCCGGTCGGTCTGCAACTACCTGCAGCGTCGGATGCCCGACTTCAAGCCAAAGCGTATCCTGGACATGGGCTGCACGGTCGGTCACGCCACCCTGCCCTATAAGGAGCTGTTCCCCGACGCTGAAGTGTGGGGCATTGATGTCGGCGGGCCTTGCGTACGCTATGCCCATGCGCGGGCTGCTGGTCTGGGGCTGGAGGTGAATTTCGCGCAGATGAACGCGGAGGAAACGCGTTTCCCCGACGGGCATTTCGATCTGGTGGTCAGCCATATCCTGCTGCACGAAACCTCTGCCAAGGCCATGCCGCGCATCTTCAAGGAATGCCACCGGCTGCTGTCGCCGGGCGGTCTGATGATCCATGCCGATCTGCCGCCGTTTGACCTGATGGACCCGTTCACCCAGTTCATCCTGGATAACGAGACCTGGTACAATAACGAGCCGTTCTGGGGCGCAATGCGCGAGATGGACCAGTTCGATCTGGCCCAGAAGGCCGGGTTCGATCGAACCGATGCCAAGTTCGACACCGCCCCGATGGCCGTCATGGAATTCGCCGCCAGCGAGGCCTCCGGATACAGCCAGGATGCCGCCAGTGCCGTGGCCGAACGTGAGTTCACCGCCGGTGAATATGCACCGGGCGGCGGCTGGGAAGTGTTCATTGCCCAGAAGCAGAAATCCGTCGCCGCCAAGGATGCCGCCTGATGACTAGCACTGCAAACCGCCCGCATGTCGTCAAGGACGCCAAGGGCAAGCGCCCGCAATTCTATGACGCACCCGGCATGGATCAGGCGATGTCCATGGTGCTGGTCCTGGCGAATGAGATTTCCGTTCTGCATGACCGTCTGGACAGTGTCGAACGCTATGCCAAGACCAAGGGGCTGGATCTGGCCGCCGGTATCGAGACTCTGGTGCTGGATCAAGACGCGCTGGAAGCGCGCGAGGCCTGGCGTCAGGACTTCCTGGATCGGATCTTCTACCTGATGCGCAAGGAAGCGCGTGAGGCAGCTGAAGCCGACACCAAGGAACGTTTCAACCGCACCATCGAGGAAATAGCAGAGGCGTAAGCCTCCCTCGTCCTCATCCGATTAGTGTTTTCTCCCTAAACTGCCGCCACCCACGGCCCCCCTGTGGGTGGCGGGCTTGTCTTTGGACCCCGTCAGAACCCCTTGATGCAGCTTTCACTCGACAACCAGACCCTTCGCCGCAGCCTGGATGCCGCCACCGGCATTCCGGAGGTCGTGATGATGATTCCGGCTTATTACCGGCTTTACATGCTGCTGCGCGCGGAATTGCTAGGCAATCGGGCCGTGGACCTCCCAACCACGCAAATGGGTTTGGCCGCCCATTACGGCGTTTGCCGTGGGACGGCCACTGCGGCACTGGCTTTGCTGAACCGGGACGGGCTGATCAAGCCCGCGCGGCGGGGGCGGCCCCGGTCACTTGACCGTTAAGCGGGCCGGGCCTTTATCCGACAGCCGGCCATTCAGGGTAACCAGTGCCGTCTTGTCACCGCCCGCATGGGCGCGCATGAACAGTACGGACAGCTCGGCGGCGATGGCCAGTTGCTCGGCCTGCACCGGTCCCGGCAGTTCGGGCCGGCAGATGCCGCCGCCGAAATAATGGTCCACCCCATCCAGGACCAGCGCATAACGGCTGCCACCGGGGGCTGCTTCATCATAGGGCAGCAGATGGCTTTTCCAGTCGCCACCGGGACCTGGCGGCACATCCTTGTCGCCGGTCTGGATCAGGGCAGGTACGGCCAGTGGCGCATAGTCACCGGCCTTGATGAAGCCCATGCCGGCACCGGGCGGGGAGAATGCCAGAGAGACAAGGGCGCGCGGATCACGCAGCGGCGTCTTTACCTCCGGCGGCACAGCGATGGCCGACCCGCCCAGGCACAAAGCCACCAGCGCGCCATAGGAATGACCGGCGGCGATATAGGGGCCGCCCAGATGATCGGCCAGGGCCCGTACATCCTCGATCCGCGCCGGCCAACTGGCCATACCCTGGAAATTCGCGCGGTCGGGATGGTCAGTGCTGTCCACATGCAGGGGGGCATAGACGCTGTACCCGGCCTTGGTCCAAGCATCGACCAACGGCTGATACTTCCAGGGCGCCGAAGCGGCCCCATGGGAGAATAGGATATGCCCCGCCTCCTTGCCCACCGCCTTCCAGACACTGACCGACACAGCACGGCCCGATGGGGTTTTGACGGTCAGGTCGGAGGACCTGGCCAGAACGGGCAACACCGCCAGACCGGCAAGTGCCGTGGCGGTCAGCAGAAGCGAACGACGGGACAGGTCGGCCATGGGGCGCTCCGTAAGGTAGGCGTTACGTGGACCACCCTCTCCAATCATACAGGCTTTCGCCGGGATGACGGGAGAGGGTGGGAAGCCGATGTTTAAGCTACGAAGTGCGCCAGCTTCACGGGCGGCTTGGGCGCCGGCAAGCCGGTTTCAGCCAGGCTGTTGGCGCGCAGCGTGTCGATGTCGGGACCATAGTTGAAGACCGACGTCACCGGCCCCCGCTCCGCCCGCATCTGGGTCCGCAGCGCCTCGGTGGCGGCGGCATCGACTTTGCCATCGACCAGCACAACACCGTAACGCTTGGCTCCTTCGACCGTGACCAGACCGCGCTCAAGCTCCAGCTCCAGCAAGGTCGGCTCCCGCAGGAGCGGGTCGCCCCAGCCGCCGCCGCCCCAGGTGATGAAATGCAGCTGGTCGCCGGCCTCGATGGTCAGGTTCTCCAGCTTGTTGCCCACCACAATCTGGGTACCGTCAGGCTTTTCCAGTATCTTGCGAGCGCGGGCACCGGGTTCACCACCGTTCACGCCCCAGGGCATGGTGAACCAGCGGTCATCGTGGATGGCGATGGTGCCGGATGCCAGGAAGCGATAAGTCATGATGATGCCGTTGCCGCCGCGATGCAGGCCGGCCCCGCCACTGTCGGCCACCGTCTCGTACCGTTCGATGACCAGCGGGAAGTACCGCTCCAGGAACTCGTTCGGCACATTGGTGAAGCCGGGGAACAGCGAATGCCCGTCCGGCCCGTCGCCCAGCGGACGGCCCGGAATGCCACCGAACCCGATCTGGAACAGCTGGAACCAGCGGCCTTTGGCATCATAGCCGGAATAAAACAGGTGCGGGGAGGAGGAGAAGCCGGCGGCGTTGAGAAATTCCGGCGTCTTCTGGCCCAACAACCCGCCCATAATGTCGAACAGCCGGCCCAGAGCGTGGGTGCGGCCCGACAGGGCGGCGGGGAATTTCGGCTTCAGCAGCGATCCTTCGGGGATCTTCACCCGTATCAAGTCGTAATAGCCGTCGTTGAACAGCACCTGCGGGTCGAAGACCATGATCAGGTAGATGCCGAAGAACATCTTCAGCATGTTTTCATTCAGGAAGAAGTTGATCGAGGCCGGGCTTTGCGGGTCGGTACCATCGAAATCCAGCACCACGATGTCGCCTTCGCGATGCATGGTGCAGCGGATCTTGTAGGGGCCGAAGCCCATACCGTCGTCACAGATATAATCCTCGAAGCTGACCTTCTCCTCGCTGATGGAACTGGCGATAAGCTGCTTCACGGCGCGGTAGTTGCGGGCCAGCAGCTCGTCGGTGGCAGCCGCGAAGACGTCGTCGCCAAACCGCTCGCACATTTCCACCACGCGGCGGGCCGCCACACGGCAGGACGCGATCAGGGCGTTCAGATCGGCGGTACACCAGTCGGGCTTGCGCGTTTGCGCCATGATCAGCTTGATCACGTCCGCGTTATAAACGCCCTTGGAATATATCTTGATGGGCGGGATACGCACCCCTTCCTCAAAGATCGAGGTGGCGTCGATGGGCATCGACCCCACGACCTTGCCGCCAATGTCCGATTGGTGACCGAACATGGACGTGTAGGCGACCAGACGGCCATCCTTGAACACGGGAAGAAGCACCAGCCAGTCATTGAGATGGCTGATGGCGCCGCCGACCGAGTACGGGTCGGACAGCATGATCATGTCGCCTTCCTCGACGGTGCCCTCGAACCCGTCCAGGAACGGGCCGATATAGGAACCGAACTGGCCCACGATCATCTGGCCGGTACGGTCAGCGATCAGGGGGAAGGCGTCGCCCTGTTCACGGATGCCGGGCGACATGGCGGTGCGCACCAGGGTGGCATCCATCTCGATACGGGCATTGCGCAAGGCGTTCTCAATGACTTCCAGCGTCACCGGGTCGATGCTGACCTTGTTGAAGGGGGCGTTGTTGGTCTGGATGATCTGGGCGGGCATGGATCACACTCCCCTTCAGCGCGGGTTGATCAGGATGTTGCCGACGCGGTCGACCAGGCCGTCACAACCGGCCTCAATCAGCGTCGTGCTGTCCATTTCGATGACGATGGCGGGACCTGGGATCAGGTCACCAGCCTTCAACTTGGCACGGTCATAGATGATTGCGGGCACCATCTTGCCGTCCATCCACAGCTCATGATCGCGGATCTTGGCAGCCGACGGATCGCCATTGCCCTTGGGCAGTTCAGCCGCCGGCAGGTCCAGCACAGGGCCCAGGGCGACCGCGCGCAAATTCACCAGCTCATGCGGCGACGGCATGTTGAAGGTGAACAGGCGATGATGCTCCTCATCAAAGCGCTTGGTCACACCGGCCAGACCGTCACGGCGCAGCGTTGCCGGATCGATGGATAACGGCACCTCGAAGGCCTGGCCCTCATAGCGCACATCGATCTCGAACAGGCTGGTGATGTCTTCGTCCTTGATGCCCTCGGCCTTCAGTTCATCCCGCGTCTGGGCGGCCATGGATTCCAAGACCGCGATCACCTCCGCCTCTTCCGTCTCGTCAAACCGGCGGGAGAAGGAACGGGCGGTTTCGGTGCGCATGCGTGTTGTCGCATCGCCCAACGCGCACAGCACGCCGGGGGAAACGGGCGACACCGCCGGCCAGGACCCCATCAGACGGGCGACCGCATTGACATGCAGCGGACCGGCACCACCAAAACCCATCAGGGCGAAGTCGCGCGGATCATAGCCCTGCTGAACCGAGATCATGCGCAGCGCGCCGAACATGTTCTCGTTCACGATATCGATGATGCCACGCGCGGCGGCGTAGAGATCAATGCCCAGCGTGTCGGCGATGGTCTGCACCGCCTTTTTCGCCCCCTCGCGGTCCAGCTTGAAGGTACCGCCCAGCAGCGCCTCCGGCAGGTAGCCCAGGACGACATTGGCGTCGGTCACGGTGGGCAGCGTGCCGCCCTTGCCATAGGCCACCGGGCCGGGCACGGCACCGGCCGATTGCGGGCCGACGCGCAGGGCCTTGGTCAGTTCCGGCACATAGGCGATGGAGCCGCCGCCGGCCCCCACCGTCTTCACATCCAGCGAGGATGCACGGACAGCGAGGTGCCCAACCTCGGTCGTGCGCACCCGGCGCGGGTCCAGATTTTCGATCAGGGCCACGTCGGTGGACGTGCCGCCCACATCCAGCGTCAGGATGTTACGGATGCCGGAATTGGCACCCACCCACAGGGCACCCGTCACACCACCGGCAGGACCCGACATCAGCAACGATACCGGATGTTCTTCCGACTTCTCCGACGACATCAGACCGCCATCGGAGCGCAGCAGCGACAGCGAGCCGGCCATGCCCGCAGACCGCAGCTTTTCACGCAGATTGCGGACATAACGGCCAACAATGGGGCGGACGGAGGCATTGGCGACGGTGGTCAGCGTGCGCTCATATTCCTGCATCTCGGGCAGGACCTCATGAGACAGCGATACCGGCACGCCGGGCAGGATCTCCGCCGCCAGTTCGCCCACACGCTTCTCATGCGCGCCATTCAGATAGGCATTGATCAGGGAGACGGTGACCGCCTCGACGCCCTTGTCCTTCAGCCGCAGCAGGGCATCGCGGATATTGGCCTCGTCAATGGGGCGCAGTTCGTTGCCCTGTGCGTCCATGCGGCCCTTGATCTCGAACGTATCCTCCAGTCGAGCCAGCGGCTCCGGCTTTGGCCAGACGATCCAGCCGGCCAGACCGCCCGGCACGAAGGAGCGCGCGATCTGCATGATCTGGCGGTAACCCTCGGTAACGATCAGGCCGACCTTGGCGCCCTTGCCTTCCAGCACGGCATTGGTGGCGACCGTGGTTCCATGCAGGAAGAATTCCACGTCAGCCGGGGTGATCCCCGCCTTGTCGCAAATAGCAGTAACGCCATTCAGGATGCCGACGGAACTGTCGGCCGGGGTCGACGGGGTCTTGTGCCGCCAGAAGGCGCCCGTCGCATCGTTGAACAGCAGCAGGTCGGTGAAGGTGCCCCCTACATCGACGCCCAAACGGTAACCCATCGCATCCCCCTGTTTTGGAAGCGGCCAAATTTCTATGTCAGCAGTACCGGAACCGTGGCCAGCGACCATCGGCGGAGACCTGTTTGACCGCTGTGCGGATGGGCGTCGCGCGGTTCCCACTCTTAACAATGCAAAACGGCCCGCCTGTGGAGGCGGGCCGTCGCTTGGCGGATATCCGGAAGGGTCAGGGTGCGGCAGAACCGGTTTCGCGCTTCAAGATGGTGATCAGCGCCTTCTGCGTTTCCGGGTCCGTGATGTTGCCCGACGACACAACCATGGACGTGCCGGGGGCGAAGGCATCGGGATTGGCCAGGAATTTCGCTAGGCTCTCATCCGTCCAGACCTCTCCCGCCGCGCCGTGGGCGACCAGGCTGTCGCCATAAGGGAAGTTCGGGACGGTCGCGATCTTCTGACCCATGATACCGTAAAGGTTGGGGCCGACCATATGTGCCCCACCCTTATTCATGGTGTGGCAGAAGGTGCACCATTTGAACGTCTCGGCCCGCACCTTGCGTTCGAAGTCGGTCTCGGGCGGCAATTGCTCAATGACCAGGGGCGCCTCATGCGAGGTGACATGGGCCGCCGCCTCCACCCGCTGACCCTGAGCGAAGGGCGAGACGCGGAACAGCATATGCGGGCCGTACATGCCGACCACGACGACTGCGATGGCCGCCACCGCCGCTGGCACCACGCCGCGCACCGCGTCCGGATTGGACACCGCCGTCACCCGGCCCCGGCGGACCAGTTGCGACAGGCCCCAGATGGCCGCACAGATACCAAGGAAGATGGCAACCGCACCCGGCCCCCGCTCATACGACTTGAAGGTCGACAGCGCGAAGACAGAGGAAGAGAAGCTGAGCAGCACGAACAGACCGAAACCCGGCGGGAAGGCACCGAACAGGCCGCGCCCGTGCCGGAACAGAAACCATACCGCCGTCAGCAGTGCCGCCAGCTTCAGCACCAGCAGGCTGGTGCTGACCCCCGAATGGAAATAGCCGGTGAACAGCCAGACTTCGCGGCTTTCACCCAAAAGGGCGGGGATCGGGATGGGGCCCAGATGCAGGTCCATCCCGTGGCTCCAAACCACCAGCACGCCCAGCAGCGGGGCAGCAAAAAACATCAGATAGGTGGCGTTGACCACGGCCATGACCCAGGCCTTGGCACGCGGCGGCAGCGGCACCTGCGGACCCGGTGCACGCCCCTTCAGCCACTGCCAGAGGCGCATCGCCGCATAAAGGAACAGGGCCGTGCCTAGGAAATAATGCCAGCCGCGCAGCTGCTCGCGGATGGGTGCGGCCTTGTCCGACCGCAGCAGGATCATGGTCAGCAGATCATGCACCAGGACCAGCAGCGGCAAGCCATAGGCCAGGACCTTGTCCAGCGGCTTGTTCGTATCACGTTGTTCCATACCCGATGTCCCCCGGCCTTATCGCGGCCTGTTAAATCTTTTCCAGGATTTCCAGTGCTGCGGCCTCGCCCGTTTCCATGGCGCTTTCCATGCCATGTTCCAGGCGGCGCAGATGCTCGCCCGCGAAATGGACACGACCGGCGGGCTTACCCATCTCCATGGCGAAGCGCTTCACCTGACCCGGTGCATAGAAATGCTTGTTGCCACCCACAAACGGGTTGCGGCCCCAGCTGTAGCCGACCTTGTATTCCAAGGCGCCGGCCATGCTCGGCCGGATACGGGCCAGTTCGGCCAGCACCAGTTCCACCTGTTTAGCGGTGTCGCGGTCGTCCCACCGGGTGGCTCCATCGCCATTGACCCAGACAATCATGGTCTCAATCTCGCCCGTCTCCGGGCTTTTCAGCGCGAAAGCACGCTCGAACGACGTGTTGCTCCAGATTGAGGGTGGCAGGCCGTCTTTTTCCCAATAGGGCTTCTTGATCTTGAAATGGAACTGCGTCGTTGCCGAATAACGGGCACCGGCAACGGCATCGGCCTGTGCATCGGGTAGGCCAGGCGTGAAGCGGATGCGGCTGACGGCGCTGAACGGTGCGGCCATCACCATGAAACGGCTGGTCAGCACGTCGCCATTGCCCAGCAGGGTCTTGACCTGATCACCCGCCTGATCGACGGCGATCACGGGGCTGTTCAAGCGCACCGGCAATTTCAGCGCGGCGGCCATGGCGCGCGGCAGCATGTCGGACCCGCCGACAATATAGCTGCGGTCGGATACCAGCGAAGCACCGCCATATTGCGGCTTGTTGGGGTCCTTGAAGCCTTCCACCTGGGCACGCGCCATATCGCGGAAGATCGACAGGGCGGACACGCCCTCCAAGCTGGCGCCGTTCAGGTCGATATCAGCCAGCCGGATCGCCGCCTCTGACACACCCTTGGACCGCATCAGTTCGGCGGCGGAAATGTCGTACTGCAAATTCTCCGGCTGCAGCCAGGCATTGGTCTGGTTAAAGGGCAGCCAGTCATGCATCAGACGGTTTTGCAGGATAAAGGGCAGAAATTCGCGTTCCTTTCCCCGCGTCTGATTGACCGGCGATTTGGCCCAGTCGGCGGTCAGCACGCTGGTGCCATCGACATGCAGCAGGAAGTCCGTGCCCTTGGCACCCTTGGTGGTCAGCCCGACATTGTGGCGGGCACAGGCGTCGCGGACGCGGCCGTAAAGTGCGCCAACCTCGCTGCCGCCCAGCTCGGCCTGATAGCCTTCGGCCCGGCCCGTGCGCAAGCGGCCACCGACACGGTCGGACGCTTCCACCACCTGCACCACCAGGCCCTGTTCCTCCAGCATGGCGGCGGCGTTCAGACCGGCAAGGCCGGCACCGACCACCACGACATCAACGGTCTGGGGTCCGGCGGCCCAGCCGCGCGACGCGGCGAGCAGCGGTGCGGCGGCAAGGATGCCACCCACAACGGAACGGCGGGACAGGATCGGCTGACGGAGGGTCATGAGCACATTCTCCAACCTGGTAAAATAACAATCCCCCGGCCTTAAGGGCCGGGGGAAACGTCATCGCATCATCAGAACTTGGCGGAAGCCGTGACGCCGAAGCGGCGGCCCTCACCATGGTAGACTTCCATGATACGCTGGGTGCCGACATTGTAGTTACGCGGCTGCTGGATGATGTTGGCGTTATACTTCTCGTCGGTCAGGTTGGTCGCCCAGGCCGCGATGGAATAGGTGTCGCTTTCCAGCGCCAGACGCAGATTGGTCAGCGTGCGCTCACCAAAGGTGGTCAGGTTCAGGCTGTTGACGTAGCTGGGGCCGGTGTAATTGACGTCCACACGACCGGCCAGGGTCCAGTCGGCGGAGACCGGCACGTCTGCGGTGACATGCAGGTTATACTGCAACTTCACCGACCGGGCCGGACGGTTGCCGGCGATGGAGGCGAAGGTGCCACGGCCCGTGATGGTGACCAGATCACAGACGGTGGACGGGTTGCCGCACTGCGACGAATAGGCCGGGTCATAGGTGCCCTTGGCGAATTTCGGATCGGAATAGGTCACCGAACCGCCGACGGACACAATGTCGGTAGCCTTCACCTCGGTCTGCACCTCGAACCCGTTGGTATTCATCTTGCCGGCATTCATGATGATTGCCTGCGCGACGGACGCGGTGGGAGAGAAGGTGGAGAGCTGCAGGTTCGTCCAGTTCACGCGGAAGGCCGAGGCGTTCAGCATGACGCGACGGTCGAACAGCCAGGACTTTACACCGGCTTCATAGGTCCAGTTCGTCTCTTCGTCGAAGGTCTTCTCATTGTCCGACAGACCGGCCAGCGAGTTGAAACCACCCGAGCGCACGCCCTTGGCCGCCGAGGCGAACAGGAAGACATCTTCCGTGGCCTTGTAATCGACCGTGAAACGCGGCGTGAAGCTGGTGAACTCACCCCGGAAGGGCTGACCGGCGACGCAGGGACCGAAGGCGTTGAAGAAGGTCAGCAGGCAGCGGTCGGTCTTGCGGTCGATGTTATACCGGCCTTCCGCAGCGACGCGCAGGCCATCAATTACTTCATACCCGACAGAGCCGAACACCGAACGGGTGATGTTCTGCTTGTAATTCTGGCTGGCCAGACGGGCAACGATGGTCGGGTCCAGGACCAGGCCCGGATTGGCCAGCGACGCCAGCGGACCGGTGCCGGCGGGGGAACCGGGCAGGATCTGCACCAGACGTTCATTAGCCGCCAAACCAGGGGCCGACGTGGCAGCCCACGACTTGCTGTCGACATTCGACTGGAAGAAGAAGGCACCGGCCAGCCATTGGAACCGGTCGGCGTCGGGCGACTGGATACGGATTTCCTGGCTCTTGGTCACCACCTCATCATTGCTGATCAGCAGGGAATTGGCACGGACGGTGCGGGTGTAGCTGCCGGTGGCGGCACCGCAGGTGCTGCCGACCGTGCAGATGCCATAGAGCGCCCCATTGCCATAGACGTCGGAATCGTTGCCCGCATAAATCTCCGAAGCGCTGATGCCGGTGACGCTGACGATCGAGAAATTCTCGAACTCATATTCCAGCTCCAGGGCGCCCTGACGGGACTTGGAGACGCTTTCCGGAATGGTGGAGGTGACATCGATGGGCAGGTTGGTCGGGATCTTGCCGCAATAGAGCAGATAGGCCTGCGACTGAGCGTTGAAACCACCGCAATTGTGGGTCGTCACCGGGTTCAGCGAGAGGCCGGGCATTTCAGATGTGGACTTGGTGGCAAAGCCGGTGAAGGTCGCCGTGAAGTTCTCGGTCGGGGTGAAGACCAGGGCGCCGGAGACGCCGCGCTTCTCAAACCCGCCCAGCTTGTCGTTAGGGTCGAAATCGTTCTTGAACTCGCCGGCATAGGTGGACCAGGAAGCGGTGATCGAGCCGGCCAGCTTGTCCTCGATGATCGGACGGGACAGGGAGACCTTGCCACGATAATCGCCATTATTGCCGATGGTGACGCTGGCTTTTCCTTCGGGCGTGCCGGTGGGGCGAGCGGTTGTGATGCCCACGGCGCCAGCGAAGGTGGAACGGCCGTAAAGCGCGCTCTGCGGACCCTTCACCACGTCTAGCTGGGCGATATCGACGGTACCCAGAACGTCCGCCGTGTTACGGCTGGTCTGATAGATGCCGTCGATGAAAATACCGACATTAGCTTCGATATTGAGGTCGGTGGACGAATTCGCGGGCGCCAGACCACGCACATAGACGTTGGTGAAAGCGCCACCGGTGATGTTGGTGACCGAGATGCCAGGCGTGTTGTTCGCCAGTTCGGTCAGGGTGGTGATGTTGCGCTCCGAAAGATCGTCGGCGGTCAGAGCCTGGATCGCGATGGGGACGGTCTGAATGTCCTCCTTGCGCTTACGGGCCGTGACGATGATCTCTTCCAGCACCAGCTCGCCCTCGGCAGCCAGGGCAGCGGGAACAATTGCGGAAGCAGCGAAGGCACTGACCAGGGCGGACGTGGTCAGGGCGACGAATTTGGAACGGTACATGAAGCCCCCTTGATTTTTGCGGTCATTTCGAGCGGCATTATTTCCGGCGCCTTGTTCCCGTTTTCTGGCAGCTGTACTTTATTTGGGGGCCGCGCTGGCTTATTTTATTTGCCTACGCTGGTATTTCCCGATCAGCCTGCTAGCCGGATATCTGCCTGCCCAGTCAGCTAATTCCTTTGCCGAACTTTCCACAACATCGCCGCCCACGCTGTCCGCTAGGCGGATAGGGCTAAGGGCTCGCGGCACATGACCGCCCAGCGGACAGGCGGTCCCTGGCGGTCCCAACGTTGGCGGCCATACTGCTAGGCTTCGGAACCATAAAGGATAAACGGGGATCGAGATGAAGCGCGTCCTGTCCTGTCTTCTGTCGCTGGGGCTTCTGGCCGGCACCGCCATGGCAGCGGACCCGCCGCCCGCCTTTGAAAGCCAGACGCCCCCCCCGCCCCCCGATTATGGCCGCGCCGCAACCTGGGCCGCCACCGCCTGGGCACCCGGCGCCAGCGGGGCCCTGCCCGGCAATGTCGGCAAACTGGCGACGGCACCGGATGTGGATGTCTTCTACATTCACCCGACCACTGACCGGTCGGTGACGCGCTGGAACCAGGACCCGGCGGACAAGGCTGTCAATGACTGGACCGATGCAAGCGTCATCGCGCGGCAAGCCGCCGTTTTCAACACCTGCTGCCGCATCTTCGCCCCCCGCTACCGGCAAGCCACGCGTTTGGGCTTCAGCAACATGGCGGGCGACGGGCAGAAGGCGTTCGATCTTGCCTATAGCGACGTGTTGCGTGCCTTCGACCTGTATCTGAAGCGCGACAATGCGGGCAGGCCCTTCATCCTGGCAGGGCACAGCCAGGGGGCTTCCCACCTGATGCGGCTGCTGAAGGATCGTATCGACGGATCGCCGCTGAAGGACCGGATGGTCGTTGCCTATGTCATCGGCGTGAACCTGTCGGAAGGCGACTTCCCCCGCACCTACAAAACCCTGTCGATCTGTGCCAAACCGGCGGACACCGGCTGCGTCATCGCCTGGAACGCCGTCACTCCGGACACCGATCTGGCCCTGATGGGCAAGGCCAACGCCCAGCGGTTCGTGTCACTTTATGGTGACGTACCGGGCAAGGAACCGGTCTGCGTCAATCCCCTGACCTTTGACCGGGACCAGCCCGTAGCGGCAAAGGATCTGAACAAGGGTGCAGCCCCCGGCGATCCGGGCGAGGGGCCGGTCAAGGCGCTGGTGGCGAAGTCGGTGGCCGCGCACTGCGATAAGGGCTTCCTTGTCGTCGATGCCGATCCGGCGCTAGGGCTGAAACCCTTGCCGGGCGGAATCATGCATTACCATGATTACGGCCTGTTCTATGCCGACATCCAGACGAATGTACGGGTACGGATCGACGCGTTCGTGAAGCGTTAATAGACAGCGGCGTGGTGTTACAGCCGCGCCGTCACTGCCTTCGTCTCCAGATACGCATCCAGACCTTCACGCCCGAATTCCCGGCCCCAGCCCGACTGTTTGTAGCCGCCGAACGGGATGTTCGTGGCGATGGCGCCATGGCAATTGATCGACACCTGACCCGACCGGATGCGCGAGACCAGCTTGTGCGCGGTGGACAGGCTGCGGGTCCAGACACTGCCTGACAGGCCATAGACGCTGTCATTAGCCATGGCAGCGATCTCTTCCACATCCTCGGTCTCAAACCGATGGACCGCCATAACGGGCCCGAACACTTCGTCGCGGAAGATATCCATGTCGGGCCGGACATCCGTCAGGATGGTGGGGGGTACGAAATGGCCGGGGCGGTCCAGTTTAGCACCACCCGTCACCAGGGTCGCCCCCTGCGCCAGCGCCCGGTCCACATGGGCAAGGACACGCGACGCATGCGGCCCGCTGATCAAAGGGCCGAAATTATTGCCGGCATCCAACCCGTGACCCAGCGTGAAGAAGCCCGTGAAAGCCTTCATCCGCGCCACCAGCTCATCATGAATGGACGCATGGGCGAATATCCGGGTGCCGGCCATGCAGTTCTGGCCCTGCAAGAAGAAGGTCGCCATAGACACGCCGGGACCGGCCAGTTCCAGGTCGGCATCCGGCATCACCACCACAGGCGACTTGCCGCCCAGCTCCAGGCAGACTTTTTTCAGGTTGCCGGATGCTGCCTGCACGATCTTGCGCCCCACCTCGGTAGAGCCGGTGAAGCTGATCTTGTCGACCAGCAGATGGGCGGACAGCGCCGCTCCCGCCGTCTCTCCGGGGCCATTGACGATATTGACCACACCGTCGGGGAAGCCGGCCTCCTGGATCAACCGGGCGAGCGCCAGGGCCGACAAGGGCGTCTCCTCCGCCGGCTTCACCACCACGGTACAGCCCGACGCCAGGGCGGGCGCCAGCTTCAAGGTCAGGGTCGAAACGGGCACGTTCCACGGGACGATCAGCCCGACCACACC
Source organism: Niveispirillum cyanobacteriorum (assembly GCF_002868735.1). Lineage (GTDB taxonomy): Bacteria > Pseudomonadota > Alphaproteobacteria > Azospirillales > Azospirillaceae > Niveispirillum > Niveispirillum cyanobacteriorum. The sequence goes on along the minus strand of NZ_CP025612.1, from coordinate 319,681 downwards.
CACCGGTTCCCGTAGGGTGTAGGTCAACGCTTCCGCATCCGCCGTCACATGCGGCGGGGGCGTGGTGGTTACGCCTTCGATGCGCAGGATGGCGCTGGCGTAATAGTCGAACATCTCCACACAGTTGGACACGGTCAGGCCGGCGATGAAGCGCGGCATGCCATTATCCAGGATCTCCAACTCCGTAAACAATGCCGCATCGCGTTCCAGCAGCCGGGCCAACCGGACCAGAAGCGCGGCGCGTTGACGGGCCTTCAACTGCGACCAGGGGCCGTGAAAGGCCCTGGTCGCAGCTTGCACTGCCGCATCCACATCCTCGGCCCCACCCGATGCCACTGTCGCCAGATGCATTTCGGTTGCCGGGTCATAGGTGTCCAGTGTGGCGCCAGACAAGGCGGGACACCATTGCCCGTCGATCAACAGCCCATGCCGTTCGGCCAGAAAGGCCCGCGTGGCGGTAGAAACGGGAAGGCCGTCGAACGGCAGGGCTTTACGGGACATCGGCTCAGCTACCAGCAATCAGACGGGAACAGTGCGGCAATCGTAGTTCAGCAGGCCCAACGTATCCTCGTTGCGCAAGCCCTCCATCCCGAACAGTTCGGTATTGGCGGCCTGCATCCTATCGGCGTTGGCGTTGGATTCCAGCTGAATGAAGGTGGCGCGTTCATGCCGGGCGGCGACATAGCGGCGAAGCGCCTCACCGGTGCTGGCGCTGTCACCCAGGGCGCGCGACAGGACGATCGCATCCTCAATGGCACAGGCGGCGCCCTGGCCCATGAAAGGGGTCATGGCATGGGCGGCGTCGCCCAGCAGCGCCACCTTGTCATCAATGATCCAACTATCCAGCGGGCGGCGGGCATTGATGGCCCATTTATAGATCCGACCCTCCGGCACCGCAGCGATCATGGCCTGTACCTCCGGCGCCCAGCCGGCAAAGGTGGCCTCCAAGTCGGAGCGTTCGGCGGGAATGGTCCAGCCATCCTGGGTCCAGCCATCCTGACGGGCGAAGAACACCATATTAACGATCCTGGCCCCGCGGACCGGATAGCGAACGACCATGCGGTTCGGCCCGATATGCATGCCGGGCCATTCCACCAGATCCTTCAGCGCCCCCTCGACGGGAGCCAGCGCACGCCAGGCGACATGGCCCGTGAAATGGGGGGCGGCAGGTTCAAACAGGCGGCGGACCACCGATTTCAACCCATCAGCTCCGATGATCAGGTCACTCTCGACCCGGCGGCCATCATGCAGGACAGCCGTGGTGCCTTCCACCGCGACCACGCCGGCATCGGTCAGCAGCCGCCCCCCCGCAGTCTCCGCCGCATCCACCAGGATGGCGTGCAGGTCGGCACGGTGGATATAGACATAGGGCGCGCCATAACGGGCGCGCATGTCGGAACGGTCGATGGACCGCAGCAGGCGGCCATCCTGCCAATGCTGGATACGCTGACGAGCGGGTTCAACACCGGCGGCGGCAATCCGCTCCGCCAGGCCCAGATGCACATATCCCTTCATGGCGTTGGGCGACAGGGTCACACCGGCGCCGACCTCGGCAAAGGCGGGGGCGGCTTCCAGCAGCGTGACGGCGAAGCCCTGGCGCAACAGCGCGATGGCCGCCGTGAACCCGCCGATACCGCCACCGACGATCGTTATTCTCGCTTTGCTCATGGGCGTTTGAAGCCTTCGATTCGTTGACGGCCGACCCATCATCGGCGTCACGACGGATTAGGCGGCGTGAATGTGCCGCAGGGATAGGCAGCTGCTGTCCCTTGTCCACACGGCGGACGTGCCGGTATCCTTGAAAAATGTAAGCCTAGCGGGCATTTGCCGCCGTTTTATCCGGTAGGCGATTATGCCCCGCTATGCCCGCCCCCGAAAAATCCGCAGAAACCCGCCAGAACGGCATGATTTGCCGCCCGCCTTATCCGACAGGTGGACATACGGGCATATTCTTCGGTTACAGTTTTAATTCGCCGTCATGATCCATGTGGTCGGTTGATTGTTGGCGCGTCAGGAGGTTCGGGAATGGACAAGATCAAACCTGTTCGGGCGATGCTGCGTGTGCTGGACGTTCTGCAGGTCCTGAACAGCCGCAATGGCGTGACGGTAACGGACGTGGCCAACGCCATCGATCTGCCCCGCACCACCGCCTACCGCGTGCTGGAAACGCTCTGTTCCGCCGGCTACGCCGTGCGAGACGGATCGGACGACCGCTATCGCCTGACCGTGCTGGTGCGCGGCCTGTCCGATGGCTATGACGACGAGGCCTGGATCGGCGAGGTGGCGCAGCCGCTGCTGGGCGAACTGGGCCGCAAGCTGGTCTGGCCCGTGTCGATCAGCACGAACCAAGGCAATGGCATGCTGGTCCGGCATACGACCGATAAGCACAGCCCCCTGGCCCTTGAACGCTATAATGCCGGTGTACGCCTGCCGCTGCTGAACAGCGCATCGGGCCGCACCTACCTGGCCTTCAGCCCCGCGCCGCAGCGGGCAGCCCTGTTGGATATCGCGCTGGGGTCCGGGGCGGAGATGGACGGTGCGGGCCGGCAGCGTGACATGATCGAGAAGATGCTGGGCAGCATCCGCAAGGCCGGATACGCCATCAGCATTCGTCAATATCGGGGCGAGTCCACTGCCGCGGTTCCGCTTTATGCGGGGTCGGCCTTGCTGGGCTGTGTCGGTATGCGCTTCATGGACAAGGCCGTGACGGAGGCCGTCTTTGCCAGCCGCTACCTGCCCGACCTGAAAGAGGCCGCGCGTGAGATCGGCGAGGCCTATCTGGACTGGAAGGCCGGCAGCCCGCAGGAACCGATGGAACAGATGCCTACCCGCCGCTGGGACTGGACCCTGGAACGCCGCGTCGAGCATTGATTGTTGGGGTGTACAAACACCCCAACACATTCAGAGTATGGGGCAGCCCGCCTCTGAATGCACCGCTCCGTGCAACAACATGAAACAGAAAAACGTGGGCTGTTTCATGGTTCATGGCCTTTCGACTTCGAAAGCCGAAGGCTCCGAATTGCGGCGGTCATAAGTCTGACGATGGTGGTTCGCAGAATAGCAGAGAAGAGTTGGGAAGTCAGCAATAGTGCCGCTGACTTCCCATCCTTGAAGCATCAGCCTTTGGACACAACCGTTGCCGGCGCGCCCTTCAACTGATCCGCACCGGCCCAGATGCGACCGCCGATGGCGGTGCCAATAGCGACAACCGCTGGCACCACCTCCACCCGGTCATAAAGCCCGCTGCGGAAATAGGGATCGCCGATCATCAGCGCGTCCACGTCGGCACGGTTGGCGGCCTTCAACAGGAACATGGAACCGAGATAGCCCTTGCCATCATCGGTCCGCATCGGCCCAGCGCTGACATAGCGGGTCCAGTTGGCCTCCATATGGCCCAGATGCCCTTCCATGTGTTCATCGCGCAGGGCCAGGGCCTTGGCGCTGTCGGCGATGTCATAGGCCAAAACCAGGAAGGTCGGGCTGTCGATACGCGGGACGGTGGGGGGAACAACGTTCATCTTTACAGCCTCACAGATCCAGAACCATCTTGCCGAAATTGCCGCCATCCATCAGGCGGATCAGGGCATCGGGAGCAGCTTCCAGGCCGGCCACGCGTTCCTCGCGCACGATCACCTGACCGTCGCGGACCAGCGGGGCCACACGGCGGCGGAAATTCGGCAGATCCGCCCAATGGTCATAGACGACCAAGCCTTCAACGGTGGCGCGGAACTTGATGATCGGAACCAGATTGGGACCGGGTAGTGGGGCCGGGGCCTTGTACTGTTCCATCATGCCGACCAGAACGATGCGGGCGCCCACGGCCAGTTGGCCAAGCACGCCCTCCAGAATGCGCCCGCCGACGCCGTCATAATAGCAATCGATGCTATCGGGGCAGGCCGCCGCCAAGTTCGCGACCCAATCCGCATCGCGATGGTCGATGCAGGCGTCAAAGCCCAAGGTCTCCACCGCGAAGGCGCATTTCTCCGGCCCGCCGGCGATGCCCACGACCCGGGCGCCCATGCGCTTGGCCAACTGGCCCGCCGTTGCGCCGACCGGACCGGTGGCAGCGGACACCACGAACGTGTCACCCGGAATGGGCTTCAGCATCTTGACCGTGCCAGCCCATGCGGTCAGGCCGGGCATGCCCAGCACACCCAGCAGGGACGTGTATGAGACACCGTCCGGCAGCGTGATCTTCTGCGCGGCCAGGCTAAGCGGGCCTTGGGCCACAGCGGCCGGCGCGATGTCGGCGACGGTGAATTGCTGCCAGCCGGCGCGGCAGATCACCCGGTCGCCCACCGCCAGACCGTCACCCCGGCTTTCAATAACAGTACCCACCGCCTCGCCGGGAATCACACCGCCCACGGGCACGCCGCCGGACATGTGGCGACCACGAAGGGTACTGGCGATGTACGGGTCCAGCGATACGTGGTCGACCCGGATCAGCACCTGACCAGGGCCGGGCGACGGTATCGCTGCCTCTTCCAGGCGGAAATCATCGGGCACGGGTGACGAGCCGGCGGGCCGGGCCAGAACGATGCGTTTGTTCATCGAAGGGTCCTTGAGTGAGGGACGCAAGAAGGCGCTTGTAATTGATATAATGATATATCAATAATTCCTGCAAGCCCCATCCCAACCCCTTTCCAGGTGGAGGAACCCCCATGGCCACGCGCATCATCGCCCTGTTCAACCTGAAACCCGGCATCGACCGCGCAGCCTATGAGGAATGGGCCCGCACCGTGGACCTTCCCACCGTCAATGCATTGCCGTCGATTACGGAGTTCGCGGTGTTCCGCTCTGTGGTCACGCTGGGCAGCGAGGCCCCCCCGCCCTACCAGTATATTGAGATCATCGACATCGCCGACATGGACCAATTCGGCAAGGACATCGCCGCCGAGGCCATGCAGAAGATCGCGGCGCAGTTCCAGGATATGGCAGACGTCACCTTCATCGTGACCGACAAGCTGGGCTGACGGGGGCGGACATGGCGGACACAAAACGTTTCGCGGGCAAGGTCGCGGTCGTCACCGGCTCGGGCCGGCGCAAGGGGCTGGGCGAGGCCATCGCCCGCCGTCTGGCCGCCGAGGGTGCCTCCGTCGTGCTGTCCGATATCGGCAAATCCGCCGATGCGGCCACGCCCGACAGCATGATCGGCGGTCTGTCGGAGATGCAGGCCCTGGCGGCGGATATTGCCGCTGATACGGGTTCGCGGGTGGAGACCTTCACCTGTGATGTGCGCAATCTGGCGCAGATGCGCGCCATGGCGGCCTTTGCCGTGGAGAATCTGGGTAGCCTGGATTTCTGGGTCAACAATGCCGGTATCGGCTACATCATGAAGCCGCTTCTGGATCTGGAAGCGGCCGAATGGCAAGCCGTGATCGACGTCAACCTGACCGGCTGCTTCAACGGCATCAAGGCGGCGGCGGAAGTGATGGTCCCAACCGGCAAGGGGGGGCGTATCGTCAATATCGCCAGCCAGGCCGCCAAGTCCGGCTTCCCCTTCGCCGCCGGCTATTGCGCGTCAAAGCATGGTCTGGTCGGGCTGGTCCGGTCCACGGCGATTGAGCTGGGGTCGCACGGCATCACCGTCAACAATGTCTGCCCCAACCATGTGACCACCGGCCTGGGCGCCTGGCAGAACGAGTATTTCAGCCAGAAGCTGGGCCTGTCGCTGGAGCACTATCTCCAGGCCATGAAGAACCGCATCCCGATGGGTCGCCCCGGTCTGCCCGACGATACGGCGGGTGCGGTTGCGTTCCTGTGTTCCGACGATGCCCGTTACATCACCGCCGAAAGCATGAATGTGTCCGGCGGCGAGGAACCGCATTGACGATCCCGCCCGTTAAATCTTCCTGTTCTGATGCGTGAGGATGAAATGCCTGCACCCACCGATTTCACCTGGCCCAACGGGTCGAAGCTGGCCCTGTCGATCGTCGTGAATGTCGAGGAAGGGGCAGAGCATAATATCCGGGACGGGGACAAGGGTCCTGAACCGGTGGATGAGTTGTCGGTGCATGTGGCCAAGCCCATCCGCATCCATGGCAATGAAAGCAATTACCAGTACGGCATCAAGGCCGGTGCACCCCGCGTCGTGCGCTTGCTGAAGGAATATGGGGTGGAGGCGACCTTCACCGCCGCCTCCGTCGCCCTTGAACGCGCACCGGATCTGGCGGCGGAGATTGTGGCGCAGGGGCATGAGATTTGCTGCCACGGCCATCGCTGGACGCATCAATACTGGATGAAGGAAGACCGGGAACGGCAATTCATCCGTGATGGCTGGCAATCCATCGAAAGGACGACGGGCAAGCGCCCCGTCGGCTGGCTGTCGCGCTACCTGCATACGGACGCCACCCGCCGCATCCTGGCGGAAGAGGGCTATTCCTATCACATGGATGATTATTCGGACGATTTCCCCTTCTGGGATCATGTCCCGCTGTCCGACGGCACGACCAAACCCATGGTCATCATGCCCTATGCCATCGACAGCAACGATATGAAGTTCTGGTTGGCCCCGGCCCTGACGCCCCGCGACTGGCAGCAATATGCCATCGACAGCTTCGACTGGCTGTATCGGGAGGCACAAACCGAAGGGGCCAGGATGATGAGCCTCGGCCTGCATCTGCGCATCATTGGCCGTCCGGGGCGCATCGGCGCCTTTCAGGGCTTCCTGGATCATGTGAAGCGCCATTCCGATGTCTGGGTGACCAGCCGCGCCAACATCGCGGCGGCCTTTGCCGCAGCGGTACCGCCGACGGCTGGCTGATCCTATCCACCGCGTGGACAGTCGACGCAGGAGGCGGGGCGCCGGGGGCCGGGGCCATGGATGATCGGTTGTGCGGCCTGAAGCCCGACCGACCGATCAACCGTTTCCCCGGAGACCCCGCCCATGCGCGCACGAATGGTGCTGTCCACGCTTTCTCTGCTGCTGACCGTTTCCGCATCGGCCGGAGAACCGGTGAAGGCGGAGGTGGGCAGCGGATGGAGCCAGGAGGATAAGCTGCCCAAGCTGCCGGTCCCCTTCCCCGGCGGCGTTGTGGCCCTGCCCGACCTGACCTATGCGACGATCCCCGGCTATCGTCCGCTGAAGCTGGATATCTACCGCAAGGAAGGTGCGAAGGACCGCCCGCTGCTGGTCTATATCCATGGCGGCGGCTGGGCCATGGGCAATTCGCGCGGTCTGGCGGCCTTTGCCGATTTCCCCGCCGTGCTGGCCGATCTGGCGGCTCGCGGCTATGCCGTGGCTGCGGTGAATTACCGGCTGAAATCGGAAGCCACCTTCCCGGCGCAAAGCCAGGATGTGGATGCCGCCGTCCGCTGGCTGCGCGCCAATGCCGCCACCTATGGCATTGATCCAACCCGCGTGGGCGTGTTCGGCGACAGTGCCGGCGGTCATCTGGCGGCCATGGCGGCGGTCGATTGCGACCGGTCCGCGCCCGTGGAAAAGGGCGATTGCGTGCAGGCCGCCGTGCCCTGGTACGGCATCTATGACTTCACCGTCACCGACAAGCCGCGCCCGCCGGCGGATTTCAAGCCGATCTATGATTTCCTGGGCTGCAAAGATGCCGCCGACTGTGTGGACGAGATCAAGGCCGTCGGCCCCATCAACTATGTCGACGCCAAAACCCCGCCCTTCCTGCTGCTGCATGGCGAACTGGACGCCGCGGTGCCGGTGATCCAGGCGCAGGTCATGCTGGACAAGCTCAAATCCGTAGGCGCATCGGCGCGCATGGTGGTCTATCCCGGCGTCAACCATGGCTGGATGGCGAAGGACCGGGAGTTGATGCGCAGCACGCATGTGAAGGCGCTGCAGGACACGCTCGACTTCTTCAACGCCGTGCTGAAGCCCTGATTTCATCCTCCTGGTGGTCAAACCGCAGGATGGTTGGTTGACAGGGGACGTGTCGGCCCAAATATGTCCGGACATATTAACCGAGGAACCTGACCATGGCAGAGCGGTCATTGTTGTTCGTGCCGGGCGCGCGGGCCGACCGGTTCGCAAAGGCGCTGGGCGCCGGGGCGGACATCACCTGCATTGATCTGGAAGATTCCGTCCCGCCGGAGGGCAAGGATGCGGCGCGCGCCGCCGCAATCGCCTTCATCGCGGAACAGGGAAGCCCGGATCACCTTTGGCTGCGCCTCAATCCGGTGCGCAGTGTGGCGGGTCTGGCCGACCTTCTGGCCGTGCTGTCGATGCAGAGAGCGCCGGCGGCCCTGATGCTGCCCAAGCTGACGGACCCCGCCGACCTGACGCTGGTGGATGAGGTGCTGGGCAGCCAGGCGGTAGGGCTGGTGCCCCTGATCGAGACGGCAGCGGGCCTTCGCAATGCTGCTGCCATCGCCACTGCCAGGCGGGTGCACGCGCTGTTGTTCGGGGCGGTGGATTTGTCGGCGGAACTGGGCTGTGCGCTGGAATGGGAACCGCTGCTGCATGCGCGTTCCGCCCTGGTCGCGGCCGCAGCGGAGGGTGGGGTCGGCCTGTTCGACGTGCCCTCCATCGATGTGACGGATACAGAGGGTTTGCGCAGCTCCACCGCGCGGGCGAAGGCGTTGGGCTTCACGGGCCGGGCCTGCATCCATCCCATCCAGGTGGCGGTAGTGAACGAGGTTTTCACGCCCATAGCGGCGGAGATCGCCCGCGCCCACCGCGTGGTGGACGCCTTTGAACAAGCCGGCGGTGGCGTGGCCCTGCTGGATGGCAAGTTGATCGAGATACCCGTGGTGCGGGCAGCGCGGCGCGTGCTGGCCGCCGCCGCCGGATGAGATAAGGACCCAGGAACATGGTGCAGAACTGGAAAGAAGTCGGCCCGAACCGCTATCGCGAGACGTTTGGCCGCTATTTCGAGGATTTTAACGTCGGCGATGTCTATGAGCATCGCCCCGGCAAGACCGTCACCGAATATGACAACCACCTGTTCACGCTGCTGACGCTGAACACGCATCCGATGCATTTCGATACGGAGTTCGCCAAGGCATCGGAGTTCAAGCAGAACCTGGTGGTCAGCCCCTATACACTAGCCCTGCTGATCGGCATGAGCGTGACCGACGTGTCGCAGAAGGCCATCGCCAATCTGGGCATGGATGAGGTGAAATTCAGCGCGCCCGTGTTCCATGGCGACACACTGTATGGCGAGAGCGAAGTTCTGGCCAAGCGCGCGTCGGAAAAGCGGCCCAACCAGGGCATCGTTACCATCCGCACCATCGGCAAGAACCAGAACGGCGTCACCGTCTGTTCGTTCAAGCGCAACATGCTGATCCCCTTCCGTGGCCATGCCGTGGAAGACCGGGTCGAAAATTACTGATCGAACGCGGGAGCCGACCGATATGAGCACGCCCCACCCCGGCATCCACGCCGATGATGAAGCCGCCATCCTGGACAGCATCGAACGCTGGCTGGCCCGCGAGGTTCGCCCCGTGGCGGAAAAGCTGGAACATGACGACATCTACCCGACCCAACTGGTCGAGCAGATGAAGGAACTGGGCCTGTTCGGCGCCACCATCAGCCCGGAATTTGGCGGGCTGGGGCTGCCCGCCTCCACCTATACCCGCATCGTCAGCCTGATCGCCGAAACCTGGATGTCGCTGACCGGCATCTTCAACAGCCATATCATGATGGCCACGGTCGTGGAGAAGTTCGGGACCCAGGCCCAGAAGGAATATTGGCTGCCCAAGTTCTGTGCCGGCGAAATCCGGGGCGGTCTGGGCCTGACGGAGGCCGATGCCGGTACCGACCTGCAGGCCATCCGCACCCGTGCCATCCGCACCGATCGCGGCACCTATATAATCAACGGCACCAAGACCTGGATTTCCAACGGGATCGAGGGCGGGGCCGTGGCCCTGCTGGTCAAGACCGACCCCGACGCGCAGCCGCGCCACAAGGGCATGACGATGCTGATCGCGCCCAAGGTCGACCCCGACAATGGCCAGCGCTACCAAGGCTTCCGCACCGGCAAGAAGCTGGAGAAGATGGGCTATAAGGGCATCGACAGTGCCGAGCTGATCTTCGAGGATTATGAACTGGATGCGGAGCGGCATCTGGTGGGCGGGGTTGAGGGCAAGGGCTTCCTGATGGCGGTCGGCGGTCTGGAACTGGGTCGCATCAATGTCGCCGCCCGTGCCGTGGGCATCGCGCGGCGCGCGCTGAAGGAAAGCGTGGCCTATGCCCAGACACGGCGGACGTTTGGCAAGCCTATCGGGGAGCATCAGGCCATCCAGCTGAAGCTGGGTGAGATGGCGACCAAGGTGCGCGCCGCCGAACTGCTGGTCCAGGACGCCGCCGCCGCCTACGACCGGGGCGACCGCTGCGACATGGAAGCCGGGATGGCCAAGTATTTCGCGTCAGAGACGGGCGTTGAGGTCACGCTGGAGGCCATGCGCATCTTCGGGGGTTACGGCTATTCCAAGGAATATCCGATAGAACGCCTGTACCGTGACGCGCCGCTGATGTGCATCGGCGAGGGTACCAACGAGATGCAGCGCATCATCATCGCCAAGCAGATGATCGCCCGCAATCCGGTGTGAGGAAACCTCCCATGACCCGCCCCCTTTCCGGCATCCGCGTCATCGCGGTGGAGCAATATGGCGCCGGGCCTTATGGAAGCATGCTGCTGGCCGATCTGGGTGCCACGGTGATCAAGGTGGAGAATGCTGCCACAGGCGGGGATGTCTCCCGTTCCACGGGCCCGCATTTTCTGGGCAAGGATGACAGCCAGTTCTTCCAGACCTTTTCCAAGGGCAAGCAGTCGGCCAGTATCGACCTGAAGACCCCGGAAGGACGCGCTGCCTTTAACGATCTGCTGAAGGGGGCGGACGCCCTGATCAACAATCTGCGCGGGGATCAGCCCAAAAAGCTGGGCCTGACCTATGATGCGGTGAAGGATATCAACCGACGTCTGGTGTGCGCACACCTGTCGGCCTATGGGCGGAGCAACAGCCGCGAGACCTGGCCCGGCTATGATTACCTGATGCAGGCCGAGGCCGGGTTCATGGGCCTGTCGGGCGAGCCAGATGCGCCGCCGACACGGCTGGGCGTGTCCATGGTCGATTTCATGACGGGCAGTATGATGGCGTTCGGGACCGTGTCGGCCATCCTGGGTGCGAAAGCCACCGGTGTCGGCTGCGACGTGGATGTGGCGCTGTTCGACACGGCGCTGCACCAGCTCTCATACCCCGCCACATGGTATCTGAATGCTGGCGATCAGGTGACGCGCCTGCCGCGCGGGGCGCATCCGTCCATCGCGCCCAGCCAGTCCTTCAAGACCAAGGATGGCTGGGCCATGTTGATGTGCCAGACGCCCAAATTCTGGGAGGAATTCTGCCGCCGCACGGGCAGAGCTGACCTTCTGGACCGGGCGGAATTCAAGGATATCCCTGCCCGCCGCGCGAACCGGCAGCTTCTGTCCGATACGCTGGATGAGGTGCTGTCCACCAAGACCACGGCGGAATGGCTGACGATCCTGGGCGGGCATGTGCCGTTCGCCCCCATCACCAACCTGGATCAGGCGCTGGACAATCCGTTCGTGGCGGAGATCGGGATGGTGGAGGATGTGGATCACCCCGACGCCAAGGGCGGCACACTGCGCCTGCTGTCCGCCCCCATCCGCATCAATGGTGAACGGCCCAAGGGCCGCCGCGCGCCCAAGCTGGGGGAGATGACCGAATGAAGCTGGACGGGATCAAGGTTCTGGACCTGTCGGCCTTCCTGCCGGGTCCGCACATGACCATGATGATGGCCGACCATGGCGCCGACGTGATCATGGTCGAACCGGCCAATGGTACCGGCGAGCCGACGCGGGAGATCGGGCAGAAAACGAAGGATGGCATCACAGTCTGGTTCCGCAATATCGGGCGCGGCAAGCGGTCGGTGGCCCTGAACCTGAAGGACCCGGCCGACCATGCCATCTTCATGGAGCTGGCCGCTGAGGCCGATGTGGTGGTGGAGGCATTCCGCCCCGGCGTGGTGAAGCGCCTGGGCGTCGATTACGATGCCGTGCGCGCCATCAATCCGGGCGTGGTCTATTGCTCCATCTCCGCCTTCGGGCAGACAGGCAAATACGCGCACAAGCCGGCCCATGACATGACGGTGCAGGCGCTGGCCGGTCTAGTGGACCTGAACCGGGGTCTGACGGACGAAAAGCCGGCCAGCCCCAACATGCCCGTCGCCGACATGGCGGCCAGCCTGATGGCCCTGTCCGGGGTGCTGATGGCGCTGCTGCGCCGGACGACGACGGGCAAGGGCGATTATGTCGACCTGTCCATGTTCGATGCCGCTTTCGCCTGGACACCCAACGTCACCGGCCCGGTCTTTGCCGAAGATCGCCACCCGCCGGTCAAGGAGATGCGCAGCTTCGGTGGATCGGCCATGTACCATATCTACGAAACGGCCGACGCGCGTTTCCTTGTACTGGGCGGGTCGGAGATCAAGTTTGCCGAAAACCTATTGACGGCACTGGGCCGCCCCGACCTGCTGCCCTTTGCCAAGATGCCGCCGGGACCGGCGCAGGAACCGCTGCGCGCCTTCTTCAGGGACACATTTGCTACGCGCAGCCTGCCCGAATGGCAGGAGTTCCTGCGCGGGGTGGATTGCTGCTGGGCGCCTGTGCGCAGCCTGAAGGATGCGTTCGACGACCCATACGTGGCCGAACGCGGCATGGTGCTGACCGACGCCGACGGCTATCGCCATATCGGTGTGCCGATCCGGTTCACCGACGAACCGGCGCAGCCGCGTTTCGAACTGCCCCTTTTCGGGAACAAGTCGGCACGGTGGCAGCGGGCGTTGCCAGCCGCCTGAAGTTGGCTAGGAGCTTGTCATATCGCCCGGACCGGAGGGCCTTTAGATGCCGGTCAGAGCGATGAAACCCAGTGCAAAGACAGCCAGCAACGCCGTCTGCCCCACCAGGGCAGCCACCGGGCGCGGGCCTAAGGCCGCCATATCCCGCAGGCTGGTCTTCATGCCCAGCGCCGCGACGGCCACGACCAGACAGCCACGCGACAATTCACCCATCACCCCAAGCACCGCCGCCGGCAGCAGACCCAGGCTGTTGACGGCCACCAGCGCCATGAAGCCCAGCAGGAACAGCGGAATGGTGGGCAGGCTAGCCTTCTTCGCCCCGTCCACCGCGCGGTCGCGGAAGATCCAGGCCACAGCCATCACCACCGGCACCAGACAGGCCACCCGCATCAGCTTGACGATGGCCGCCACCTCCGCCGTGTGATCGGAAACCAGGTAGCCTGCACCCACCACCTGCGCCACATCATGGATGGTCGTGCCGAAAAACAGGCCTGCCTGTACCTCCCCCAAGCCCAGAAGGCGGGCCACCAGCGGATAGGCCAGCATGGCGATGGTGGACAGGGCGGTGACGCCGACCACCACCAGCAATGTGGGCTTTTCCGCCTGATGGCGGGCCGGCAGGGCAGCAGAAATGGCCAGGGCGGCGGACGCGCCGCAAATGGCGACAGAGCCGGCGGACAACAGCGCATGTGCCGGCGGCAGCTTCAACATCCGGCCAATGACATAGCCACCCGTCAGGGTCACCAGCAGACCGGACACGGCAAGGGCGACGGCACCCCAGCCCAGGCCCAGCATGTCAGCCAACGTGACCTTGGCCCCCAGTAATGCCACGCCAAGTCGCAGGATCGGTTTGGTTGCGATGGTGATGCCGGGGGTGCAGCGGGCGTCTGCCGCCAGGAAATTCAGCCCCATGCCAAAGACCAGGGCGTAAAGCATAACCGGCCCGCCCTGCCACGCCGACATATGGGCCGCCGCCAGCGCCACGATGGCGGACAGCAGCAAACCCGGCAGCACATCCCGTCCCCGCTGGACCAGCGGATGGCGCGTCTGCTGGCTGGTCCAGGGGGCGAAGGTCATCGGGCCAGCGTCCCGGGCGCCATCATGGTGCGGCGGTCGCGATGGGAGACCATGCGTTCATGCAGGCGGCGGATCGTGTTGCTGCCCGTCTTCACGAACAGGAAGGGAAAGAACCCGTGCAGGATGCAGGCGATTGACGCGAACAGCATCGTAAAGCCGAAGGAAAAGGCCTGCCCCATATGGGCCAGATAGCTTTCACCGACAGAGGCCGGATGGTCTGTGAACAGGCGGTGCAGCATGGCTTTCCTCCAGGTGCCGGAAACAAGGAAAGCCTATCACCAGCTTCGGGTGATTTTTGTCTAAACTCTGTGGTATCCTGTGATCTATTTCGCGATTTTCTTCTACCTATAGCGCATAGTGGAGGATATTTTGGATCAGATCGACCGCAAGATCCTGGCCGCGCTACAATCGGATGCCTCCGGCTCCGTCGCGGAAATCGCCGAACGGGCCGGTGTGTCGCAGACGCCGGCTTGGCGGCGGATCAAGCGGTTGGAGGATGAGGGGATTATCCGCAAGCGCGTTGCCCTGCTAGACCCCGCCAAGCTCAACCTGGGCCTGACCGGGTTCATCCTGATCCGCACCGCCACCCATTCGGAGGAATGGCTGCAGAAATTCTCAGAAGGGGTCAGCCGCATTCCGGAAGTGATCGAACTTCACCGCATGTCGGGCGACATCGACTATCTGGTGAAGTTCATGGTGGACAGCATCGCCGGCTACGACGCTCTCTACAAACGCTTGATCAAGGTCGCCAACCTGTCGGACGTGTCCGCCGGCTTCTCAATGGAGTGCTTGAAATACACGACCGAACTGCCTCTGGATTATGTGAAGGGGTAGGGGGTGCCGCATAAGCGTAGCGCGTGCGACGCCCCCTACCCCTTCGCGGACAGCGCCCGGCCTACCTTGCTGCCATTGGGCCGGTTCAGTTCCCCGCTGATCCAGGTGCCGATGGCGGCCAGCGCGTCCAGGTCCACGCCCGTGGACAGGCCCATGCCGTTCAGCATGTAGAGCACATCCTCCGTCGCGACATTGCCCGACGCGCCCTTGGCATAGGGGCAGCCGCCCAGCCCCGCCACGGCCCCGTCGAACACCCTCGCCCCCAACTCGATACAGGCCAGGATATTGGCCAGCGCCTGGCCATAGGTGTCGTGAAAGTGCAGGGCGATGCGGCCCATAGGCACGTCTTCGGCCACGCGTTTCAGCATGGCGCGGGCCGCTCGCGGGTTGCCGACACCGATCGTATCGCCCAGGCTGACCTCGTAACAACCCATGGCCATCAGACGGGCGGCCACCTCGGCCACCTTGCCCGGATCAACCGCCCCTTCATAAGGACAGCCAAGGACGCAGGAGACGTAGCCCCGGACCTTCACGCCCGACAGGCGCGCACGGTCGATGACGGCGCGGAAGCGGTCAAGGCTTTCGGCGATGCTGCAATTGATATTCTTCTGGCTGAACGCCTCTGACGCTGCCCCGAACACCGCCACCTCTGTCACGCCCACGGCAAGGGCCGCTTCCAGCCCCTTTTCGTTGGGGACCAGGACGGGATAGGTGATGCCGGGCTTGCGGGCGATGGCCTGCATCACCTCCGCGCTATCGGCCATCTGCGGCACCCATTTCGGGCTGACAAAGGCCCCAGCCTCCACTACCGACAGGCCGGTGGCGGACAGGCGGTTCACCAGTTCGACCTTGGTGGCCAGCGGCACCAGGGTCTTCTCATTCTGAAGCCCGTCGCGCGGGCCCACTTCGACAAGGCGGATGTCGTGCATGATCACTCGACCGTGAGGATGGGAGAGGGATGTGATGGGGTTATACCGATCCGCCGAAGGTTTTTTGACCTTTGGTGGATCGGAGGCCGCCGACTGGCGGCCCGGCGCTCGTGCGCCGTAAGCCAAGTGCGCGGATGCGCGCGCCCGGCGTTTGAGGGCTGCCTTGATGCTGACCATCGGTCAGCATCAAGGCAGATTGGTATCAGGTCGCCTTGGCAATCCCACCGCCACCGCTGACCGGGCGCCGGGCCAGGACGGTATTCACCTGCGGCATCAGGCCGGCAAAAGCAGAGTTGCGACCGATACAGAAATGATAAGGCTGCGTGGCCAGGATATTGGGCAGTTCCACCAGCTTGCCATTGAATTCCGGTGCCGCCAGTCGCACCCGCATGGAGACGGCATTGTCCACCAGCGCATCGACACGGCCATTGGCGACCAGACGCATGGCGCCCGTCAGATCCGCCGCCCATTGGATATCCAGCCCCAGGGGCCGCAGATTGGCATCGGCCCAGCCGGACCCGATATAGTGACCGACCCGGAAAGAGCGCAAATCCTCCAGCCGGTGTACCTGTTGCAGATCGGTCAGACGCGGACTGTCTGCGGCGGCGATGATGCACATGGGGAAGGTGAAGACGGGACGCGCGCTGGCCAGCACATAGGACAGACGTTCCGGCGTCGGCACCGTCAGGAAGCCATCCGCCTCCCCCCCGCGCACCATGGCCTGGGCACGGGCCCAGGGGAACGCCTGATGGTCCACCCCCTGGCCCAGCTTTTCGCGCAGGAGCGTTTCCGCCGCCTCCACAAACAGGCCGCGCACCCGACCGGTATCGTCCACCTGCGAGAAGGGGGCGAAATCCCCGAAATAGACCATGCGGAAGGTCGCAGGAAGGGCAAGCGCCGGACGCCACAATGGGAGCGTCCCGACGGCGGTCAGTCCTCTCAGGATTGTCCTGCGAGAGAACATGGCGGTTCCTCACCGTGCCTGCCTTGGATATCAACTTTAATCCCCTTTTGCCCCAAGGGAAACGAAGTTGAATGCACACTCAAATGAATTTTTCATGCAAGTGTGCATGTCTCGCCTACCGTCAGGCAGCCTCAAACCCGACAAGTTCAACCCCTTCACTGACCTGATCACCCACCTGATAGCGCAGATGCGTGACCTTGCCATCGGCAGGGGCCTTCAGCGTATGTTCCATCTTCATGGCTTCGAGCACGATCACGGGCTGCCCCTTTGCTACGCTTGCCCCTTCCTCCACCAGGAGGGCGATCACCTTGCCCGGCATCGGGGCCGTCAGGCGGCCATGGCCGCCATGGTCGGCATGCTTGCCCACATGCGGATCGACTAGGGACAGGGTGCGCGTGGTCCCGGCATGGAACAAGGTGACATGGTCGCCCCAGCGGACCCAGCGCGCCATGACCCGCGTGCCGCCCAGCGTGGCCGTAAGGGTGCCATCGGCGGACAGGATGCCGGAGACAGGCAGGCTTTCACCGGCGGCGACGACGGTAAAACCGCCGCGCGTCCAGGTGATGTCCACCTTGTGCGCGGCCCCGTCCTCTCCCGCTTCCTGCCACTCGACCCGCTCTGTCGCGGGCAGGTTCAGCAGGAAACCACCGACGGCATCCCACGGGTCGCTGCCCGCGCTTCGGCGGGACAGGGTCAGGCCCAGGCTGAACAGGGCCAGGGTCTTGACGTCCGGCGCGGTCGCGGCGGGAAGCAGGTCAGCCTCATACCGCTCAATGAAGCGCGTATCCAGATCGGCGGCCAGGAAGCCCGGATGCCCCGCCACAGCGGACAGGAAGGGCACATTGGCATTCAGACCGGCCACTTCCGTCTCCGCCAGGGCCTTTTCCAGGCGGCGCACGGCGCTGTCGCGGTCCTTGTCCCAGACGATCAACTTGGCAATCATCGGGTCATAGAAGATGGAGATGGCATCGCCCGAGCGCACGCCCGTATCGACACGCACATGCTCCCCCTGTTCGGGGAAGCGCAGATGCGCCAGTGTGCCTGTCTGCGGCAGGAAGCCCTTGACCGGGTCCTCCGCGTAAAGCCGCACCTCAATGGCGTGGCCGTTGATGGTCAACTGCTCTTGGGTCAGGGGCAGGGTTTCGCCCGCCGCCACCCGCAACTGCCACTCGACCAGGTCCTGACCCGTAATCTTCTCCGTCACGGGATGTTCCACCTGCAGGCGGGTATTCATCTCCATGAAGTAGAATGAACCGTCAGTATCCAGCAGGAATTCAACGGTACCGGCACCGACATAGCCGATGGCCTTCGCCGCCGCCACAGCAGCCTCGCCCATGCGGGCGCGGATGACGGGGTCCATGCCAGGGGCCGGGGCCTCCTCCACCACCTTCTGGTGGCGGCGCTGAATGGAACAGTCGCGTTCGAACAGGTAGACGCAATTGCCGTGGCTGTCGGCGAAGACCTGGATTTCCACATGGCGCGGACGGGCTAGGTACTTCTCGATCAGTACACGATCATCGCCAAAGCTGGCTTTGGCCTCGCGCTTGGCAGAGGCCAGCGCCGCCAGGAATTCCTCGGCACTGCTGGCGACCTTCATACCCTTGCCGCCGCCACCGGCGGACGCCTTGATCAGGACCGGGAAGCCGATACGCGCGGCTTCACCTGCCAGCAGGGCGTCATCCTGATCCTCACCATGATAGCCCGGCACCAGCGGCACGCCGGCCGTTTCCATCAGGGCCTTGGCCTCTGACTTGCCGCCCATCGCGCGGATGGCACTGGCCGGCGGGCCAATGAAGATCAGTCCCGCCGCCACCACCGCATCGGCAAAGCTGGCGTTTTCCGACAGGAATCCATAGCCGGGATGGATGGCGTCCGCCCCCGTTGCCTTGGCCGCCGCGATGATCTTGTCGATCACCAGATAGCTTTCGCGCGCCGGGGCCGGACCGATATGAACCGCCTGATCGGCGCTGGCCACATGCAGCGCCTTGGCGTCGGCATCAGAATAGACAGCGACAGTGCCCAGGCCCAGGCGGCGGGCGGTGCGCATGACGCGGGCGGCGATTTCACCGCGATTGGCGATGAGGACTTTCGAAATCCGGCTCATTTCACCCATCCCGGCTTGCGCTTGTCAAAGAAGGCGGACAGGCCCTCGCGGCCTTCCTCACCTGACCGTGCATCGGCGATGCGGGCGGCAGTGTCGGCAACCATGGCGTCGGTGACCGGGCCATCGACGGCACGGATCAAATCCTTCGCCGCGCCCAGTGCGGTTGGCCCAGCCAGCAGCAGGTTCTCGATATGGCGTTCGGCGGCGGCGTCCAGATCATCCAGCCCCACCACCTCATGCACCAGACCCAGCCGGTGCGCGTCGGCCACCCCAAACCGCTCGGCGGTCAGGAAATAGCGGCGGCAGGCACGCGCCCCCATGGCAGCCACGACATAAGGCCCGATGGTGGCGGGGATCAGACCCAGACGCACCTCCGTCAGAGCAAATTGCACGGGATCGGCGGCGATTGCGATATCGCAAGCCGCGACCAGCCCGACAGCCCCAGCAAAGCAATGCCCATGGATCACGGCCAGGGTCGGCTTCGGCAGTTCATTGAGGGTGCGCAGCATGGTGGCCAGACCGATGGCGTCGGTCAGGTTCTGTTCCCGGCTATAGCCGGCCATGCGGCGCATCCAGTTCAGGTCGCCACCGGCGGAAAAGCTTTTGCCCGCCCCACGCAGCACCACGATGCGCACCGTCGGGTTGGCCCCCAGGTCACGGAAGATGGTCGTCAGGCCGGAAATGACCTCGTCATTGAAGGCATTATGGATTTCCGGGCGGTTCAGGGTGACGGTCGCCACCCCGCGCGCGTCAATATCGGTCAGGATCATGGTCATGGCGGCCCCCATCACATCCGGAACACGCCGAACTTCGCCGGCGGGATCGGCGCGTTCAGCGCCGCCGACAGCGACAGGCCCAGCACGGAACGGGTGTCGGCCGGGTCAATGACGCCATCGTCCCAGAGGCGGGCCGAGGCGTAATAGGGGTGGCCCTGCTTTTCATACTGCTCCCGGATCGGGGCCTTGAAGGCGGCCTCGTCCTCGGCA